>NZ_CP039888.1:2307500-2607500 GCF_005221325.1 Agrobacterium tumefaciens | reverse complement strand
CAAAAGGGCTGCGGACCCTTTCCGCAAACAAGATCGGCAGGGGAGGCCCGGTATGCCGACATCACGGAGGAAGAAAATGAAGAAAATTACGACTGCCCTTCTGACATCCGCAATCGCGCTGTGGAGCGTTTCCACCGTGCAGGCCGGTGAAATCGCCGTCATCGTCAAGACCGTCAACTCCACCTTCTGGCAGAACGTCCAGAAGGGCGCTGATGCGGCGATGAAGAACTCTTCCGGCAACACCATGACCTTCCAGGGCCCGGCTGCCGAATCGGCGATTGCCGATCAGGTCAACATGGTCGAAAACGCCATCAACCGTAAGGTTGCGGGTATCGTTCTGGCGCCTTCGGATCCTGACGCGCTGGTGCCTGCCGTCAAGAAGGCCTGGGAAGCCCGCATTCCAGTGGTTCTGATCGACTCTCAGCTCACCAAGGGCTCGGAGCAATATTACCAGTCGTTCCTGGCGACCGATAACAAGAAAGCCGGCGAACTGGCAGCGCAGGCGCTGATCGACAAGGTCGGCACGGAAGGCAAGATTGCCGTGATGTCCTATGTCGCCGGTGCCGGTTCTGAAATCGGCCGTGTCGGCGGTTTCACCGACTACATCCAGATGCATTCGAAGCTTCAGATCGTTGGCCCGTTCTATTCGCAGTCGCAGATGGCGACCGCGCTGAACCAGACCACCGACGTTCTGGCCGCCAACTCCGATCTGAAGGGCATTTTCGGCGCCAATGAGCCGACTGCCATCGGTGTTGGCCGCGCGCTTGCCCAGTCCGGCAAGGCAGGCAAGGTCGTCGCCATCGGCTTCGACGGTAACCAGGACCTGCAGAGCTTCGTCAAGGATGGCACGCTGGCCGGCATCGTGGTTCAGGGCTCCTACCAGATGGGTGAAAAGGGCGTGGAAACCGTGACCAAGCTCATCAACAAGGAAAAGGTTGAGAAGTTCGTCGATACCGGCGTCGTTGTTGTCACCAAGGACAATATCGAGAAGCCTGAAGCCAAGAACGTGCTTTACTGATGCCGACGGCGCGCCGCCCGGCGGCGGCGCGCCTCACCCTTTGAGATGCGGTTTCACCATCCCGCTCCATGCTTGAGAATTCAGGAAGTCCCTGCGATGAAAGTCTCCGATACACGTAAATTGCCGCGCCGCACTGTCGACGTCACCGTCATGGGCCTCGGTTGCGCCCAAATGGGCAATCTCTACCGCGTCACGCCCTATGAAGAGTCCAAAGGTGCGTTCGACAAGGCATGGGAAAGCGGCATGCGTTATTTCGATACCGCGCCGTTTTACGGTTATACGCGGTCGGAGCGCCGTCTTGGCACCATGGTGACCGAGCATGACCGGGGTGACTATACGCTCAGCACCAAGATCGGCCGTGTCATGGTGCCGGATGAGACCGTGGGTCCGGAGGAGGATGCCTATATTGCGCCCCTGCCGTTCCGCCCGGTCTATGATTATTCCTATGACGGTATTCTGCGGTCCTTCGAGGCAAGCCAGCAGCGGCTGGGTATCCTGAAGCCGGATATTCTTTATGTGCATGATATCGGCTCCCATACCCATGGTGAAAAGCACCAGCACTATTGGGAGCAGCTGACTACCGGCGGCGGGTTCCGCGCGCTCGGCAAGCTGCGCGAAGAAGGATCGACCGGGGCTGTTGGCCTCGGCGTCAATGAGTGGGAAATCATCAACGACGCCATGGATGTCTTCGATATCGACGTCGCAATGCTTGCCGGCCGTTATACGCTGCTCGAACAGCAAAGCCTTGCTTTCATGAACCGCTGCGCTGAAAGCGGCGTCGCCATCGTTGTCGCCGGCGCTTTCAATTCGGGCATTCTGGCTGGCAACCGCAAATTCAATTATGCCGATGCGCCTGCCGATATCCTCAAACATGTCGACGCGCTGCACAGCGTATGCGAGGAACTGGGTGTCTCGCTGCAGGCCGCCGCGCTTCAGTTTCCGCTCGCCCATCCGGCGTCGGTCACGGTTGTTTCAGGTGCGCGCAATGCGCAGCAGCTCGCCTCCAATATTGAATGGTTCGAGCAGTCCATCCCGGATGAATTCTGGCCCGAGCTGCATAAGCGCGGCCTGATTGCCGAAGGTGCGCCCGTGCCCGGCGGAAAGGCCTGAGGCAATGCTCATAGACGCCCACCAGCATTTCTGGTTGATGAAGGATCGCGCCGGGCAATGGCCGCCGCCATCGCTTGCTGCCATCTACCGGGATTTTCTTCCGGCCGATCTGTCGCCACTGCTTGATGCCGCCGGGGTTTCCGGCACGGTGCTGGTGCAGACGATGGAGACGGCGGCCGATACGGATTTCATGCTGGAACTGGCAGAGAAAACCGATTTCATCAAGGGCGTGGTCGGCTGGGTGGACATGAAGTCTGCTGAAGCGGTGGCGGAAATCGCCCGCCGGGCGAAACATCCGGCCTTCAAGGGTGCGCGCCCCATGCTTCAGGGCATGGAAGATGTCGCCTGGATAGACGATCCGGCGCTGGATGCTGCCGTGGCCGCGCTGGTGAAGCACGGTCTGGTGTTTGATGCGCTGGTCCTGCCGCCCAATCTGCCGCATCTCCTTTCCTTTGCCCGCAGGCATCCAGACTTGCCTGTTGTTATCGATCATGGTGCGAAGCCTCTGATTGCCACCGGCCACTATAGTGACTGGCGGCGTGATATGGCGGCTCTGGCGGCCCTTCCCAATGTCCATTGCAAGCTATCCGGCCTGCTGACCGAGCGTGGTGAGCAGCGTCCGGAAGCGGTGCGGCCCTATGCCGAGACCATTCTGGAACTATTCGGTGGCGATCGCGTGATTTTCGGTAGCGACTGGCCGGTGCTGCGTCTTGCGGGCGATTATCAGAGCTGGCTGGACTTCTGCCGCGATATCGTGCCGGTGAAGGACCATCCGGCAGTCTTCGGCGGCAACGCCATTCGTTTTTACTCCCTTGATGACAGGTGATGCATGCTGGCGATTTTCTGTGACACTCCCGGTCAATTAACCGCCAAGGATCTGCCGAAACCCGTGCGCGGCGAAGGTGAAGTCCTGGTGCGTGTTCGCCGCATTGGCGTTTGCGGCACGGATCTGCACATCTTCACCGGCAACCAGCCCTATCTCTCCTATCCACGTATCATGGGTCACGAACTTTCCGGCACGGTTGAGGAGGCACCCGCGGGCAGTGACCTTTCCGCTGGCGATGTGGTGACCATCATTCCTTATATGTCCTGCGGAAAATGCAATGCCTGCCTGAAGGGCAAGAGCAATTGCTGCCGCAATATCGGTGTGCTCGGCGTCCATCGCGATGGCGGCATGGTGGAATATCTGAGCGTGCCGCAGCAATTTGTGCTGAAGGCGGAGGGGTTGAGCCTCGACCAGGCGGCCATGACGGAATTCCTGGCGATCGGCGCCCATGCGGTGCGGCGCGGTGCCGTTGAAAAAGGGCAGAAGGTTCTGATCGTCGGTGCCGGCCCGATCGGCATGGCGGTTGCAGTCTTCGCCGTTCTCGATGGCGGCGAAGTGACGATGATCGATGGTCGCACCGACCGGCTGGATTTCTGTAAGGACCACCTCGGTGTCGCTCATACGGTCGCCCTCGGCGACGGTGACAAGGATCGACTTTCCGACATTACCGGCGGCGATTTCTTCGATGCGGTCTTCGATGCGACCGGCAATCCGAAAGCCATGGAGCGCGGTTTCTCCTTCGTTGGTCACGGCGGCTCCTATGTTCTGGTGTCCATCGTCGCCAGCGATATCAGCTTCAACGACCCGGAATTTCACAAGCGTGAGACGACGCTGCTCGGCAGCCGCAACGCGACGCCGGAGGATTTCGAGCGCGTGCTTCGCGCCTTGCGCGAAGGGAAAGTGCCGGAGGCGCTGATCACTCATCGCATGACACTTGCCGATGTTCCGTCGAAGTTCGCGGGCCTGACCGATCCGAAAGCCGGGGTCATCAAGGGTATGGTGGAGGTCGCATGACACCCGATACGCCAATCCTGCAATTCGGCACCAGCCGCTTTCTTCTCGCCCATGCGGATCTGTTCGTTTCGCAGGCGCTCGATAGTGGCGAGGCGCTGGGCCGCATTGCAATCGTCCAGACGACCGGCAATGCCGAGAGCCTGAAGCGCGTTGCGGCGCTGAACAGCGGCGCATCCTATCCCGTGCGCATTCGCGGCATTCGCGATGGGCAGGAAGTGGATGAGGAAATTCAGGGTAAGGCCGTCGCCCGGGCTTTGACTGCTACGACCGATTGGGCCGAGGTGCGCCGTCTCGCCTGTGTGGCCGAGGTCATTCTGTCCAACACAGGCGATCGCGGTTATGAGCTGGATTCGGGCGACGGACCCGAGCTTGCCGCCGATTTCACCATCGTGCCGAAAAGCTTTCCGGCGAAGCTTTGCATGCTGCTGCTGGAGCGTTTTGAGCTTAATCCCGAAGCGCCTGTTTCGATCTTCCCCTGCGAGCTCGTGCCGCGTAACGGCGAAAAGCTGAGCCAAGTCATTCGCCGGCTTGCGGATGAATGGCAATTGCCGGCGGGTTTTGCCTTCTATCTGAATGAGAAGTGCCGTTTCGCCAATAGTCTGGTGGATCGTATCGTCTCCGAGCCGATCGATCCGGTCGGCGCTGTTGCGGAACCCTATGCACTCTGGGCGATCGAGAAGCAGGAAGGCCTAGTGCTTCCCTGCACGCACCCCGCGGTGGTGCTGACTGATGATCTCGACCACTATGAAAAGCTGAAGCTTTTCCTGCTCAACCTCGGCCATTCCTATCTGGCGGAGCGCTGGGCGCAGGATGCACGCCCGAAGGACGAGACGGTGCGGCAGGCCATGGCTGACGACGCTCTGGTGGCTGATCTGGAAGCACTCTGGCGCGACGAGGTTCTGCCGGTTTTTGCGACTGAGGGTATGGGCGGCGAGGCGCAAACCTATATTCGCGTGTTGCGGGAGCGTTTGCGCAATCCTTTTCTTGCGCATCGCCTTGCCGATATCGCCGGCAATCATGACGAAAAGAAGCGCCGCCGCTTCGTGCCGGTCATTGCCGCCGCCGAAAGGCTGGAACTGAAGCTGCCGCAGTCGAAGCTGCGTGCGGCGCTTGCCACCATCGAGCAATAACGGAGTTTTTCATGCAGCGCATGGGCATGGTCATAGGCGTCAAGCCGGAGATGATCGCAGAATATAAAAGGCTGCACGCCGCGGTCTGGCCAGAGGTTCTGGCGTTGATCAGCGAAAGCAACATTCGCAATTACACGATCTTCCTGCGCGAGCCGGAAAATCTGCTTTTCGGCTATTGGGAATATCACGGCAGTGATTTCAGCGCCGATATGGCGAAGATAGCTGCGAGCCCGAAAAACCAGGAATGGTGGTCATTCACCATTCCCTGCCAGCAGCCCCTCGAAAGCCGCAAGGAAGGCGAGTGGTGGGCGATGATGGAAGAAACCTTCCACCTCGATTGAACGATTTTCTTTGACACTGACCGCGAGTAACCGGCCATGACCAAAATTACAGATCTGCGTGTTTTCGACCTGCGTTTCCCGACCTCCCAGAGCCTCGACGGCTCTGACGCGATGAATCCCGACCCGGATTATTCGGCGGCTTACGTCATTCTCGATACGGACGAGCCGGGCCTGAAGGGCCATGGCCTGACCTTCACCATCGGCCGAGGCAATGACATATGCTGCATGGCCATCGAAGCGATGCGCCATCTGGTGGTCGGCACTGATCTTGCCACCGTCACGGAAAACCCCGGCAAATATTGGCGACATCTGACGAGTGATAGCCAGCTGCGCTGGATCGGCCCGGACAAGGGCGCGATGCATCTTGCCACCGGTGCCGTGGTCAACGCGGTATGGGATCTGCTGGCCAAGAAGGCCGGCAAGCCGGTATGGCAGCTTGTGGCCGATATGAGCCCGGAAGAAATCGCCGATATCGTTGATTATCGTTATCTCACTGACGTGCTGACCCGCGACGATGCGCTGGCGATCCTCAGAAAGGCCGAGGCCGGCAAGAAGGAACGCATCGAGACGCTGAAGAACGAAGGGTATGCATGCTATACGACGTCAGCCGGCTGGCTGGGTTACGACGATGCCAAGCTGCGCCGTCTTTGCCAGGAAGCGATCGATGCCGGTTTCAACCATGTGAAGATGAAGGTCGGCCGCGATCTCGAAGACGACATCCGCCGTCTCACTATTGCCCGTGAAGTGATCGGCCCCGACCGTTATCTGATGATCGACGCCAACCAGGTATGGGAAGTGGATCAGGCGATCGAGTGGGTGAATAAGCTCGCCTTTTCCAAGCCGTTCTTCATCGAAGAGCCGACGAGCCCGGATGATGTGGCTGGCCACCGCAAGATTCGCGCCGCCATCGGCCCGGTGAAGGTGGCAACCGGTGAAATGTGCCAGAACCGCATCATGTTCAAGCAGTTCATCGCCGAAGGCGCAATTGATGTCGTACAGATCGACAGCTGCCGTATGGGCGGTCTGAACGAGGTGCTGGCTGTTTTGCTGATCGCGGCAAAATACAATTTGCCGGTCTGGCCACATGCGGGCGGCGTCGGCCTTTGCGAATATGTGCAGCATCTGTCGATGATCGACTATCTCGTGGTATCAGGCACCAAGGAAGGTCGCGTGATCGAATATGTCGACCATCTGCATGAGCACTTCATCGAGCCCTGCGATATCCGCAACGCGGCTTATATGCCGCCGAAGCTGCCGGGCTTCTCCATCGAAATGAAGCCGGAGTCGATCGAGACCTACACTTTCGAGGAGTGATCGAAAGATCGCAGCGCCTCTTCGAGGCGCTGCCACTCAGCTTCGCTGCCGGGAAGGCCGAAACGCATGTCATAAGGCCTTTCGTCAAAGATGCGCACCAGAATGCCGCGACGGCCGAGATGCTCGAACAGTACCTTGCTGCGCTCGTCCCGCACCAGCGTGAACAGGGACGTGCCGCCGGCGATTTTCAGCCCTGCCTTTTCCAGCAGCGCGTTCAAGCGCCTTGCTTCCTCCGCGAGCCGCAGACGCATGGATGACTGCCACTCCCTGTCTGCCAGCGCTTCGGTCGCGATATGCAGCGCCGGGCCGGAAACCGCCCAGGGGCCAAGCCTTGCTTCCAGTTCGGCAGCGATGTCGGGATGCGCAATTGCGAAGCCCAATCGCACGCCCGCCATGCCATAAAATTTTCCGAAGGATCGCAGGATTACCAGCGCGTCGCTACCGGCTGCATCCGCGAGGCTTTCGGCGCCGCCCGTTTCGATGAAGGCTTCATCCACGACGAGCAGGCCGCCTTTGCGGCGTATTGCTCCTGCCAGCGTGAGTAAAGCTTCGCGATCGGTGATGCGACCATCGGGATTGTTGGGATTGACCACTACCGCATAGCCGTAAGCCGACAGATCGCTGATGTTTTCCACTTCGTTGACGGTTAGCCCCGCCATGCGTGCGGTGCGGGCATGTTCCGCATAGGCGGGTGAAAGCACGGCACCGTTTTGGGCTCCACGATTGATGGCGATCTGCGCCAGCAAAGGCATCAGCATCTGGGTGCCGGGAGAGAGTGTCACATGCTGCGCGGAAGGCGCGCCGAAATGGGTTGCCGCCAGCTGTTTAAGCTCCTCGGCGGTGCCGGGTTCCGGCAGACGGGTGAATGCGCTGGCAGGAATGGGTGAATGCGGATAGGAGTGCGGGTTGATCCCGGTCGAAAGGTCGATCCACGGTTCAGGCGCTTGCCGAAACATCAGGCGCGCCTTGCCGAGATTGCCGCCGTGACGGATCGCTCCTTGAGCCTTTTCTGGTACTGTCTCGCCCATGTTCTTTGCTATCGCTTTCCTGTCGCTCGTGATCGAACGCCTGACCGGCTATCCGGACTGGCTGTTCAAACGCCTCGGCCACCCCGTCACCTGGATCGGTTCGCTTATCGCGCTCATGGACAAAAAATGGAACCGGGAGAATGCGTCATTTTCTCAACGCAAGGCCGCAGGTGTTGTGGCGCTGGTTGCTTTTGTCGGGCTGACGGTGATCCTTGCATGGTTTGCGCAATCGGTTCTGCTTTTCCTGCCCTTCGGTCTGCTGGCCGTGGCGATACTCGGCGCTTCGCTTCCGGCGCAAAAAAGTCTGGAACAGCATGTGGAGGCAGTCGCCACGGCGCTGGAGCGCGAGGGGGTGGAGGGCGGCCGCAAGGCGGTGTCGATGATCGTCGGGCGTGATCCGCAAAAGCTGGATGAGGCGGCGATCTGCCGGGCGGCGATCGAAAGTCTCGCCGAGAATTTTTCCGATGGCATCGTCGCCCCTGCCTTCTGGCTCGGGCTTCTGGGTCTGCCGGGCGGTGCGGCTTACAAGGCGATCAACACGGCAGACAGCATGATCGGCCATCGTTCGACGCGCCATGAGGCCTTTGGCTGGGCTTCGGCCCGGCTGGATGATCTCGTCAATCTGCCGGCCTCGAGGCTGAGTGGCAGCCTCTTTGTGATCGCCGCATTTTTTGTTGAGGGCGCGTCGCCAAAAGCGGCCATTGCTGCGATCCGTCGCGATGCGCGCCACCACCGCTCCCCCAATGCCGGCTGGCCGGAGGCGGCGCTGGCCGGTGCGCTGGGTTTTGCGCTTGCCGGGCCGCGTTCCTATGGCGGGCAGATGATCGAGGCGCGTTTCATGGGCGAAGGGGGAAGGTCGGCGCTGGTTGCCGGTGATATTCGAAGGGCACTGCGGCTGGCGCGGATCGCGGACCTGTTGCTGATCGGCCTGTTCGGGCTTCTGGCGATCCTTATCGCGCTATAGCAAGCAGCCTGTCGAGATCGAGGTGCTGTTCCATATGCTCAGCCAGACGGTCGAGAACCGCATCCACCTGCGCATCATAGTTCAGATCCGTACCCTGCCCGCCGAGACGTTCCAGCCATGCGCTACGCTGGCGATTGTCCGCAAAAAGGCCGTGAATATAGGTGCCGAAGACGCGGCCATCAGGCGAGATGGCGCCATCGTCATGTCCATCGATCGTCGAAAACGGCAGGTTGCCCGCTATTCCCGTAGTTTCTCCGACATGCATTTCGTAGCCGGATAAATCAACACCGTCGAAACTCGTGCCTCGCACGGAAACAAGCCGTTTATCACCCGTCAAAACCGTGTCGATATCCAGCAGGCCGAGCCCCTTGACTGTCGCCGGGGGCCCTTCGATACCATCAGGATCGGCAACGGTTTTTCCAAGCATCTGGTAGCCGCCGCAAAGGCCGAGAACATAGCCGCCGCGCCTCACATGCGCCTTTATATCGATGTCCAGGCCCGCATCTTTCAGCACGGCGAGATCGGCAATGGTGGATTTCGAGCCGCATAGCAAAACCAGCCGGCAATCGGCGGGGATCGTATCACCCGGCCGCACGCGGATCAGCTCCACATCCGGCTCCATGTCGAGAGGATCGAGATCGTCGAAATTGGAGATATGCGGCAGGATCGGCACGGCGATGCGGATTTTTGCGCCGGGTTTCTGCTGGGCCGGGCCGGAAAGCCCCAGCGCATCTTCCGCGGGCAGTTTCGCCGCATCGGAAAAATGCGGCAGAAGCCCTATGGAGGCCCAATCGGTCTTTTCCGCAATCATCCGCATCCCGTCTGCAAACAACGTCGGATCGCCGCGAAACCGGTTGACGATAAAACCTTCGATCATCGCCGCGTCATCGGCGTCGAGCACCGCTTTGGTGCCGACGAGGCTGGCGATGACGCCGCCGCGATCGATATCGCCGATCAGGATAACCGGTGCATCGGCTGCCCGGGCAAAACCCATATTGGCGATGTCATTGGCGCGCAGGTTGATTTCCGAGGCGCTGCCTGCTCCTTCCACCAGCACCAGATCGGCCTGTTGTTTCAAGTGCTCGAAACTATCAAGCACGCGCGGCATCAGCCCGGCCTTCATGTGCTGATAGTCGGCCGCCTTGGCATTGCCGACGATCCTGCCCTGCACTACCACCTGTGCGCCGGTTTCGCTCTGGGGCTTCAGGAGCACCGGGTTCATGTGCACGGAAAGCGGCACGCCCGCTGCCCGCGCCTGCAATGCCTGCGCCCGGCCGATCTCGCCGCCATCGGCGGTGACTGCGGCATTGTTCGACATGTTCTGCGGCTTGAATGGCATGACGGAGAGGCCGCGCCGGGTGAATGCGCGGGCAAGGCCGGCCACCATCAGCGATTTGCCGACATCGGAGCCGGTTCCCTGAAACATCAGCACCCGGGCAGTCATATCAGAATTCTATCCCGGCCTGCGCCTTCACGCCCGCCTTGAAGTGGTGTTTCACCAGCGTCATTTCCGTCACCATATCGGCGGCGTCGATCAGCGGCTGCTTGGCGTTGCGGCCGGTCACGATGACATGTAGATCGGGCCTGCGGTTGGAAAGCGTTGCGACAACCTCATCCAGCGGCAGGTAATCGTAGCGCAGGGCAATGTTCAGCTCATCGAGGACCAGAAGGCCAATGGTTTCGTCTGCCATCAGGGCCTTGGCTTCTTCCCAGGCCTTCGTTGCTGCCGCTACATCACGCTTCAGATCCTGCGTGTCCCAAGTGAAACCCTCCCCCATGGTGCGCCAGACGACCTTGTCGCCGAAGAGTGTCAGGGCCTGCTGCTCTCCCGTCGACCATGCGCCCTTGATGAATTGCACGGCGCCCACCCGCCGCCCGGTGCCGAGCATGCGCAAGGCGAGGCCGAAAGCGGCCGTCGATTTGCCTTTGCCGGGGCCGGTATTGATCATCAGCAGGCCTTTTTCGATGGTCTTTTCTGCAACTTCGGCATCCTGCACCGTCTTGCGGTTGACCATTTTCTGCCGGTGACGCTCGGCTTCGCTGTCGCTGATGTCGCGGGTCATCGCCTTTTCCTTCTCATCCAGCGGCGCGGACCTTATGCCCCCCGCCATTCGGAGCGGCGACTATACTCAATTTGCCGCACCCGGCAATGCGTCGGTCACGGGCGCGCGGCATTGACCCTCACACCCGTTCAGCCTAAGGGTAAGGGACTGACGGTCTTTTCCCGGCAACGGGAAAAGCTAAGAGGGAACACGGTTCCGCCCTGAGAAAGGGCCATTCCGTGGCTGCCCCCGCAACTGTAAGCGGTAAGCCCGCGCCGTAAAGCCACTGGACCTCCATGATCGGTTCGGGAAGGCGGTGACAGGGTGTTGATAGCCGCAAGCCAGGAGACCTGCCGTTTCGGGAAAAAACGTCTGCCGGGCGGGGTGCTCCGGTCAGTCGGTCAGATCGAACAGCCGGTTTGCGCCTGACGCACACCGTTTTCGATAGCCGCACCCCGATGAATTTTAACGTGGCGCGGGAACGGGACGGTTTGGATATTTCATCGACATCTTCATGTGCAAATGCGAGCGCGCAGGACGAAACGACGTCTGGCGTGATCGTCTTCGTTTGCCGCAGCTGTCGCGATGACGCTGATCCGAATGCCGAACCGCGTCCGGGTTCGCGTCTTGCCGATGCCGTCATCGAAAAGGCGCAGGAAACCGGCATTGCCGTTCGCTCCGTCAATTGCCTTGCCAATTGCAAGCGTGGTCTCAGCGCCGTTCTGCGCAGCGCCGATGGCTGGTCTTATGTGTTTGGCGGGCTGACGCTCGGCGATGCGGAAGACCTGCTGACCGGCGCGCGGCTGCTTTCCGCCGCCCCCGATGGCCTGATGCCTTGGCGTGGCCGCCCCGAACCCTTGAAGCGCGGCATGGTGGCGCGCATTCCCCCATTCGATTTTACCGAGGAGAGATCATGAGCACCCTTCTGGACCGCGTTCCCTGCACCATCGTCACCGGCTTTCTGGGGGCCGGAAAAACCACGCTGCTGCGCGGCCTTCTCGAAAAGCTTGACGGTAAGCGTCTCGCCATCATCGTCAATGAATTCGGCGATATCGGCATCGACGGCGAAATTCTGAAAGGCTGCGGCATTGAAAGCTGCCCGGAGGAAAACATCGTCGAGCTGGCCAATGGCTGCATCTGCTGCACGGTGGCGGATGATTTCCAGCCGGCCATCGAACAAATCCTCAGCCGCCAGCCGAAGGTGGAGCATATTCTCATCGAGACCTCAGGTCTTGCCTTGCCGAAGCCGCTGGTGCAGGCCTTCCAGTGGCCGGCGATCAAGAGCCGCGTAACTGTTGATGCCGTGGTCGCCGTGGTGGATGGTGCGGCTCTGGCCGAAGGTCAGGTCGCCCACGACATGGAAGCGCTTGCTGCCCAGCGCGCCAATGACGAGGCGCTCGACCATGACGATCCGGTCGAAGAGGTCTTCGAGGATCAGGTCGCCTGTGCCGATCTCATCGTGCTCACCAAGGCCGATCTTCTCGATGATGCCGGCCTCGACAAGGCAAAGGCGCATATCCTCGAACATCTGCCGAAAGCAGCGAAGATCGTTGTCGCTTCGAACGGCGCCATCGATCCGGCCGTGCTGATCGGTCTCGGCCTTGCGGTTGAAGAGGATATTGAAAACCGCCGCACCCATCATGATGGCGAACTTGACCATGAACATGATGATTTCGACAGCTTCGTCATCGACCTGCCAGCCGTTACCGATCCGGAAGCGCTGGCGGCCCGTATCGCCGAGACGGCCGCTGCCGAAAATGTGCTGCGCATCAAGGGCTTCATCGAAGTCGCCACTAAACCCATGCGTTTGCAGGTGCAGGCAGTCGGCAGCCGCGTCAACCACTATTACGACCGCCCCTGGGCGGCGGGTGAAGAGCGCCGTAGCCGCCTCGTCGTCATCGGTGAAAAGGGTATCAACCGGGAAAAGATCGAACAGATGCTGGCCGCCTGACATAAGTCATTTGCGCATTGTGCGGACGCAAAACCGCGGCGCACTTTTACTGGAAATGCTTTAGATGCATATTCTCGCCACCACATCCTCGTCTCTGGACGACCTGATCGAGCCGGTTGATCTTAACCAGCCCCGCTCGGATGTGGTGGTGCTGTCTTTTTCGGCAAGCGATCTTGCCGGGCTCGAGCAGGCGTGGCGGCAGGCTGGAGATAGGCTCCCTTCCCTCTCCGCCGCGAACCTGTCCGAGCTTCGGCATCCGATGTCGGTCGATCTCTGGATCGAAAAAACGGCGGAACATGCCCGCGTCATTCTTATCCGGATTCTCGGTGGCGCGGAGCGCTGGCGCTACGGGGTCGATCAGCTGGCCATTCTGGCGCGCAGGCGGGGCATCAAGCTTCTGCTTTTGCCGGGGGAGTGCAGCGAAAGGGATGAAAAGCTCGAAGCGGCCTCCACGCTCGATAAGCCGACGCTTGCCTCCGTTCTCTCCTTCTTTCGCGAAGGCGGCGGGGAGAATATGGGTCGTCTTGCCGCTGGCCTCGCTATTCTGGCGGGCGGCGGAGAATGGCCGGATATAAGGCCCGAACCCCTGCCGAAAGCCGGCTTTTATCGGCCGGATCTGGGGGTCGTGGGGCAGGAAGAGGCTTGTGCCGGGTTTCCTGCCGGTGCATCTGTTCTGCCCATCCTTTTTTACCGCTCCATGCTTCTGGCGGAAGATGCAGCACCCGTCGATGCGCTGTTTCAGGTGCTCTCTGCGCGCGGGTTTGCACCCCTGCCGATTTTTGTCAGCGGGTTGAAGGATGGGGAAGCGATCCGTTTTCTCGAAACGGTGCTGCCCGATCTTCAGCCTGCCGCCATCATCGCCGCCACGGCCTTTGCCAGCCAGACGGATGATAGAGGCGAGACACTGTTCGACCGCCTCGGCGTTCCCGTTTTCCAGGTGGTGATGGCAACCACCCGGCGCGACGGCTGGGCGGAAAATGCGCGCGGTCTCAATCCGTCCGATCTTGCCATGCATGTGGTTCTGCCGGAGCTGGATGGGCGGATTCTGGCGGGTGCGATTTCGTTCAAACAGGCGCGGACGGATGGCGGCGTCAGCCTTCTGAATGTGCCGGAGGCGGATCGAGTCGAGCAGGTGGCGAACCGCATCGCGGCCTTTTTGCGATTGAAATCCGCGCCATCGCAGGATCGTCGCATCGTCATCCTGATGCCGGATTATCCCGGTGCCGCGCCGGGGCGCACCGGTTATGCCGTCGGTCTCGATGTGCCGCAAAGCGTGCTCGAAATGATGCGCGATCTTGCCGGTTCCGGTTATGCCGTGGAGGATATTCCTGAAACAGCGCGGGCGCTGCTTGATCGTATCGAGAGCCAGGAAGCGACGGTCGATCTTTCCACCTATCGGGATTTTTTTGCGGGTTTGACTGAGACCGCCTCCAGCTCGGTGAATGCTACGTGGGGAGCTCCGGAACAGGACGAAGCTTTCGCCGATGGCGCATTCCATTTTCGTGTTGCCCGTTTCGGTCAGGTCTTCGTGGCGCTCGCGCCGGATCGGGGACGAAACGAGGATCGGCGGGTGGATTATCACGATCCCGCCCTGCCGCCGCGCCACGCGCTCGTCGCTTTCGGCGCATGGATGCAGCGCGCGGTAGCGGCACATGCCATCGTGCATGTGGGCGCGCATGGCACGCTGGAATGGTTGCCGGGCAAGACGGTTGCGCTTTCCCGCGATTGTTTCCCGGAAATCGTCACCGGTTCCTTGCCGGTGGTCTATCCGTTCATCGTCTCCAATCCCGGTGAGGCGGCGGTTGCCAAGCGGCGCATTGCGGCGGTCACCATCGGCCATGTTCCGCCGGTGCTTCTTAATGCCGGGCTTTCGCCGGAACAGTTGGCGCTGGAACAGCTGGTCGATGAATACGCGCAGGCCGATGGCCTTGATCGCCGCCGCCGCGACCGGCTGGCGAAGCTTATCGTTGAAAAGGCGCTGGAAACCGGGCTTGCGGCGGAGGCGGGCGTTGGCGCGAAGGATAACGCCGATACGGCCCTGTCACGTATCGATGCCTTTCTCTGCGACCTCAAGGATTTTGCCATCAAGGACGGTCAGCATATTTTCGGCCGTTCCCCCGAAGGTGAGGCCGATCCTCTCCGTCTTCAGAGCGCGAAGGCCGAGAAGGCCGCGCTGCTTGCGGCGCTCGATGGCCGGCACATCGCCCCCGGTCCTTCCGGTGCACCTGCGCGAGGGCGTCTCGACGTGCTGCCCACCGGCCGCAACCTTTTTGCCGCCGATCCCCGTACCATGCCGACGCCGACAGCTTTCGAGCTCGGCCGCATGGCGGGCGAAGAGGTGCTGCGCCATCATCTGCAGTCCCATGGTGATTGGCCGAAACATCTGGTGTTCGATCTCTGGGGCAGCGCCAGCCTTCGCAATGGCGGCGAGGATGTGGCACAGGCGCTGCATCTGATGGGGGCAAGGCCGATCCATGATCCCGCCACCGGCCGGGTCACCGGCATCGAGGTTCTGCCGTCGGCGAGCCTCGGGCGGCCGCGGATCGATGTGACCTTTCGCATTTCAGGCCTGTTCCGCGACATGTTTCCGACGCTCATCGCGCTTCTCGATGCCGCCGCCAGGGCGGTTGCGCGACGGAACGAAGCGCCGGGCGACAATCCGCTGGCGGAAGAGGCGGCAGCGCTTGGGCATATCCCTGCCCGCATCTTCGGTTCTGCGCCTGGCACCTATGGCGCCGGTATCGAGGAAAAGCTTGCCAGTGGTGCGTGGGATGAACGCGAGGAGCTGGGGCAGGCCTATCTCGATGCGGCGAACCATGCCTTTGGCGGCGCGGATGGGCTTGAGATATTCGAGGATGCCGGCTTTACGGAAATGGTGCGCCGGGCCGATCTTCTGGTTCATACCGGCGATGACCCCGGTCGCGATCTTCTGGACGGCTCTTCCGATGTCGCCTTCATCGGCGGCTTCTCCGCTGCGAAGGCCGCGCTTGGCGGTATCGCCGATATCGTGGCACTGGATACGACCGATCCGGCGCGCCCGCGGGCCAGGTCGATGACGCAGGCGCTGACGCGGGTGGTGCGCGCGCGTGCCGTCAATCCGCGTTTCATTGCCGGCCAGATGCGGCACGGCCCACGCGGGGCGGCGGAATTTGCAGAAACGGTGGACCGGCTGGTCGGCTTTGCCGAGACCACCCATGCGGTGTCCTCCTCGCTGATCGAGGCGCTTTACGATGCCTATTTCGGCAATGAGGAAGTGCGCCATTTCATCCTGCGGGAAAACCCGAAAGCGGCCGAGGTAATGGCCGAGCGCTTTTTATCCGCCCGCCGCCGCGGCCTGTGGCACAGCCGCCGCAATGCGGTGGATGCGGAACTGGAAATGCTGATCCTGCCCCGATCCGAAAGGGTAGGTGCATGATGGCCGCCGTTGCCGATCCCGTTCAGCCATTTGGCCGCCGTGGTCTGTGCCCGGCCTTGTCCGCCCCCATGCAAACCGGCGACGGTTTTTTGTCGCGGGTCGCGTTCGAGGCGGATATCTCGCCCCGTGCGATGGTGGCGCTTTGCGGTCTCGCCGAACGCCACGGCAACGGGTTGATCGATATTACGGCGCGCGGCAGCCTGCAATTTCGTGGCTTGACGCCGCAAAGCGCCCGCGCTCTGGAAAAAGATGTGCTGGCACTCGATCTTCCGCTACGTGAAGGTTTGGCGGTCGAGACTTCGCCCCTTGCCGGCCGGGATGATGCGGAAATCGAGGATGGCTGTTTTCTCGCCGAGGAGATCAGAAAATGCTCCGGCGCCTTGGCGCTGCATGACAAACTCGCGGCCAAAACTTCTGTTGTCATTGATGGCGGCGGACGCCTCTCCATGGGTGATTTGCTGGCCGATATTCGTTTGAAAGCAATCCGGCTGGAAGGTCGGGCCTTCTGGCAGTTGCTTGTGGGCGGGCCGGAAAGCAAGGCGTTAAATGCGGGACTGGTTGAGCCAGTTGCGGCGGCCAGTGTGGTTCTGTCGCTTCTTGTTTTTCTTGCTGAAAAAGGACCGCTTGCCCGTGGCCGCGATCTGGATCAGCAGACGGTGAAGGCGATTTGCGGTGACCGCCTGCTGGATCGCGCAGCTAGGAGCGAGGCCCAGCTTCCCTTTTTGCCCCTCGGTTTGATGATAACGGGAGAGAACCGCTTCGCCGCTGGTATCGCGCCTGCTTTCGGACAGGTTCGAGGTGCCGACTTGGCGCATCTGTGCGAGCGGGCCGAAACGCTTGGTATCAAGACCCTGCGGCCAGCGCCAAACCATAGCCTGCTATTTTTTGGATTATCAACTGCCTGCGATACGTTGCTTGAGGCTGCGGCGGCATCCGGCTTCGTCACGACTTCAGGTGATGCGCGATCTTCCATCGCCGTCTGTCCGGGGGCGCCGGGCTGTGCTTCGGCTTTTCTTCCTACGCACGAACTGGCGGCTTTTGCTGCCGAAGAATGTGCCGCGTTGCTGGACGGTTCCTTTACGCTGCATGTTTCCGGCTGCGGAAAGGGCTGTGCACATCCCGCGTCCTCGCTTCTGACCCTCTCGGGGGACTCTCATGGTCTGGCATTCTCGATTTCCGGCCGCGCCGGTGACCCGCCGGACGGGATTTTGCCCTTCGAGCAACAGAAGACCGCGCTTTCGCGACTTGCCCGTCTCTACGAAAAAGAACATAAGCCCGATGAAAACGCCGCCATCTTTTTTGCCCGTCTGGGTCGGGAGGAGATCGGTGCTGCGCTTCGACAGGATAACCAATGACCGATTATGATTATATTCGCGACGGTAATGCGATCTATGAGCGCTCTTTCGCCATTATTCGCGAAGAAGCGGATTTATCCGCCTTTACTGCAGAGCAGGCGGATATCGCCATTCGGATGATCCATGCCTGCGGGCAGGTGGAGGCGGCAGGCCATTTCCGCTTCTCGCCGGATTTCGTTTCGGCCGCGCGCGGCGCGTTGCTCGCCGGCAAGCCCGTTCTGTGTGATGCGCAAATGGTTGCCCATGGCGTGACGCACGCAAGGCTTCCGGCTGACAACGCCGTCATCTGCACGCTTCGCGATCCACGCACGCCGGAGCTTGCGAAAAATATTGGCAACACCCGATCCGCTGCCGCGCTCGATCTCTGGGCGGATCATCTGGAAGGTGCTCTGGTCGCTATCGGCAATGCGCCGACGGCGCTGTTTTATCTTCTGGAAATGCTGGAAAAAGGTGCCCCGCGTCCGGCGGCCATCATCGGCATGCCGGTCGGTTTTGTCGGTGCGGCGGAATCGAAGGATGCGCTGGAGGCAAGTGCGCTTGGCATTCCCTATGCCATCGTCAAAGGACGTTTGGGCGGCTCGGCGATGACGGCCGCCGCCATCAACGCGATTGCGAGGGCCGGCCTGTGAGTGCTGCTCTTTTTGAACATGCCAAGGGTAAACTCGTCGGCGTCGGCACCGGTCCGGGCGATCCGGAGCTGCTGACGCTGAAAGCCGTACGCGCCATCGAAAATGCCGATGTTCTCGCCTTTTTCTGCAAGAAGGGCAGCGCCGGCAATGGCCGTGGCATCGTCGAAGCCTTTATTCGTCCCGGCACGCTGGAAATGCCGCTGGTCTATCCCGTTACTGTCGAAAGCGACAAGAACGGCGAAGATTATCGCGGCGCGATTGCTGCATTCTTTGATCAGTCGGCAAAGGATATTGCCGTGCATCTCGATGCCGGGCGCAATGTCGCCGTGCTGTCTGAAGGCGATCCGCTGTTTTACGGCTCCTATATGCATCTCCATCTGCGGCTTGCGCCGTCCTATGAGGCGGAAGTCGTCGCCGGCATCACTGCCATGTCCGGTTGCTGGTCCATGGCCGGTTTGCCGCTGGTGCAGGGCGATGACATACTGAGCGTGCTTCCCGGCACGCTGGCGGAAGAGGTGCTCGCGGAGCGGCTTTCCGGCACTGATGGTGCCGTGATCATGAAGGTCGGCCGTAATCTGCCGAAAATCCGCCGCGCGCTCGAAGTGGCCGGCAAGCTCGAAGAGGCGCTTTATGTCGAGCGTGGCACCATGGCGAACAGCCATGCGGTGCGGCTCATCGAGCGTGATGCCTCGCCAGCACCCTATTTTTCACTGGTTCTGGTGCCGGGCTGGAAAACGAGGCCAGCCGGGAGTGAAGCGCCATGACCGGTAAACTCGTTGTTGTCGGCCTCGGCCCCGGCAATGTGGATCAGGTGACGCCTGAGGCGCTGACCGCCGTCCAGTCTTCGGAAGATTTTTTCGGCTATATTCCCTATCTCGATCGTCTGTCGCTTGGCGCTCACCAGCGGCGCCACGCTTCCGACAATCGCGAGGAAATCTCCCGTGCCGAACAGGCACTCACGCTTGCGGCCCAAGGTGGCAAGGTCTGCGTGGTTTCCGGTGGCGATCCCGGTGTTTTCGCCATGGCGGCAGCCATCTGCGAGGCGATTGAAAACGGCCCTTCCGAATGGCGCGACATTGATTTTTCCGTTGTGCCGGGCGTGACCGCCATGCTGGCCGTGGCCGCCAAAGCTGGTGCACCGCTCGGCCATGATTTCTGCGCCATTTCGCTTTCGGATAATCTCAAGCCCTGGGGCATCATCGAAAAACGGCTGATTGCGGCAGCGGAAGCCGGATTTGTGATGGCCTTCTACAATCCCGTCAGCAAGGCGCGGCCGCACCAGCTTGGTACCGCCTTCGACCTGTTGCGCAAACATTTACCCGGCTCGGTGCCGGTGATCTTCGGCCGCGCCGCAGGCAGGAAGGACGAGCGCATTCGGGTTGTGCCGCTTTCGGAGGCGTCGAGCGACATGGCCGACATGGCCACCTGCATCATCGTCGGCTCGGTGGAAACCCGCCTGATCGTGCGTTCCGGCAAGGAACCGATCGTTTATTCGCCACGGTTTTCGAAAAGGGAAAGCTGATGGCGTATGGCGGTGAGCGCATTGGCGATATCCGGCACGGTCACATTGTTCGCGGGCGTATCGTTCAACTGTTGCGGCCGTTCGATCATGATGACCGGCAGGCCGAGCCGTCTCGCTGCTTCGATCTTGCCGTAACTGGCGCTGCCGCCCGAGTTTTTCGATATAACCACCTCGATGCGGTTTTCCTCCAGCATGCGGATTTCATTCTCCGTCACGAAAGGCCCGCGCGCGGTGATATAGCGCGCATCCGGCGCCTTCAGCGGCGGTTCCACCGGGTCGACGCTGCGGATGAGGTAGCTGTGCTGGGGCGCGGCTTCGAAAGGAAGAAGCTCCTGACGGCCGAGCGCCAGAAACACACGTCTGCCCGCGGTGCCCAGCGCGGCAACGGCCTGTCCGACGGTATGAACACTCTGCCATGTATCGCCCGGCTGACGCGGCCAGACGGGACGCGAGAGCACAATCAGTGGAACATCGGCAAGCCTTGCCGCCTCAACGGCATTGGCGGAAATCCTGGCCGCATAGGGATGAGTGGCATCCACCAGAATATCGAAATTTTCGGCACGGATGAAATCCGCCAGCCCTGCCGCGCCGCCAAACCCGCCGCTGCGCATCGGCACGGGCTGTTCCACCGGCGAGAGCGTGCGCCCGGCCATCGACAGCAAAATTCGGTAGCCGGCGTCTTCCGCAAGCCGGCCGGCCAGAATGCGGGCATCCGCCGTGCCGCCAAGGATGAGTATGGAGCGTGTCATGACCTCTAAATATTCCCGAACGGCAAAGGCTTCCACTGAAAAGAACGAGAGGCCGTGGCTTTCCATCGTCGGTATCGGCGAGGACGGGCTTCAGGGACTGGGTGAGAATACGCTCCGCGCGATAGAGGCGGCCGAGGTAGTTTTCGGCGGCGAACGCCATCTGAAACTGGCGGCTGCGGCTATTCGCGGCGAAGCACGCGCCTGGCCGGTGCCGTTCGATGTTGAAATGAGCGATGTTCTCGCATTGCGCGGCCGCCGGGTGTGTGTGCTCGCCTCGGGCGATCCGTTCTTCTACGGCGTCGGTGTCACGCTTCTGCGGCGGATTCCAGCGGAGGAAACGGTCTGTTATCCCTCGCCTTCCGCCTTTTCGCTGGCCGGCTCGCGGCTCGGCTGGGCCCTGCAATCGGCCGATTGCGTTTCGCTGCATGGGCGCTCCATCGATCTGTTGCGGCCACATCTGCATCATGGCGCGCGGATCATCGCGCTGACGTCCGATGAGCGTGACCCGTCCTTGATTGTGCGGCTGCTGTCCGATGCCGGCTTCGGTCGTTCGGAAGTCATCCTGCTTGAAGCATTGGGCGGAGACCGTGAAAAGCGGCGGCAAAGTCGGGCAGCTGATTTTGGCTTTGAAGATATTGATCCGCTCAATATCGTGGCGATCGAAGTCGTGGCGGACGAGGGTGCGCGCGTCCTGCCTTTTGCTTGTGGCCTTGATGACGGTCTGTTTGAACATGACGGACAGATCACCAAGCGCGAAATCCGCGCGGTGACGCTTTCGTCACTCGGCCCCCGCCGGGGAGAACTGCTGTGGGATATCGGTGCGGGTTCCGGCTCGATCGGCATCGAATGGATGTTGTCGCACCCTTCGCTGCGCGCCATCGCCATCGAGCAGCATCCGAAAAGGGCTGAGCGGATTGCCCGCAATGCCGACGCTTTTGGTGTTCCGGGGCTCGAGGTCATGATCGGCACCGCCCCGGCGGCTTTTGAAGGCTTGTCTTCGCCAGATGCGATTTTTATCGGGGGTGGCGGCAGTGAGACGGGCGTGCTGGAGGCCGCCATCGATGCTCTGAAACCGGGCGGGCGGCTGGTGGCCAATGCGGTGACGCTGGAAATGGAAGCGGTGTTGCTGGCCGCCCATTCGAAATTCGGCGGTTCGATGATCCGGCTGGAAGTTTCGCGGTCTGCTGCCGTCGGTTCCATGTCCGGTTGGCGTCCGGCCATGCCGGTGACACAATGGAGCTGGGTGAAGCCATGGTGACCGTGGCCGGCATAGGCTGCCGCAAAGGTGCCCCGTCGGACGCGATTGTCGCGGCTGTGCGGGCTGCCGAGCGTGCCTTTGGCATGACGGTCGACTATCTGGCGACTGCGCCGCTGAAGGCCGACGAGGCCGGTCTTGTGGCGGCGGCGAAGAGTCTGTCGCTGTCGCTTGAAATCGTGGCGCAGGAACGGCTCGAAGCGGTTGCCGCTGAGACAATAACATTTTCACAGGCCAGCCTCGATCACGCTAGTTCGCCAAGCGTCAGCGAAGCAGCGGCTCTTGCGGCGGCTGGAGCAAGTGCAAGGCTAGTCGCGCCACGCCTCGTGGTCGGTCACGTCACTGTGGCTATCGCGACGAGCGATGCGCCGCATGGCAGCCGCAGCGCCATCGAATAGGGAGAACAAGAATGACGGTTCATTTCATCGGCGCCGGTCCGGGTGCCGCCGATCTCATCACGGTGCGCGGGCGCGATCTTATCGCCGCCTGCCCGGTCTGCCTTTACGCCGGTTCGCTGGTTCCAAAGGCCCTCATCGATTATTGCCCGCAGGGTGCACGCATCGTTGATACGGCAGCACTTTCGCTTGATGAGATCGAGGCGGAGTTCGTGGCGGCCGCCAAGGCTGGCAAGGATGTGGCGCGGCTGCATTCCGGCGATCTTTCCGTCTGGAGCGCCATGGGCGAGCAGATACGCCGGCTGGAGCGCCGGGGTCTCGATTATACCGTAACCCCCGGTGTCCCCTCCTTCGCCGCCGCCGCTGCCACCCTGCAGCGGGAGCTGACGGTGCCGGAAGTGGCGCAGAGCCTGGTGCTGACCCGTATTTCCGGCCGCGCTTCAAAAATGCCTGATGGTGAGACATTGAAGGCTTTCGGCGCGACAGGCGCGACACTCGCCATTCATCTCGCCATTCATGCCATCGGCAAGGTGGTGGAAGAGCTGACGCCGCTTTATGGTTCCGATTGCCCGGTCGCCATTGTCGTGCGTGCCTCCTGGCCGGATGAACGGGTCATTCGTGGCACGCTTTTCGATATAGAGGGCAAGCTTGCGGCCGAGCCGGTGGAGCGCACGGCGCTGATCTTCGTCGGGCGTGGTCTGGCCTCGACGGATTTCCGCGAAAGTGCGCTTTATAGCACCGACTATGTGCGCCGGTTCCGGTCTCCGAAGGAGGATGCTGCGGGCTGATGCGACGGCGTGGAGGCGGTGCGCCCTTTGAGCGCGCCCTGACGGTCAAACACCAGAATATCGAGCGCGATCGCCGGCGTCTTCAGGGCCGCGGCGGCAGTTACCCAGGCTTTTTCCGCAACGATCGCGCCGAGGTCTATCCCCGCGCGTTCGGCCAGCTGAAAGGCGTGCGCGACCATGTTGGCCTCACGAATGGCAATGGCGAGATTGTCGTCCCCTCCCGCCTCCGTGGCCAACGCCGCCAATGCTTCAAGGTCGGCAAGACCTTTCTTGGAATGCACATCGAGCATGCCCTGGGCGAGCTTGGTCATCTTTGCAACACCACCGGCGATGGTTACCCGCTCGACCGGGTGGCTGCGCAGATATTTGAGCATGCCGCCGATGAAATCACCCATGTCGATCAGAGCGGTTTCCGGCAGGTCGTAAACTGCTTGGCCTGCCTTCTCGGATGTATTGCCGGTCGCGCCCAGTACATGGGTGCAGCCGGTCGCGCGGGCCACATCGATGCCGCGCCAGATGGAGTGAATCCAGGCCGAGCAGGAAAAGGGAATGACGACGCCGGTGGTGCCGAGAATGGAAATGCCGCCGAGGATGCCGAGCCTGCCATTCAGGGTTTTTTCTGCCAGCTTCTCGCCGTCACGGACGGAAATCTCGACTTCGAAATCGGCATCCTCGCCGGCCACTTCGCGAATGGCGGTCTCGATCATCCTGCGCGGAACGGGGTTTATTGCGGGTTCTCCCGGTGGCAGGGGCAGGCCCGGCCTCGTGATCGTTCCGACGCCTTTCCCAGCCCTGAAAGTGATGCCGCTCCCCGGTTCACCCCGTCTGACCGTACTTTCGATCAGTGCGCCATGGGTGACATCGGGATCGTCGCCTGCATCCTTGACGACGCCGGCGCGGGCAAAGTTTTCGCCTTTTTCCTCGGTGGCGAGGGAAAATGCCGGCCTCGCACCGCTTGGAAGTTCGACCTCGACAGGGTAAGGAAACTCGCCGGTCAGAAGGGCGGCGCAGGCCGCCTTCGTGGCGGCTGCCGCGCAGGTGCCCGTGGTCCAGCCGCGGCGAAGGGTCTTTCCATCCGTTTCCATATGAATTCCTATAGCCGGGACGGCTTTTTCCGTCATCGTTAAAAAGCAGCCAAGAACAATGTCGATACCGCAGATTTTGAACAGCATCGCCGCAAAAGGTCCGGCCTTCGAAGCCGGCCACGTCTGGCTCGCGGGCGCGGGGCCGGGTGATGTGCGTTATCTGACGCTCGAAGTGGCGCTTGCGCTGTCGCAGGCCGATATCATCGTGCGCGATGCGCTGGTAAGCGACGATGTCGTGGCGCTCGGTCCGCAGGCGGAGATTGTTTTTGCGGGCAAAAGGGGCGGCAAGCCCTCCGCGACGCAGGATGATATTACCGCTTCGTTGATCGATTTCGCCCTGCAGGGCAAAAAGGTGCTGCGGCTGAAGGGCGGCGATCCCTTTATTTTCGGGCGCGGTGGCGAAGAGGCGGAGGCGCTTGTCCATGCCGGCATTCCGTTTCGCATATTGCCGGGCATGACTTCATCATTCACCGCGCTCGCTTCAGCGCGCATTCCCGCCACCATGCGTGGTATCAGCCGCGCAGTGACGCTCGCCACGGGTCATGCAGCGGGAACCGAAGAGGATCTCGACTGGCTGGCGCTGGCGAAAACGCAGGAACCCATCGTTGTTTATATGGGGCTGAAGAATATCGGCGCGATTGCCGGTCTTCTGATGCAGGGTGGGCGTTCGGGAAAAACGCCGGTCGCTGTCATCATGTCGGCAACCACTGCGCAAGAGCGGATTTTCATCGGCACATTGCAAAGCATAGCTGACGATGCAAAGCGGGAAAATTTCGAAGCGCCGGCTTTGATCGTTATCGGCGAGATTGTTTCGATGCGGGATCGTCTTGGAGTGTCCGGCTCATGACGGCGCGGGCAATCATCATCGGCGCGCCGCGCTCCGGGTCCGGCAAGACCAGCGTGACCATCGGCCTGCTCCGGGCCTTCGCCCGACGTGGCATCAAAGTGCGCGGCATCAAGACGGGGCCGGATTACATCGATCCCGGTTTTCATGCCTTCGCCACCGGCACACCCGGTCTCAATCTGGACAGCTGGGCCATGCAGCCGGACCTGCTGCGACATCTGTTTTCGCAGCAGACCGAGGGCGCGGAACTCATTCTCATCGAAAGCGCCATGGGCCTGTTCGACGGTATTCCCGTGGCGGAAAACCGCACCGGCTCGGCGGCGGATCTGGCGCGGCTGTTCGGCATTCCGGTGCTGCTGGTGCTGGATGTCTCCGGCCAGTCGCAGACGGCAGCTGCCATTGCGCATGGTTTTGCCCACTACGATCCTGATGTCACGATGGGGGCGGTGGTATTGAACCGGGCCGGCAGCGAAAGGCACCGGACGCTGTGCACGGAAGCCATCGAAAAAATCGGCCTGCCCGTTGTCGGCTGCGTTCTACGCGATCCTTCCCTCATCCTGCCGGAGCGGCACCTGGGGCTGGTGCAGGCGAGCGAACATCCGGAAATCGATTCCCATATAGACCGGCTCGCGGATGCTATGGAAAAATCCATCGATCTCGATGCCTTGTTTTCGCTCGCCGCGCCGGTGAACATGTCCTCGGGTTCGGTGGAGGCGGCTATAGCGCCTCCCGGCCAGCGCATTGCACTGGCGGAGGATGCGGCTTTCACCTTCCTTTATCCGCATCTCAGGAAGCATTGGCGTGCGGCCGGGGCAGAGATCGTGCCGTTTTCGCCGCTCGCCGATGAGGCACCCGATGAGAGCTGCGATATCTGCTGGTTGCCGGGCGGCTATCCCGAGCTTTTTGCCGGAAGACTCGCCGGTGCTGCCGGCTTCAAGGCGGGTATTGCCCGTTTTGCAGAGACAAAGCCGGTGCATGGCGAGTGCGGCGGTTACATGGTGCTCGGTGAGCGGCTAGAGGATGCAGAAGGCGTGACCCATGCCATGACTGGTCTCTTGTCGCACGCCACGAGCTTTGCGACACGCAAGATGAATCTCGGCTACCGGCAGGCCACAATCGCGGCAGATGGCCAGCTCGGCATGGCGGGGGATGTTCTGCGCGGCCATGAGTTTCATTATGCCCGGGTCACCGATCCTGGCCGTGATCAGCCCTTCGCCCAGATTGCTGACGGGCAGGGTCGCCCGCTCGGGCCATCGGGCGGCAGGAGAGGTTTTGTCTCTGGCACGTTCTTCCACGCCATCGCCAAAGGCGGTTGATCGTTTGCGGTTCCGGCAGGGGGGGGGGGACGTGCGGCAAAGTGGAGCAAGCTGCGAAAGTTTCTAGGCTGCTATCACGGGAAAGTGCTATAGGTCTTTCTATGGGATATGGAAAAGCGGAGTTAGCTCCGGCGATCTATATCCGGTGAGTGCGACGGGCGCGAAAACCTCTTCATATTTTCCGGCCCGAACCTGCTATCGCGCATTTTATTTCGAGCGTGCCTACCATGATGAAACCCGGATTTTTTCTCTCTGCCGCTCTCGCTGCAGCCATTCTGCTGGCCCCTTTGGGCACTGGGCTCGGTGGCATCGCTGCCCATGGCGGTGAGGATTATGCGACGCTGGAAAAGCTTGGCGCGGTCCTGTTCGACGATCCCAATCTTTCGATGAACCGTACCATGGCCTGCTCCACCTGCCATATGCAGGCGGCCGGTTTTTCCGATGCGCGGGAGAGCGAAAAGGTCGGGCGGGATGTATCGCTTGGCGATGACGGGACTTCTCTTGGCGACCGCAACGCGCCAACCGCTGCTTACGCGAAGTTCACGCCACCTTTCGGCAAGAACGCGGCGGGAGAGTATGTCGGCGGGCAATTCTGGGATGGCCGCGCGTCCCTGCTGGAAGATCAGGCGGGCGGGCCGCCCCTCAATCCCGTCGAAATGGGCATGCCGGACAAGGCGGCTGTCGTGAAACGGCTCAGGGAGAACCCGGAATACGTCGCGGCCTTCGGCACGCAATTCGGCAAGGATGTGTTCCAGAACGACGACACCGCCTATGCCGCGATGACCAAGGCGCTGGCGAGCTTCGAGCGTTCGGACGAGTTTTCCACCTTCGATTCCAAATATGACCGCTTCCTGCGCGGCGAAGAAAAGCTGACCGATCAGGAGGAGCTGGGCCGCGTTCTAATTTCGTCTACGCAGTTCACCAATTGCAATACCTGCCATGAAATCCGTGGCGCCAAGGGTCTGGAAGATGGCCTCTTCACCAACCACAAATATTTCAACATCGGTGTTCCCGCCAATACATCCGTCAGGGCTGTGAACGGCTCAAAGCCGGATGCTGTCGATCTGGGTCTGGCGCAGAATCCGGCAGTCGCCGGTGATCCCGCCCAGCGCGGCAAGTTCAAGGTGCCGACGTTGCGCAACGTCGCCGTGACTGGTCCCTATATGCACAATGGCGTGTTCAAGGACCTGCGCACAGTGGTGCTGTTCTATGTAAAATATAAGAGTAAGAAACCCAGCCGTCAGATCAATCCGGAAACGGGCAAGACATGGGATGCGCCCGAGGTGCCCGAGAATATCGCCCTGACGGAACTGACATCCGCGCCGGCGCTGGATGACAAGCGCGTGGATGCCATCGTGGCTTTTCTGAAGACGCTGACCGACCGGCGTTACGAGCATCTTCTGCCAAAGGAGGACGGGCAGACGGCGGTGCCCCCTGCCCAGCCCGTTTCAAGCGTTACGCCGAAAGCGCCTTGAATTCGGCGAGAACCGCGTCACCCATCTCGGATGTACCGACCTGACGGCAACCATCGGCCATGATGTCGGCGGTTCGGATGCCCTTGTCCAGTACGTTGGCGATCGCCGCCTCGAGCTTGGTGGCTTCATCCACCATGTTGAAAGAGTAGCGCAGGCACATGGCGAAGGACGCGATCATGGCGATCGGGTTGGCAATGCCCTTGCCAGCGATGTCAGGAGCCGAACCGTGTACCGGCTCATACATGGCCTTCCGCTTGCCGGTCTTGGCGTCGGGTGCGCCGAGCGAGGCCGAGGGCAGCATGCCGAGCGAGCCTGTCAGCATGGCCGCCACGTCGGACAGCATGTCGCCGAAGAGGTTGTCGGTCACAATCACGTCGAACTGCTTGGGCTTGCGCACCAGCTGCATGCCGCCGGCATCGGCCAGCATATGCTCCAGCTGCACGTCCTTGTATTTGGCGGCGTGGGTTTCGGTGACAACCTGGTTCCACAAAACGCCTGATTTCATGACGTTGCGCTTTTCCATCGAGCACACGCGGTTATCGCGGGTGCGGGCCAGTTCGAAAGCGACGCTGGCGATGCGTTCGATCTCGAAGGTGTCGTAGATTTGCGTGTCGATGCCGCGCTTCTGGCCGTTGCCGAGATCGATGATCTGCTTCGGTTCACCGAAATAAACGCCGCCCGTCAGCTCGCGAACGATGAGGATATCGAGGCCCTCGACCAGCTCCGGCTTCAGCGAGGAGGCGGCGGCAAGTGCGGGATAGCAGATGGCCGGGCGCAGATTGGCAAAAAGTTCGAGATCCTTGCGCAGGCGAAGCAGGCCGGCCTCAGGGCGATGCTCATAGGGAACGCCATCCCATTTCGGACCGCCAACGGCGCCGAACAGGATCGCATCGGCGGCAAGCGCCTTTTCCATATCCGCATCGGAAATCGCGACGCCGTGGGCGTCATAGGCTGAACCGCCGACGAGGCCTTCCGAAACGGTGAAGCCGGCATTGTGCGCACTGTTCATATATTCGATCAGCTTGCGGACCTCAGCCACGGCTTCAGGGCCGATACCATCACCGGGCAGCAGGAAAAGCGAACGGACTGTCATGAGAACCCTCCTTGGGCGGCGCGCCGGAAAACATCATGAAGGGTTTTCGATGGCGGCGAACGCGGCGTCAAACTCGTTCCGTCCTGCGCATGCCAAGTCGTATCGCAGCTGGACGGGATCGAGGGCTTCTTATCTCCGCCTCAAGGGCTTTTCAAGCAAAGCAAAAGCCGATCCGGTACGGTTTGGTACGGGATCGGCTTTTTGAACAGCGGAAATGTGGTCAGGCCCAGGGGCGGACCGAGGCGTTCGCCTTTTCGAACGTGTCGATGGCGCCGGCATGTTCCAGCGTCAGGCCGATATCATCGAGCCCGTTCAGCATGCAGTGTCGCTTGAATTCGTCGATCTCGAAGGTAATCGTGCCGCCATCAGGCCCGCTGATTTCCTGGCGTTCCAGATCGATGGAGAGAACTGCGTTCGAGCCGCGCGAGGCGTCGTCCAGCAGCTTTTCGAGGTTCTCGGGGCTGACGACGACAGGCAGGATGCCGTTCTTGAAACAGTTATTATAGAAGATGTCGGCGAAACTGGTGGAGATGACGCAGCGGATACCGAAATCGAGCAGTGCCCATGGTGCATGTTCGCGCGAGGAGCCACAGCCGAAATTGTCACCGGCAACGAGAATCTGGGCGTTCTGGTAGGCGGGCTTGTTCAGCACGAAATCGGGATTGGGCGAACCGTCTTCGAGATAACGGGATTCAGCGAAAAGACCCTTGCCAAGACCAGTGCGCTTGATGGTCTTCAGATAATCTTTCGGAATGATCATATCGGTGTCGATGTTGACGACCGGCATGGGCGCGGCGACGCCCGTCAGCTTGGTGAATTTTTCCATCTGTCGCTTCCCGTGTTTCCCTTGAACAGAATCCGGCACTGACAAAAGCCTGCCGGATGTTCTCTACGGGGAAATACTGCAAATCTCGGCGCTTTAGAAGCGCAAACCCGCGTTCTTCGGTACGCCTCGTCGGACGTTCTCGCATCCTGACCGGATTAAACCACCTCAGAGATCGATAATCGTGCCCTTGCCGTCGTTCCAGACGCGCATGTCGCGCTGGTTACGGGGCTTGACCGGAATGGGGGCCGGCTTCAGACGCGCGGAAAGCAGGCGGGCAGCACTTAGGACCGCGAGCACGCCGATGAAAGCCACCGTAAGCGACGCTGTGAAAAGAGCGACGATCGCCAGAATTGCAATGCCAGATGCGGCGATGAAAAACGAACGTATGCCTTGCATGATCCAAACCTTTCTATCCAGACGAATGTGGGCCTTCTTCTTCCGGCTTGCAAGAGGATTCAGTGGATTGTCAGCTTGCAGATGTCACAAAAGCTTGACACAAGTGCGGCATCGTCAATTTTTCCGAAAATATTTCCGTGAGACCACGTCGTTCCTTGCTGTCAGTTCCGGCCGTCAATGTCCGGGCACTCGAGAAAATCCGGGAGCTCGACTGTGATGGCGTGATCCTCGATCTGGAGGATTCGGTCGCGCCCGATATGAAGGGCGAGGCGCGGAAAAATCTGGAAAAGCTGTTTTCAGATCCGTCTTTCGACGGGAAGGAAACCGTTATCCGCATCAATCCGCTCTCGACACCGGATGGAAAGGCGGATCTGCAGCTCGTGCTTTCCTGTCGGCCAGATGCGGTTTTATTGCCGAAGGTGGAGCAGCCTTCCGATATTCATGAGGTGGCCGATCTTCTGGCCGAGGCGGATGCGCCCGAGCATCTGAAAATCTGGGCGATGATCGAAACCCCGCTTGGTGTGTTGAACGCCGCCTCGATTGCCGACGCGGCCCATACGCCTGATGCCCGGCTTGCCGCTTTCGTCATCGGTCTCAACGATCTGCGCAAGGAAACGCATGTCCCGCGCCTTCCCGGCCGCACCTATCTTGTGCCGTGGATGATGCAGGTGGTTCTTGCCGCGCGGGCCTATGGGCTCGATGTCATCGACAGCGTCTCGAATGATTTCCGCGATATCGAGGCTTTCGAAGCTGAATGCGAGCAGGGGCGCGCCATGGGCTTCGATGGCAAGATGCTGATCCATCCGGCCCAGGTCGAGGCGGCCAACCGGCACTTCGGCCCGGATAAGGCTGCTGTGGCTGAAGCCCGCGAGATCATTGCCGCTTTCGCAAAACCGGAATCTGTGGAATTGAACGTCATCAACATGAATGGTCGCATGATAGAACGGCTGCATGTGGGGCAGGCCGAAAGGCTGGTCGCCATGGCCGATATCATCACACAGAGAAAGGCAAGAAAGACGTGAAGGTCTATCGTTTCATAACCGGTCCGGACGACTCCAAATTCTGTCATCGGGTCACCGAGGCGCTGAACAAGGGATGGGAACTTGCCGGCTCACCGAGCTATGCCTTCAACGCCGCAAGCGGCGTCATGCATTGCGGCCAGGCCGTGACCAAGGTGGTCGAGGGCAAGGAATACCATCCGGACATGAAGCTCGGCGAGCAGTGAACGGCGGACGCCGCCCCGATCAGCGATCGGCGGCGGCCTCGTCGGCGCTTTCCTCGATCCGCTCCATGTCATCATCCGACAGGCCGAAGTGATGGCCGATCTCGTGGATGAGGACGTGAGTGATGATATCGCCCAGCGTTTCCTCGTTCTCGGCCCAGTAGTCGAGAATGGGGCGGCGATAAAGCGTGATGCGGTTTATCATCTCACCCGTTTCCATGGTGAAACGTTCGGAGATGCCGCGTCCCTCGAACAATCCAAGAAGGTCGAAGGGGGTTTCGAGCGCCATGTCCTCGAAGACTTCGTCGGTAGGGAAATCCGCGATCTCAATGATGAGATCCTTCGTCAATGCGCGGAATTCTTCTGGCAGGTGGCCATATGCCTCGATCGCAAGCGACTCGAAGGCGGAAAGTGTCGGCGCGTGGCGGTCCCGCCAATCGTCGGTCTGGTCTATGCGGGCCATTTCTGCTCCTTGTTGAAGGCCCATATAAACACTTGCTGCGCAAATTTCGAGACCTGACTGCTTCACCTGCCGAAAAAGCATGAAATTCTTGGCGTTACAGTTACTTTTCAAGCCGTCGTCATCTTGACATAAACAGGCGTCTCGCGTAATCGGCACCCAAATTGATGGCGTAGTGCGCCTTCCGTTTATTCCGTCCTTCAAAAGGCGGCTTCACCGGCAGATATTCAAAGGGACATTCTGTCCCGACGGGTTTCTACCAAATTCCGACTGATAAAAAGACGGCCAGCTTGCATTTGCGGGCAGAGCCGGAACGAACATGAAAGGATAACAAATGTTCGCAGTCATCAAGACCGGCGGTAAGCAGTACCGCGTAACGGCCGACGCCGTGCTGACCATCGAAAAGCTGGAAGCAGAGGCAGGCGCAACTGTAGAATTCACCGAAGTTCTCGTTGTTGGCGAAGGCGCCGACGCCAAGTTCGGTGCTCCCTTCGTCAAGGGTGCGATCGTCAAGGCTGAAGTTGTCGAGCACAATCGCGGCAAGAAGGTCATCGCCTTCAAGAAGCGTCGTCGTCAGAACTCCAAGCGTTCGCGCGGCCATCGTCAGCATCACACTGTCGTCCGCATCACGGACATCGTTGCTGCCTGATCGGCGCGACACGGGAAACAAGGTTTAAAGGAGAACTCCAATGGCACACAAAAAAGCTGGCGGTTCCTCGCGTAACGGTCGCGATTCCGAATCCAAGCGCCTTGGCGTAAAGAAGTTCGGCGGCGAAGCTGTCATTCCAGGCAACATTATTCTGCGCCAGCGCGGCACGCAGTGGCATCCGGGCGCCAATGTTGGCATCGGCAAGGACCACACGATTTTCGCACTGACCGCAGGTAACGTGAACTTCCGTACGAAGGCCAATGGCCGCGTATTCGTATCCGTGGCTCCGAAAGCGGAAGCCGCAGAATAAGCCGGTAAGCGTCATATGCAGCCGGTGTCCCATCGACCCGGCTGAGACGTATCAGGTTCAGTCAAGAAAACAGGGGAGATGGGGCACCACCCAACTCCCCTTTTTCTTTACCCCCAAGGAGGGACTGAACCATGCAAGCTGAATTGTTGAGGGTTGACCAATCACGGTCACCCGAAGAGCGGCCGAGGCCCGATCGGTCGAGGAGCGATTGCCCCGTTTTACTGTCGCAGAGGCTGGTTTTACGCAAGCCTCACGAAGAAGACATCGACGCCCTTGCCCATCTTGCCAACAATGCCAATATCGCGACCATGGTGTCGCGTATGCCGCACCCGTACACGGCCAAAGACGCCGCGGACTTTGTGCGACGCTCCAAAGCTGGCGAGATTGGCAAGTGCGTCTATGCGATTACCCGCATGGACAATGGCGAGTTTCTGGGCTGCTGCGCGCTCGAACCCCAGGAAGACGAAAAGACGCTGGAAATCGGTTACTGGCTAGGGGAACCCTACTGGAACCGCGGCTATATGACCGAAGCGGCGCATGCGCTGATCGACATGGCCTTCCGCACGCGTGAAATAGACCACATCGATGCCCGTTGCCGGGTCACCAACATTGGCTCGCGCCGCGTCATCCAGAAGTGCGGTTTCCAGTTCCAGGGCTCCGGCATGGTCGGGTCTCTGGCGCTTGGCGGCATGGTGCCGGTCGAATGGTACAGGCTGGACCGCAAGACCTGGGTTTCACTGAAGAGCTGGGGGGACATGGGATGAGTGCGCTCGAGCTGACCCGTCGGCGGACTGTCGCTTCGGTGGCGCCGCCCGGCCCCTGCCCCGTCATCGAGACGCGGCGTCTGGTGTTGCGTCCGCAGCGACTCTCCGATGCCGGCAGCATCGCGGAATCGCTCGGCGATTTCGCCGTGACCAGAATGCTGGCCCGCGTTCCCGCGCCCTATCACAAGCAGGATGCGCTGGAATGGCTGGTCCTGCGAACCTCCGGCACCCTGCCCGATTGGGATTTCGCCATCACCAGTGGCGACGATACCCTGATCGGCGTCGTCTCGGTGGAGTTGAGGCATGGCGAGTGGCATCTCGGCTACTGGCTGAACCGCTTCTACTGGGGCAAGGGTTACATGACCGAGGCGGTGGCCGGGGTGGTGGAGCGGTTCTTCCGCCGCATGCCCGGAGTGGTTCTGCATTCCGGCGTGTTTGCGGATAACCCCGCTTCGCTGCGTGCGCAGGAAAAACTCGGCTTTCGGGTAACCGGCTGCCACCAGATCTACGCCACGGCGCGCGCTGCGATGGTGGCGCATATCGATACGGTGATCACGGCTGAGGATTTCCTTCCGCCACATCGCTGACAATCAAAACAAGGCCGGTGTACCCCAAACCGGCCTTGTCTCGCGCAGGGGCTTCCCGCACGATAGTCTTTGACCTCGTGAAGAAGCGCTTGTATTCGAAACGACGATATTTTTGTTTGGCGCAGCATGATTGGTTGGTGCGCCCGCAAACCGATAGAACGGCAGTCCGATGAAATTTCTCGATGAAGCAAAAGTCTATATCAAATCCGGTGATGGCGGCGCGGGTGCCGTATCCTTCCGGCGCGAAAAATTCATCGAGTTCGGCGGCCCTGACGGCGGTGATGGCGGACGCGGCGGCGACGTCTGGGTCGAGGTGGTCAATGGTCTCAACACCCTGATCGACTTCCGCTTCCAGCAACATTTCAAGGCCTCGATCGGACAGCACGGCATGGGCAAGACCCGCACCGGCGCCAAGGGTTCGGACGTGGTGCTGAAAGTGCCTGTCGGTACCCAGATTTTCGAGGAAGACAATGAAACGCTGATCATGGACCTCACCAAGGAAGGTCAGCGCTTTCGTCTTGCCGCCGGCGGCAATGGCGGTTTCGGCAATGCCTACTTCAAGTCGTCCACCAATCAGGCGCCTACCCATGCCAATCCGGGTCTTGCTGGTGAAGAAAAGACGATCTGGCTGCGGCTTAAGCTGATTGCCGATGCCGGTCTCGTCGGCCTGCCTAACGCGGGTAAATCCACCTTTCTTGCGACGGTTACGCGTGCACGTCCGAAGATCGCCAATTATCCCTTTACCACGCTGCATCCCAACCTTGGCGTTGCAACCATCGACGGTCGTGAATTCGTGCTGGCCGACATTCCCGGTCTTATCGAAGGCGCGCATGAGGGTGTGGGCATCGGTGACCGCTTCCTCGGCCATGTGGAGCGCACGCGCGTGCTTCTGCACCTCGTCTCCGCGCAGGAAGAAAAGGTCGGCAAGGCCTATAAGACTGTTAAGGCCGAGCTGGATGCTTATGGCGGCGGGCTAACCGACAAGCCGGAAATCGTGGCGCTGTCGCAGATCGACGTGCTCGACGAGAAAGAACTGAAGAAAAAGGCCAAGGAACTGGAAAAGGCCTGCGGCCGTCCTCCGCTCCTGCTGTCCGCTGCCGCCCATATCGGCATGACGGAAGCGCTGCGCGCTCTTCGTGACATCATCGTTTCGGCAAGCAATGGCGGCGATACCGCCCTTCCCGACCGGTCCATGCCGCATGAGAGCGAGGTCGAGGAAGAGGACGACCGCCTATGAGCCAAACGCGCAAGCCGCTGGCAAGCCACCACCGGATCGTCATCAAGATCGGGTCGGCGCTTCTGGTGGATCGAAAAACCGGCCTCAAGAAAGACTGGCTGGATGCCATCTGCGAGGATATCGCGGCGCTCAAGAAAAACGGCGCGGATGTCCAGGTCGTCTCTTCGGGCGCCATCGCGCTTGGTCGCACCGTGCTCGGCCTGCCTTCTGGCGCACTGAAGCTGGAAGAAAGCCAGGCGGCGGCGGCTGTCGGCCAGATTGCGCTGGCGCGGGCATGGTCGGAAAGCCTGTCGCGGCATGAGATCGTCGCCGGTCAGATTCTGTTGACGCTCTCCGATACCGAGGAGCGCCGCCGTTATCTCAATGCGCGCGCTACCATCAACCAGCTGCTGAAGATCGGCGCCATTCCGATCATCAATGAAAACGACACGGTGGCGACGACTGAAATCCGCTATGGCGACAATGACCGTCTGGCTGCGCGCGTGGCCACCATGACGGGTGCCGATCTTCTGGTGCTGTTGTCGGATATTGACGGGCTCTACACTGCTCCGCCGCATCTCGATCCGGATGCGAAATTTCTCGAGACGATTGCCGATATCACGCCCGAGATCGAAGCCATGGCAGGTGGCGCGGCCTCGGAGCTTTCGCGCGGCGGCATGCGCACCAAGATCGATGCGGGCAAGATCGCGACCGCTGCCGGTTGTGGCATGATCATCGCGTCAGGGAAGACGCTCAATCCGCTGAGGGCTATTGAAAACGGTGCCCGTTCGTCGTGGTTCGCTCCCTCGGGCACGCCGGTGACGGCGCGCAAGACCTGGATTGCCGGGCAATTGCAGCCAGCTGGCGAAATCCATGTGGATGCCGGGGCCGAAAAGGCGCTTTATGCTGGTAAAAGCCTGCTTCCCGCCGGTGTGCGGCAGGTGAAGGGCAATTTCGGACGCGGCGACGCCATTGCCATCATGGGCGCTGAAGGCCGTGAAGTCGCTCGCGGTCTTGCCGGTTACGATGCGGAGGAAGCGCGCCTCATCATCGGCCACAAGTCCAACGAGATCGAGGCAATCCTCGGTTATGTGGGACGGGCGGCGATGATCCATCGCGACGATCTTGTCATGACCGGCGCTGCCGTCAAAGTTAAACATGCGAAGAAGGATGAGGTCCATGCCTGAACAGGCCGTGAAGCAGAGCCATGATATTGACGCGCTGATGATGACCATCGGCGCTCAGGCGAAAGCTGCTTCACGACCGTTGTCCATCGCCGGCACAGACCAGAAGAACCGTGCACTGCTTGCCATGGCCTCCGCCATCGAGGCTTCGAGGGAGGCGATCCTTGCCGCTAACAGGAAAGACCTGGTTGCGGCGGATCAGGCCGGCCTTGCGCCCTCCTTCGTTGACAGGCTGACACTCAATGATGATCGGATTGCCGGTATCGCTGAAGGCATCCGCTCGGTCGCGGCGCTGCCCGATCCGGTCGGCGAGGTCATCGCCGCCTGGGATCGTCCCAACGGGCTGAAGATCGAGCGCGTGCGCACGCCACTTGGCGTCATCGGCGTGATCTATGAAAGCCGCCCGAATGTGACGGCGGATGCCGGTGCTTTGTGCCTCAAGGCAGGCAATGCCGTGATACTGCGCGGCGGCTCGGATTCGCAACATTCATCGCGTGCTATCCATGCCTGCCTGGTGGAGGGTCTGAAGATTGCCGGGCTGCCTGAAAATGCCATTCAACTGGTGCCGGTGACCGACCGGGCCGCCGTCGGTGCGCTTCTCAGCGGCTTGAACGGCACGGTTGACGTGATCGTGCCGCGGGGCGGCAAGAGTCTGGTGGCGCGGGTGCAGTCGGAAGCCCGCGTTCCCGTCTTCGCGCATCTGGAAGGCATCTGCCACATCTATGTCGATAAATCCGCCGATCTCGACATGGCGAAACGCATCGTCGTGAATGCGAAGATGCGCCGCACCGGCATTTGCGGGGCGGCGGAAACCCTGCTGGTGGATGCCGCTGCCGTTTCCACACATCTGGAGCCAGTCGTCAAAGCCCTGCTTGAGGCGGGTTGCGAAGTGCGCGGTTCGCAGGCGGTTCGTGATGTCGTTGACGGTCTGAAGATTGCGACGGAGGAGGATTGGCGCACCGAATATCTCGATGCGATCATTTCGGTCGCCGTCGTGGATGGCATTTCCGGTGCGATCGATCATATCGGCACCTATTCGTCCAACCACACAGAGGCGGTGATCGCCGAAGACCCATCCGTGGTCGAACGGTTCTTCAACGAACTCGATTCGGCCATTCTGCTGCACAATGCCTCGACGCAATTTGCCGATGGCGGCGAATTCGGCATGGGCGCGGAAATCGGCATCGCCACCGGCAAGATGCATGCGCGCGGCCCTGTCGGAGTCGAGCAGCTCACCTCGTTCAAATACCGCGTGCATGGCACCGGCCAGACACGGACCTGATTTTGCCGACTGAGAAGCGCCTTGCCCGACGTTATCTCACCATGCCGCACGCGGAGCGCGGCATGGTGGTCGGGTTATTCGGCGGTTCCTTCAATCCACCGCATGCCGGTCATGCGCTCGTGGCCGAAATAGCGCTGCGCAGGCTGGGTCTCGATCAGCTCTGGTGGATGGTGACGCCAGGCAACCCGCTGAAAAGCCGCTCCGAACTGGCGTCCCTTGAGGACCGTATTGCGGCATGTGAAAAACTCGTCAGCGATCCGCGCATCAAGGTAACGGCCTTCGAAAAATCGCTCGGGATCAGCTATACGGCCAATACGCTCGCCAAGGTGAAGGCGAAAAATCCGCATGTCCGCTTTATCTGGATCATGGGAGCGGACAATCTGAAGAGCTTCCATCGCTGGCAGAAATGGCGAGAGATCGCCGAGACCTTTCCGATCGCGGTGATCGACCGACCAGGTTCCACCCTGTCTTACCTTTCCTCCACCATGGCGCAGGCCTTCAGCCAGGCGCGGATAGATGAGGACGACGCGGGCGTTTTATGGAAAAAACGGGCACCCGCCTGGGTCTTCATCCATGGTCCGCGCTCGACGCTCAGTTCCACGGCGCTACGTAATAATCACAAATGATGTATGCGGTAGCCGTTCTAGGGTCCATATCTTGAAAAGTTAATGCTTTGATGCCACCTTCATGGGGTGACGCAGAGAATCGCGTCGCTCAGTATCTGTTTTGTCATTCTTGGAAAGGGAAAACCTCTGACAACAGTACACACCAAGGGAAAAGCATTTGTTGCTATCCCGAAGGGTCAGGACAGTGGCGACGATGCCGCCGATCATGCCCTCGAAACCGTCCTCGCGAGCCTCGAGGACTCCAAGGCTGAAGATATCGTATCTCTCAACATTGCCGGAAAATCGGCGCTTGCGGACTACATGGTTGTGGTCTCCGGGCGATCGAACAGGCATGTTTCGGCGATCTGTGAGCATCTTCTCAAGGATATGAAGGATGAAGGGTTCGGAAACGCCCGCATCGAAGGCCTTGAGGCCGGAGACTGGGTGGTTATCGATGCCGGAGATATCATCGTTCATGTGTTCCGTCCGGAAATCCGCGTCTTCTACAACATCGAAAAAATGTGGGCGACGCCGGAAATGCCGGAAGAAACGCTGCACTGACGCGCTGAGCCTTTGACGTTGCACATCGAGCTTTCCGATGATCGCGGATGATCTGGGGGTGATGCGTCTGGCCGGAAATTGACCCGGCCGCATAGGAATCGGCAGGCTATGCTGTTAAAGCGTGACCCTGTTGGGTCACGACAGTCACAGGTTTGCAATGCGGATTTCAATTTTTGCGGTGGGACGGCTGAAATCCGGCCCTGAAAAGGATCTTGCGGCCCGCTACATCGAGCGCCTGGCTAAGACCGGCCCGGCGATCGGGCTGGAGTTTTTACGGGTGATCGAGGTCGGCGAAAGCCGCGCTTCCAATGCCGAGACCCGCAAGCGCGAAGAAGCGGCGATGCTGGAAAAACATCTGGCTGACGGCGCAGTTCTCGTCTTGCTGGATGAGCGAGGAAAAGCCCTTGATAGTCCCGCCTTCGCTTCGTTTTTTGGCGATCTGCGCGATAGCGGCAAGCGCGACCTCGTGATCGCCATAGGCGGGGCAGACGGGCTCGATCCCGCGCTCTACGACAAAGCGACGGCCGTTCTCAATCTCGGCAAGTTGACATGGCCGCATCAGATCGTTCGTATCCTGATTGCCGAACAGCTTTACCGCGCTGTCACGATCCTTTCCGGCCATCCCTATCACCGCGTTTGAAGGGGTTTCGATTGCAATAATCGTCTCAATTTCAACATGAAGCTCCGCGACACCGCCTAATGTGCACGGCTTTGACGGGCCTTTTTCAGGCCTCTTGGAAGATCGCGGCAAAATCCCTAATATCGGCGCTCCCGCTTCGGCAGCAAAGAAAGTTCAAATGGATACCAGGCCTCAACGAAAACGGCACGCTGCCCTTGCGGGCGCGGTTATTGCTGCTTTCGTCGTGGGCGCGGTTGCGGCCCATTCGCGTGATGATGCCGGTGCTACCCCGGCGGCAAGCGATGATTCGTCGCCGGGTGCGCTGCAGACACTGGAAAAGCGCCGCGACCAGAATCGGCAGGATCTGGAGGAGCTGGTCGACAGCATCGGCCTATCGGAAGACAAGACAAGGACGCTTGAGGAAAGCATCGCTTCCCTTAATCAGGACAGCGCGCGCATCCGCGAGGAACTGATTGCATCGGCCGCCCGGCGCAAGGCGCTGGAAACCAAGATCAGTGACGGCGAAGATCGTCTGGCCAAGCTTTCGGTGCGCGAAGACGGCGTCAAGGCATCGCTTCGTGAAAGACGAGGCGTGCTGGCGGAGGTTCTGGCGGCTCTGCAGCGCATGGGCAGAAACCCGCCGCCCGCTCTCCTCGTTTCGCCGGAAGATGCGCTTGCGTCCGTTCGAAGTGCCATTCTTCTCGGCGCGGTCGTGCCCGGCATTCGTGGTGAAACCGACAAACTGGTGGCCGCTCTCAAAGAATTGACCGATGTCAGACAGGCAATCGCTCGCGAAAAGGATGATCTTACGGGTATGATGACGGCAAGTCTGGAAGAGGAAAAACGCCTCGACCTGCTGATTGCCGAGAACGACCGCAAGAATACCCAGACGGCGGCGGAACTGGAGGCGGAACGCAAGCGCTCTGAAGAGCTTGCGGGCAAGGCGACGAGCCTTGAGGGGCTGGTTAGCTCGCTCGAAGGCGAGATTACCTCGGTGCGTGAGGCGATGGAAAAGGCCCGGGCGGAAGAGCAGCGCCTGGCCCGTCTTTCCGAAGCGGAACGCGAGAAGGAGCGCGCTGCGGCCGAGGCCGGAATGCCCGATAAAAACCGCATTGCGCCCGCATATCCCTTCGCGAGTTTGAAGGGAAAACTGGAACTGCCGGTTACCGGCGAGGTATTGCGGCGCTTCGGCGATGCGGATGGTACGGGCCACTTTTCCAAGGGAATTGTTGTCGCGAGCGGACCTGAAGCCATCGTGACGGCGCCTGCGGATGGTTTCGTGGTGTTTGCCGGAGATTTTCGCAGTTACGGGCGGATGATCATCCTCAATACAGGCAATGGATATCATGTGGTGATGACGGGCATGGACAATGTGAGGACACGACAGGGCATGTTCGTGTTCTCCGGAGAGCCCATCGCCTCCATGGGTGCAAAAAGAGTAGCGAGTGCAGCAGCATTGGCGCTGGAAACCGACCGGCCAACGCTCTACATTGAGTTCAGGAAAGATGGTGTGCCGGTTGATTCCCAACCATGGTGGACCGCAAAAAATACCGGAAGGGCGCACAATGATTCGTAAGGTTTCGCTTCTCCTTATCGGTGGGCTTATGGGCGCCACGGCGATGAGTGTGATTTATTCGGCGAGCATGCCGGCACAGGCGGCCGGGCCTTCGACCTATAAGGAACTGTCGATCTTTGGCGACGTGTTCGAACGCGTGCGCGCACAATATGTGACGCCGCCCGATGACGAGAAGCTGGTGGAAAATGCCATTAATGGCATGCTGAGCTCGCTCGATCCGCATTCGAGCTTCATGAACGCCAAGGATGCCAACGACATGCGCACCCAGACCAAGGGTGAGTTTGGCGGTCTCGGCATTGAAGTGACCATGGAGAACGAGCTGGTCAAGGTCATCTCGCCGATGGACGACACACCGGCTTCGCGTGCAGGCATTCTCGCCGGTGACTATATTTCCGAAATCGACGGGACCCCGGTTCGCGGCCTGAAGCTGGAACAGGCCGTCGAAAAGATGCGCGGCGCCGTCAAGACGCCGATCAAGCTTACGGTTATCCGCAAGGGGGCCGACAAGCCGCTTGAAATTACTGTCGTGCGTGATGTGATTGCCGTTCGGGCCGTCAAGTCCCGCGTGGAGGGTGACAATGTCGGTTATCTGCGCGTCATCTCCTTCACCGAGAAGACCTATGACGATCTCGAAAAGGCGATCAAGAAGATCAAGGCGGATGTGCCGGCCGACAAGCTGAAGGGCTATGTTCTCGACCTGCGCCTCAACCCGGGCGGCCTGCTCGATCAGGCGATCAATGTCTCCGACGCTTTCCTTGAGCGCGGCGAGGTTGTTTCGACCCGTGGCCGCAATCCCGATGAGACGCGTCGCTTCAATGCGACGGCCGGCGATCTGACCGATGGCAAGCCGGTGATCGTGCTCGTCAATGGCGGCTCCGCTTCGGCTTCTGAAATCGTCGCGGGCGCGTTGCAGGATCTGCGTCGTGCGACCGTGGTCGGCACGCGCTCCTTCGGTAAGGGGTCGGTTCAGACGATCATTCCGCTCGGTGAAGCGGGCGCGCTGCGCCTGACCACGGCGCTTTATTACACGCCGTCGGGCAAATCGATCCAGGGTACGGGCATCGAGCCCGATATCAAGGTGGAGCAGCCATTGCCGGCGGAATTGCAGGGCCGTGTAACGGCTGAAGGCGAATCCAGTCTTTCCGGTCATATCAAGGGCCAGAGCGAGACCGACGAGGGTTCGGGTTCTTCCGCCTACGTCCCGCCGGAAGCAAAGGACGACATCCAGCTCAACTATGCGCTGGACCTGTTGCGTGGCGCCAAGACGGATCCGTCTTTCCCGCCGAACCCGGACAAGGCTGTGGTCAACAAGCAGTAAGATGATGCGCCGGTCCGCCGGCGCGTTCTCTTCATTGCCCAACCATTTGGACGGATCGTTCATTGTCTTCGGACCTGCGAAAACCGCTTCTGGGTCGTCAGAAAAAAAGCGTCGGTATCAACCGGCGCTTTTCCGTCATTATGCTTCTGTCGGTGTTTGCCGTTCTGTCGATCGGTGGCCTGTCCATCTATACGGCGCTGTCGCCCGGTAATCTGCAGAAAACAGCGGCGGGGCCGGACATACAGCCGCAGCTTGCCGAGAAGCCCCCTGAAAAGGCGCCGGCCGATGTGCCTGTTGCGGGTGACACTGTGGGGTTGCAGCCGCAAGGCGGCCGCTCCGGTGCCAATATCAATCGTGCGACCATGCCTGATGGTAATGTCGTATCGGTCTATTCTCCCCGGCCCCGTGACAGTGACGGGCCGGTGCTGATGAGCGGCCAGACCTATGGTCAGGATCCGCGTATGGCGACGCGGCCCAATGAGGAACTGCTGGAGGAAACTGCCTTTGGTCAATTGCCCGTTGTCGGCACGGATGGCCTTCGGCCCATGGAGCAATATGCCCGCCCATGGTCCGGCGCACGCGGCACCCGTGTGGCGATTGTGGTCGGCGGTCTCGGCCTCAGCCAGACGGGTTCGCAAAAGGCGGTCCGGGAGCTGCCGGCCGAGGTGACGCTCGGTTTTGCCGCCAGCGGCAACAGTCTGCAACGCTGGATGCAGGACGCGCGCCGGCAAGGGCATGAAATCCTTCTGCAAATACCGCTGGAACCCTTCGGTTATCCCGGCACCAATCCCGGTCCTGACACCTTGCTGGCGGGCGACCCTGCCAAGGTCAATATTGACCGGCTGCATCGCTCCATGGCGAAAATCACCAATTATACCGGCATCATGAATTATCTCGGCGGACGTTTCCTGGCCGAGCAGTCTGCCTTGGAGCCGGTCATGCGTGATATCGGCAAACGTGGATTGCTGTTTCTGGATGATGGTTCCTCGGCCCAGTCACTGAGCGGCGGGATTGCGAAAGCCATTTCCGCGCCGCAGGGTTTTGCCGATGTTCTGCTCGACGGAGAAGTGACCGAAGCTTCCATTCTGCGCAAGCTGGACGAGCTGGAGCGGATTGCGCGCCGCAACGGCCAGGCGATCGGCGTGGCGTCGGCATTCGATGAAAGCATAGCGGCGATCTCAAAATGGTCACGCGAGGCTGGCGGACGCGGCATCGAGATTGTCGGTGTTTCTGCGCTTGTTTCCGGGCAGGCGGGGCAGTAAACCTTGCTTGCGCCATTCCGGCGCTCAGACAGTGCGGGTTTCCCATGACAATCAAAGCAGAAGATTTGCCTTACCGTCCCTGTGCGGGAATGATGGTTCTGAACGCCCAGGGTCTGGTCTGGGCCGGCCGGCGCATAAAGGAAGGCAACTCCGAATATGATGGCTCACCGCAATTGTGGCAGATGCCGCAGGGCGGCATCGATGATGGCGAACGACCTTTGACGGCTGCCATTCGTGAACTCCACGAAGAGACGGGCATGAAGACAGTGACCTTGCTTGCGGAGGCGAGCGACTGGATTCACTATGATCTGCCTCCCGAACTGATCGGTATCGGCCTCAGGGGCAAATATCGCGGCCAGGCGCAGCGCTGGTTCGCGTTCCGCTTCGAGGGCGATGAAAGCGAAATCCAGATCGATCCGCCGCCCACCGGGCACTCCGCCGAATTCGACGCCTGGGACTGGAAGCCGATGGAAAGCCTTCCGGAACTGATCGTGCCCTTCAAGCGCGCGGTCTATGAAAAGGTCGTGGCGGAGTTCCAGCACCTTTCCGGCAAATAAAAAAGGCGGCCAAGGCCGCCTTCTCCGTTCTGTCGCCAGTGCTTATTCCGCTTCGTTGGCGGAATCGGCGTTGAGCTGACCATATTTTTCCACGCCGATCTTGCCGAGCAGATCGAGCTGGGTTTCGAGGAAGTCGATATGACCTTCTTCGTCGATCAGCAGGGCTTCAAACAGCTTCATGGAGACGTAGTCTCCGGCCTCGGAACAGATGTCGCGCGACTTCTTGTAAGAGGTCCGTGCGTCGTATTCGCCAGCCAGATCGGCTTCAAGCACTTCCTTGACATTCTGGCCGATGCGCAGGGGAGCAAGGGTCTGAAGGTTGGGATGACCTTCGAGGAAGATAATACGATCGATGATCTTGTCGGCGTGCTGCATCTCTTCGATGGATTCAGCGCGCTCCTTCTTTGCGAGCTTGGTGTAACCCCAATCGTTCAGAAGTCGATAGTGAAGCCAATATTGGTTTACTGCACCGAGTTCTAGAAAAAGGGCTTCGTTAAGCCGCTCGATGACTCTTTTGTCGCCTTTCAATGTCCGCTCTCCTGTTCTCTTCATGGAATCGCTTCAGGCGGGACATAAAATCAAAAACATCGGCCTCAGTCGAGTGGCGACGGGCGTGATATTCTTCTGTGGTCTTGATGATCAGGTCGACAACGGTCGGAAAACAGCCGCAGCAGCGACCGCGTTTTTCCATGGCGTGATACACTTTTGCAGGAACGATAAGCTGCCAACAGTCCTCATCGAGGAGTTCGTTGATGACGTCCCGGATATCGTGATCGGTAATGTAATTGCAGCTGCAAACCAGCATGATGGACTGCCTGTATGACGCAACACGTTGTTTTCATTCTTAAACCAAAACAGGACAGTAACTGTCAAGAAAAACATCTGAGCCTGACGGGAATGTGTATTTTAGACTATTTCTAAACTGGATAAAAAATATCGTATTTTCAGTTGTTTAGCGATTGGCAATGATAAAAAATTGATATTTGAATCAATGAGAAGTTACTAATTTATGGTTGCGTTATCACGAAAACGTGATCGGCACCGAAGGTGCGGTGCCGGAATTACTGTGCGCTCACGCGAAATATTGACCGCCATTCGCCGTCATCGTCGAGCCAGTGATGAAGCCCGCCTCGTCCGACACCAGAAACAGGACGCAGCGTGCGATCTCCTCCGGCTCGCCCAGCCGGCCGACGGGAATTTGCGGAACGATGCGTTCGGCCAGAACCTTTTCCGGTATCGCCCGCACCATCTCCGTGCCGATATAGCCGGGGCAGATGGCATTGACGGTGATGTTGCGGCTGGCGCCTTCCTGGGCAAGCGCCTTGGTGAAGCCGATATCACCCGCTTTCGAGGCGGAATAATTAACCTGTCCCGCCTGACCTTTTTGGCCGTTGATGGAGGAGATGTTGACGATGCGGCCGAAGCCGCGCTCGCGCATGCCCGGCCAGACGGGGTGCGTCATGTTGAAGACGCCGGTGAGGTTGGTGTCGATCACCTCTCGCCATTGCTGCGGCGACATCTTGTGAAACATCGCGTCGCGGGTGATGCCCGCATTGTTGACGAGCACTTCGACCGGTCCGAAGGTTTCTTCCACCTTCGTGATGCCATCGACGCAGGCGTCGTAATCGCGAACATCCCACTGAAACGCGGGAATGCCGGTTTCCTTCTGGAATGCTTCCGCCCGGTCCGTCGTGAAGGCGTAGTTGACGACCACACGGTAGCCGGCTGCCTGCAGAGCGCGGGCGATTGCGGCACCTATGCCGCTCGTCCCGCCGGAAATCAAAGCAACCCGGCTCATATCGGCCTCCATGACCTGTCAAAGAAGCGCCTTAATATGCGCGCGCTCCTATCCTATTGCGGAACTCGTTCGTCGTGCTCAACGGCCACAAAAATACGGCCAATGGGAGGCCGCTTCTACCCTATTGTCCGCCGAACCGGAATTGCTTTTTGGGAAGCCGGGCGAGGGTTTTCAGAGCGCCTCAATGCACATGGCGACACCCATGCCGCCGCCGATGCAGAGTGTTGCGAGACCCTTCGACACGTTGCGGCGGCGCATTTCGAAAATCAGCGTATTCAGGACGCGCGCACCGGAAGCGCCGATCGGATGGCCGATGGCAATCGCCCCGCCATTGACGTTGACGATATCAGGATCGAGGCCAAGCTCGCGCACGACCGCGCAGGATTGGGCGGCAAAGGCTTCGTTGGCCTCGACGAGGCCGATATCGTTTATCGACCACCCGGCCTTGGCCAGCGCCTTGCGAGAGGCGGGGATGGGGCCGGTGCCCATGATCTGCGGATCAACACCGGCCGTCGCCCAGGAGGCAATACGCGCCAGCGGCTTGATGCCGCGCTTTGCCGCTTCCTGTTCCGACATCAGAAGCGTGGCGGCTGCGCCGTCATTCAGGCCAGAGGCGTTACCGGCCGTGACCGTGCCTTCCTTGTCGAAGGCGGGGCGCAGCTTGGCCATGGTTTCGAGCGATGCGCCGTGACGGATATGTTCGTCCGCATCGATGACGATATCGGCCTTGTGGCCTTTTACCGTGAAGGCCACGATCTCGTCAGTGAAACGGCCGGCGTTCTGGGCGGTTTCAGCCTTGTTTTGCGAGGCGACCGCGAACTGGTCCTGCTCGTCGCGGGAAAGCTGCCATTGGCGGGCGATATTTTCGGCGGTGATGCCCATCGGGTATCCGTAAAAGGCGTCGGTCAGACCGTCCTTCATCATGGTGTCGATCATCTTGAAGTCGCCCATCTTCACGCCGCCGCGCAGATGGGCGCAATGGGGTGCCATGGACATGGATTCCTGGCCGCCGGCAATGACGATGCCCGCATCCCCGGTCACGATCTGCTGCATGCCCAGCGCCACGGCGCGCAGGCCCGAACCGCAGAGCTGATTGATGCCAAAGGCGGTTGCTTCCTGGGGAATGCCCGCCTTCATGGCTGCCTGCCGCGCCGGGTTCTGCCCCTCGCCTGCCGTCAGAACCTGGCCGAGGATGACCTCATCCACTTCATTGGCCGCAACACCGGCGCGCTCCAGCACCGCACGGATGACGGTGGCACCGAGTTCGTGGGCGGGCGTGTTGGCGAAGTGGCCGTTGAAAGAGCCAACGGCGGTGCGCGCGGCGCTGGCAATCACGATTGAAGGCAGGGTCATCTCTATTCTCCTCACATGCGGGCGGAGACTGGCAAAGCTTTCAATACAAGTCAAATGCCGAAAGTTGCTTTAAAAGATGTTGCTAAATCACGCCAGAATCTTGCGAAAAATTGCTGCGCAAAAAACAAACTGTTGCGATGCACAAAACATTTGTCAGACGGCGCGTTTTGCGCATACACTTTGCGCCGGGAAGAGCAAGAAAAACAAAAAACAAGAAAATACCATCATCGCGAGGAGGCGGGCATGGCGAAACACGACGGCGAAACAATCATTAAAAAATATGCCAACCGGCGGCTCTACAATACCGGCACGAGCACCTATGTGACGCTCGACGACCTCGCGCAGATGGTCAAGCGCGGCGAGGACTTCAAGGTTCAGGACGCCAAGTCGTCAGAGGATATCACCCACGCGGTGCTGACGCAGATCATCGTTGAGCAAGAAGCCAAAACCGGCAATACGCTGCTGCCGACGGCGTTTCTGCGGCAATTGATTTCCTATTACGGTGACCAGATGCAGATGGTCGTGCCGACATTTCTCGAACATTCGATGAAGACCTTCTCCGATCAGCAGAGCCAGATGCAGGAGCATATGGCCAAGGCGTTCGGCGACGGTTCGCTTGCCCGAAACTTCCAGGCGCCGCTGCAGATGATGGAAGAGCAGATTCGCCGCAACACGGAACTCTTCCGGCAGGCGATGCAGGGTTTTACGCCTTTCGCAATGCCGCAGGTGCCGAAGGAAACCCGCAAGCCGAATGCATCTGAAATCGATGAGCTGAAGGCGCAGCTGCGCGCATTGCAGCAAAAACTCGACCAGCTCTGATCCTGTCTTATCCGGGCCGATGCTGGATTGAACAACCGCATCGGCTGCTGCTTCAGACGTTCAGCCTGCCGTTCTTTCCGGCACGCGCAGCAACAGCAGGAACCCAGCCCCCAGGAACACGATGAGCGTGGCCATGCCGATATGGGCGGAGCCACTTATAGTGGTTGCTATGGAAAATGACAGCGTTGCCAAGAAACTCGTGGCGCGCCCGGAAAGTGCATAGATGCCGAAATAACGGCCCGCTTCTGCCACGGTGATATTGCGAGCGAGATAAGAGCGCGACGAGGCCTGAACGGGCCCGAAAGCAAGACCGATCAGCACACCATAGAGCAGATAGGCCTTTTCCGCGCCTGTCGCGAAGATGCCGCCACTATCCGTCGTCGATAATTGTATCCAGCCGAACAGAGTGGAGGCCTTCTCCGTCGAGACGATGCCGAGCGTGGCGAGCAGCAGCAGCACCAGACTGATGAGGATGGTGATGCGTGAACCGAGTTTCTGATCGACGCGGCCGGCAGCAATGCAGCCTACGATGGCGACGACATTGAGCAGGATGCCGAAGAGGCCGATTTCCATTGTCGCCCAGCCGAACATGCCGACGGCAAACGCCCCGCCGAGGATGAGCACGCCATTGACGCCATCCTGATAAAGCATGCGCGCGATCAGGAACCGCAGCAGCGTGGGGCGGTAGCGAAGTTCGCGGAGCGTAATCTTCAGTTCGCCAAGTCCAGAGCGGATCGCGGCTGCAAATGGCAGACCCTTTTCGGCATCCGGGGTCAACAGGAACATCGGCAGAATGAAGACAAGATACCAGAGCGCGGCAAACGGTCCGGTTATTCTGGCGTCCTCGCCGGTGGCCGGGTCGAGGCCGAAAAGCGGTTTGATGCCGGCAATCGTCAGCCCCGTCTGCGGGTTGGCGGCGAGAAGCGCCACCACGGCAATCAGCACCACCATGCCACCGAGATAACCGAGCCCCCAGGCAAGATTGGAAATGCGTCCGACGTTTTGCGGATTGGTCAGCCGTGGCATCATGGAATCGTTGAAGACAATCGAGAATTCCGCCGCGATGGAAGCGAGGATCATGCAGATGATGGGCAGGATGATCGGCGACCCCGGCGCTGCAAACCAGAGGAAAAACAGGCTGACGATCTTGATGACGGAAAAAAAGGCGATCCACGGTTTGCGTGCGCCGGATTGATCGGCGATGGAGCCGAGGATGGGGGAGAAGAGGGCGATGATGATCGAAGAGACCGTCGCCATGTTGCTCCACGTCGCCTGCGCCGAAATCGGATCATCGGTGAGGCGGGCGACGAAATAGGGGCCGAAAATGAAGGTGGTGACAACAGTGAAGAAGGGCTGCGCCGCCCAGTCGAACATGACCCAACCCCAGATGCCGCGTTTGGCAACCACTGTTTCCGCGTTCTGGGAGGGGGCAGTCATTCGTCGTCCTATCGGATAATCGGGAAATTCGTGATATCGGCCGTTCACATCGTTGGCCGCCATCCGGGCCGATGTCCCGGATGGCATTTTTGAGATTTCCGCTTAGCGTGCCTGAACGATATCGGAAAGCAGCCCCGCCGCCACGGTGAGGCGGGCAAGGTTGGTGTCGCCGCTTTCGCTGAGCGCGCCGAGTTCGGAGACGATGCGGTTGACGCGCACGCGGTCAGCCGCATACCAGGCCTGAACCGGGTCCTTTTCCTTGGCATATTCCGTCAGCGCCGAAATGACGATGCGGCGTCTCGATGAAGAAATCTGGTCCTGACTGCGCAGGAGAGCCAGACTCTCATAATGATCCGCCGGCGTGATGCGTTGGCTGGCATCCAGCAGACGCGCAACGCGGAATGTCGTGGACACGGTGGCGTAGCTTTCGGCGGCGCGGGCAAGCGTCGTCCCGGCACTTTCGGCAATGCGCATGATTTCAGGCACATAGACAAGCAGCGAAAGCGTATCCAGCTCCTCTAGAAGAGCGGAGGGCACACCGGCGATTTCCGTGACGCCCAGCTCGCGGCGATATTTCGCCGCTGCCGGCGACAGCGTCTTGATCGCGGTTTTCAGGCGATCGATCTCGCTCGCCATGTCACCCGTTGCCGCGCCGGCGCTGCCGGTTTGCAGGTAAAGCCTGCTTGCATCGGAGAAGATGCGGGTGATGGTGGCATAAAGTCCGTTCTGGACCTCACCGCCGATCTTGCCGTCAAGGGCATCGATCTCACCCCAAAGGCGTTTGAGGCCGAAACCATCCTCGACAATCACCGCCGCCTTGACGACAGCGGCGGCAAGCAGGCCGCTGGCATCGCCAAGTTTCTGCACGAAGCCGGGGCCGCCACGGTTGACGACGGCATTGGCAAGGGCGGTCGCGACGATCTCGCTGTGCAGGCGATGCGCCTTGATATCGTCAGCATAGTTCTTCTGCATTTTGGCCGGGAAATAGTCGAGCAGCAGATGCTGGAGATAGGGCTCATCCGGAAGCGAGCTTGCCACCAGCGCATCGAACAGGGTCAGCTTGGCATAGGAGAGAAGCACACCGATTTCCGGCCGGGTCAACGGCTTGCCGGAGGCGTATCTTTCATTGAACTCGGCATTGTTTGGCAGGGTTTCCACCTTGCGGTTCAGCTGCCCGCTGGCCTCCAGCGCACCCATCAGGCGGCCGAGTTCCTCGCGGTTCGCCAGCCCCAGCCGCTCCGTCAGCGAGATCGCCAGCGATTGCAGGTAGTTGTTGCGCAGCACCAGCTGCGCGACTTCAGGCGTCATGGAAGCGAGAAGCTGGTTACGTTTCGGCATCGTCAGGCGACCACTGTTGACGGCGGACGCCAGCGCGATCTTGATATTGACCTCGACGTCGGAGGAGTTGACACCTGCCGAATTGTCGATGGCGTCGGAGTTGCAACGCCCGCCCGCAAGCGCATAGGCGATGCGGCCTTTCTGGGTGATGCCGAGATTGGCGCCTTCGCCGATGACCTTGGCGCGCAGCTCCGTGGCATTGACGCGGATCGGGTCGTTTGCCCTGTCACCCACCTCGGCATTGGTTTCCACCGCCGCTTTGATGTAGGTGCCGATGCCGCCGAACCAGAGAAGATCGGTCGGCGCCTTCAGAATGGCGGTCATGATCTCGAAGGGTGTGGCGACGGACTTGTCGAGGCCGATGGCGGCGACGGCTTCCGGCGTCAGCGTCACCGATTTTTCGGAACGCGAGATGATCATCGCGCCGGCCGAGAGGGTCGAACGGTCATAGTCCTGCCAGCTGGAACGCGGCAGTTCGAAAAGCCGCTTGCGTTCGGCAAAGGATCTGTCGGTATCCGGATCCGGATCGATGAAGATATCGCGGTGATCGAAGGCCGCTATCAGCTTGATCTTTTCTGACAGCAACATGCCATTGCCGAAAACGTCGCCGGACATGTCGCCCACACCGGCCACGGTGAATGGCGTGGTCTGGATATCGGTATCCATTTCACGGAAATGGCGTTTTACCGTTTCCCATGCGCCGCGCGCGGTGATGCCCATCTTCTTGTGGTCATAACCGGCGGAGCCACCCGATGCGAAGGCATCGTCCAGCCAGAAACCGGCGTCATGGGCAAGGCCGTTCGCCGTATCGGAGAAGGTGGCCGTTCCCTTGTCGGCGGCAACGACGAAATAGGGGTCGTCGCCATCAAGCCGCAACGTATCGGCCGGTGGCACGATGGCATCATCAACGATATTGTCGGTGATCGAGAGCAGGGTGCGGATATAGGTCTTGTAGGCTTCACGACCGGCATTAAACACCTCGTCGCGGGAGCCGCCGACGGGCAGGCTCTTCGGGAAGAAGCCGCCCTTGGCGCCCACAGGCACGATGACCGCGTTCTTCACCTGCTGCGCCTTGACGAGGCCGAGCACTTCGGTGCGGTAATCCTGGCCGCGATCCGACCAGCGTAGACCGCCGCGCGCCACCTTGCCGAAACGCAGATGCACGCCTTCGACCTCGGTTCCGTAAACGAAGATTTCGCGGAAGGGGCGGGGATCCGGCAGGCCATCCAGATGTTTCGGATCGAATTTGAATGCCAGGAGGTCACGCGGCGTGCCATCGGCATTTTTCTGGAAGTAGTTGGTGCGCAGCGTCGCATCGATGGCGTTGACGTAACGCCGCAGCGTGCGGTCCTCGTCGAGATTAGGGACGCCGCTTAGCGCCGCTTCGATGGCCTTGTGAATCTCTGCGAGTTTCTTCAGTCGCTTCTTTTCTTCGACGGATGGATCGAAACCAGCCTTGAACAGCGCGAAGATATTCCGGGAAATATCAGGATATTTATAGAGCGTTTCGGAAATATGCTCCTGCGAATAGACGATGCCGGTCTGGCGCAGATACCGGGCATAGGCACGCAGCACGGAGACTTCGCGCACGGTCAGGCCGCCGGCGAGGATCAGGCGGTTGAAGTTGTCATTGTCCACCTTGCCGGAGAAGGCAGCGAGAAAGGCTTCCTCCAGTTTCGGTCCGTAATGCGGTAGGTCGAGCGTCGTGCCGGCTGCGACTGACAGTTCCATGTCATGCAGCACGATGTCGCGCTTTTCGCCTTCCGAAACGACACCGATATCGAAGGTCCGTTCGCTGATGACGTTGAAGCCCAGATTTTCGAGCAGAGGCACACGGCGCGAAAGCGGCAGATGGCCATCCCGGTGGAAGATTTTCAGCGACAGCGTGTCGGCCGACTGGCCTTCCTGCTGATAGAATTCAATGCGGACCGGATCGCCATTGGCGGCCGCCAGAATGTCCGGCATGTCGCCGATCGCTTCTTCGGGCGTGAAGGCCTCCTGGTAGGCCTGATCGACGTCCAGTACCGGCGCGCCCGGTTCGGAGAGGGCGACGAAATGGTCTATCCAGCGCGCCGCGATATCGCTGACGGCATCTTCAAGCTTGTCCTGAGCGATGCGCGGCGTCTTGCCTTCCGTGCGGCCGACGATGAAATGCACGCGGGCGACCGCACCTTCCGGGAAGGCGGGATAATAAGCGGAGATATGCCCGTCATAGACCCGGCTCAGATAGTCACCGATCTTCTCGCGGACGTAAGAATTATATTCCTCGCGCGGTACGAAGATGATGGCGGAAACGAAGCGGTCGAAACGGTCGATACGCGCAAGAACCCGCACGCGCGGACGGTCGCTCAGTTCCATGATCTGCTCGATGAAGCGGATCAGGAGGTCAGTCTCGATCTGGAAGAGATCGTCACGCGGATAGGCTTCCAGCGTATTTTGCAGGATGCGGCCGGAATGGCTGTTGGGGTCGAAGCCGAAATGCCGCTCGACATCCGCAACCTTGGCGCGCAGCAGCGGTATCTGCTTGACCGAGCGCGTATAGGCCGTTGCCGTGAAGAGGCCGACGATGCGCAATTCGCCGATGACATTGCCGTCCTCGTCAAAGCGCTTGATGCCGATATAATCCATATAGGCGCGGCGGTGCACGATGGATTTCACATTCGCCTTGGTGACGATGAGGAAATCCGGGCCGTCGAGAAAGGCGAGGATTTCAGGCGTCGTCGTCACGGCATTCTTGCCGAGGCGCAGCACGCGCACATCCGGGTCGCTGAGGCTACCGAGGCCGACGCCATCACCGCGCTCGATCTTGGCGTTTTTTCCCTTGCCGGAATAGGTGTAGTCGCGCATGCCGAGGAAGGTGAAATTGTCGTTGCGAAGCCAGTTGAGGAATTCGACGGCTTCCGTGCGTTCGGTCTTGCGCCGCGACGAGCCGCGCTTCGACAATTCGTCCAGCGCTTCATCGAGCTTCGCCAGCATCGGCCGCCAGTCGCGATAGGCGGATTGCACCTGCGTCAGCACGAAGCGCAGCCGCTCTTCCAGCGCTGAGGCCGTCTGCTGCGTCAGCGGCGCGATATGCAGCTGGATGAGGCTGATATTTTCGGCGGGATCGTCCTCGGGTTCGGCAAGGCGGTAACCGGCCTGCGCATCGTCATCGCGAACGAGGATGGGGTGCACGGCGAGGTAAAGGCCGCGATAGCTGCTGGTGACTTCGCCCATCACGGAATCGTAAAGGAAGGGCATGTTGCGGCCGATAATGGTCAGAACCGTGACCGGAATATCCCGCGGCGAAACGCCCTCCACCTGGGTGATGCTGATGTGGGGTGTCTCTCCGGTCCAGTGTGAAAGCGCCTCGAAGCTGTGCGCTGCGCTGGCCGCCAGCATCTCGGCGGAATAATATTCTATATCGTCGGCGCTCGCCCTTCCATAAAGAATACCTGGATCAAGAAATTGGACATTTTCGGCAATTGCCTGCTGGCGCGCTTTTTCGATCTGTTTTTCGCGTTTTGGATTGTTTCTGTAGCCCATTTGACGTGGATTCCTCCAAAAATCACACTTTAATATAAAAAAGCACCGCCAATTTACGGAATTTGCCTTTTCAGTCGAATCGGATATTGGCGTGGAATTACGAAGAGTTTAAGAGGCTTTCGTGTTTCTTCAGTCGGTAAGTGAAATTTTTTTGCTTCTTTTGCCATGAGGGTCTGTCGCGAAGCATTTGACAGTATTTTAGCGGCTAAATTTTAGGCGGTTCTAGAGCTGCCATGTGATGTTGCGGCCACGGTCGAAGCAAATTATTGATTTGCGCCTATTTTTGTGGTACACCAACGACACTGATCCACAGCGTGGCATTTGTGTGCCCAAAAACACCACGAAAGCAACACCTCTTTTGCACGCGGTTTCCGTGACATATCGAGCGTTTACGTTATCGAACCCCGTAAGACGGGTAGGTGTGTTTTTGCGTGCACGGCTGGACCAGTGCGGAGTCACCTGACGGTTCCCCCGTCTCATCAGGGCCTGACCGACCCAACCCCGGCATCCCCGGGTATGTAACAGGGAGTTTTTAGAACGAATGACGACCCAGCAGAAGAAATCTCCAGCACATCACGGTTTTAAAACCGGTGAAGCGATTGTGTATCCCGCTCATGGTGTCGGTACCATTTCTGCCATCGAGGAACAAGAAGTCGCCGGCATGAAGCTTGAGCTTTTTGTCATTGATTTCGAAAAAGACAAGATGCGTCTTAAGGTTCCCGTCGCCAAAGCCGTCAGCATCGGCATGCGCAAGCTTTCCGAAGGCGATTTTGTCGAGCGGGCGCTGAAAGTGGTGCAGGGCAAGGCGCGTGTGAAGCGGACCATGTGGTCGCGCCGCGCCCAGGAATATGATGCGAAGATCAATTCCGGCGATCTCATTGCGATTGCGGAAGTTGTACGCGATCTCTATCGTGCGGAAAACCAGCCGGAGCAGTCCTATTCCGAGCGTCAGCTCTACGAAGCTGCTCTCGACCGCATGGCGCGCGAAATCGCCGCCGTCAACAAGATGTCCGAAACCGAGGCTGTTCGCCTGGTGGAAGTCAACCTTGCCAAGGGCCCCAAGCGTGGCAAGACCGTTGAAGAGGACGATTCTCAGGACGAAGCCGCTTGATAACGGCCTTTTCCTTCTAAAAAAACCCGCCTTGATGGCGGGTTTTTTGTTGTCTTATCGGCTGCAGGCAAATCACAGGATACGGATTTTCGTACCCTTGCGCATATGGGGCAGGATGCGCCGCATGTCGCGAGGGTGGAGGGCAACGCAGCCCGCAGTCGGCTCGTATCCCGGCCGGATCAGATGCATGAAGATCGCCGAACCGCGGTTGCGGCTTCTCGAGGTGATGTTCCAGTCCAGCACGAGACAGACGTCATAGAGGCCGTCCTTACGCATCATTTCTTCATGGCTTGGCGTGAAGGGTGCCTTTACCAGCCTGTTGTAATTGGGATTGCCAGGCTCGTCGCACCACAACATGGACTTTAGCGTTCGTTGCATTGGCAATGCAGTTGCAGTAGCGGAAATGCGATCGCCGCGATAAAATCCGTGCAGCAGGCGGGTAACGGAAATCGGTGATTTCCCGTCTCCCTCGCGTTTCAGCATGGTGCGGCCATTGCGCCCGATGGCGGCGTGAAAGGTGAGATGCCCAAGTTGCACGATCGCCCGGCTGATTTTCATGGGGGCCGGCCGAACCATGAGCGTCGATACGCGTTTACGTTGTTCCGGGGGACGTTTGCTCATGTTTTTCACGAGATTTTGCTTTGCAGGTTATTTAACGTGAAGTCATAGCACTTCATCATATGATGGCAATGGGTTGACCTTTTACCGGCAAATCGCTGAATTGGCTGACGATTAAAGAAAGAAAGGCTGAGAATCCGAATGACGGCTCGCACTATCCTTCTGGTGGACGATGACGACGATCTTCGGGAGACGCTGACCGAGCAATTATCTCCCTATGAGGAATTCTCGCTTCTGAGCGGTGCAAACGCCGCGCAGGCGATGCAGACTGCCAAAACCGCCCAGGTCGATCTTCTGATCATGGATGTCGGCCTTCCGGACATGGACGGCCGTGAAGCGGTGAAGCTGTTGCGCAAGGGCGGCTTCAAGGCACCGATCATCATGCTCACCGGGCACGACACCGATTCCGATACGATCCTCGGGCTGGAAGCGGGCGCGAATGATTACGTGACGAAGCCGTTCCGCTTTGCCGTGCTTCTGGCACGCATCCGGGCGCAGCTGCGCCAGTATGAACAGAGCGAGGATGCGGTTTTCACCGTCGGTCCCTATCAGTTCAAGCCCAGCCAGAAGCTGCTGACGACCGAAGACGGCAAAAAAATCCGGCTGACGGAAAAGGAAGCGGCAATCATCCGTTACCTCTATCGCGCCGGCAGCACGGTGGTAACGCGCGATGTTCTGCTGGAAGAGGTCTGGGGTTACAACTCCGGTGTGACGACGCATACGCTCGAAACGCATGTCTATCGTCTGCGCCAGAAGATCGAACGGGATCCCTCCAACGCCGAAATCCTGGTGACCGAGAACGGTGGTTACAAGATCGTTCCTTGAGACCGGGCTCGTTCATCGCTGCAAAACTCACGCCGCGCCTCCTGAAAAGATGCGCGGCGTTTCAACGTCTTGTATTTTGAGGACCGATATTGGAAAACCGCTATAGTGATGCAGGCGGCTTTCCGGAGTAGTGATCGACATGGCCTTGACGGACGATATCATTCTGCTGGGGCAAGTGCCGTTATTTGCGGGGTTCAGCGACGATCAGTTGCGGCTTATCGCCTTCGGTGCGGAACGCCGCCGGGTATCCGCCGGGCAGACATTGTTCCGGGAACATTCGCCGGCAGAATGCGCCTTTGCGGTGACATCGGGTCATTTCGAACTGTTCACGGCCGGGCGGGACGGCAAACCCCTGTTGCAGGCGACTCCCGGCAAGGGTGCGCTGCTTTCGGAGCTGGCGCTTTTCACTCTCTGCGAGAGGAAGTTCACCGCCGTTGCAGCGGAAGATTCCGAGGTCATCCGGATAACGCGCATCCTCTTTCACCGGCTGGTGGAGGAGTTTCCGGAGGTTGCCGATATCGTGTCGGCGCGCATTCGCGATAATATTGCGTCGCTGGCGGCGGGTGCGGCCCGTTTGCAGAACCGCTTCGTCTGACGCCAGCTCCGTTGGTCAGAAGCGGAAATGAGCCGTGACCGGGACGTGGTCCGACGGCCGGTTCCAGCCGCGGGCTTCACGCAATATCTCGATTTTTTCAAGCGAGGAACCGAGATCCTGTGAGGACCAGATATGGTCGAGACGGCGACCGCGGTTAGCGGCTTCCCAATCCTTGGCGCGGTAGCTCCACCAGGTATAGATCTTTTCCGTCTCCGGCACGTTCAGGCGCATCAGATCGAGCCAGTTGCCCTTCTTCATGATATCCAGCATGCCTTCCGTTTCGACGGGCGTGTGGCTGACGATCTTCAGAAGCTGCTTGTGCGACCAGACGTCATTTTCAAGCGGTGCGATGTTGAGATCGCCGACGAGAATGGATGAGGTTCCGGGCAGGCCATCGGCGCGCAGCGCCTTCATTTCCTCAATGAAATCGAGCTTGTGGCCGAATTTCGGATTGATCGACCGATCCGGCTCGTCGCCGCCGGCCGGAACGTAGAAATTATGCAGCCGCACGCGGCGCGATCCGACCTGGAAAATCGCGGAAATATGCCGCGCATCGCCGATGCCGCAATAGTCCTGCCGGTGATCTTCGGTCAGCGGGATTTTCGAGGCGATCGCCACACCGTGATAGCCTTTCTGGCCATGGATGATGACGTGCTCGTAACCGAGCGCTTTCAGTGGTTTCATCGGAAACTCGCCATTCGGGCATTTCGTTTCCTGCAGGCAAAGAATGTCGGGTTTGTAACGCACCAGAAACTGCTCGACGATCGGCATTCTGAGCCTGACCGAATTAATGTTCCAGGTGGTTATCGAAAACGACATGCATGGGCTCCGCTTCTATCACCTCGAAGCAGAGCTTCGAGGTATGGTTCCGGGGCGCAGGCTTATAACATCGCGACGAAAACGGGAATGTATTTTAGCGGCAAAATGAAAAAGGCGACCTGAGAGCCGCCTTTCGAAGAGCTTGCATGGGCGAGGAGTGTCAGCCGCGCTTGCGCACTTCCTCATAATTGATGTTGAAGACACGTTCATCGAGGTTCACGCCGGTCTGGACGTTGAAGATCATGACCGTCGTGTCCTTGTTCTGGGCGTCGGTCGTCGTCCATTGCCTCAGATCGAAGGTTTTCGGATCGAACATCAGGGTGATGGTTGAATCGCCAAACACGCTTTTGTCGCCCAAAACGATTGTGGTCAGGTCCGATTCTTCTTTTACATCCCGAACCTTCTGGTTGCTGAGATCGATCTTGTCGGAGAGAAGCAGGCTGAGCGGGGTCTTCGACAGCGGATAAAGATCCCATGTCTTCAGCTTCATGTTACCGATGACGACATTCTTGCCATCGGAGATGACGCGCATGGGCGAGGGGTCTTCATAATTGAAGCGAAGCTTGCCAGGCCGCTCGATGTAGAACTTGCCGCCGGTCTGTTCGCCGCGCGGGCCGAACTGCACAAATTCACCCATCATGGTTTTGACGGAAGAGAAATGATTGGCGATTTTTTGCGCCGTTGCGGTATTACCGCCTGCCTGAGCAAATGCGTTGAGCGGCGACAGGCCCGCGATGACCGCAGCCATGGAAAATGCTCTCAGCACCCCACGCCGCGTCACGCCATTTTGCGCAGCACTTGCATTGGCCGTTTCGCCGGTGGTCAGGTCGTTCATTCTGTTCTCCTTCATCGCAGCGATTGTCCGCATAAAACGCGGCGGCTTCATGACGTGAAAGCGTGTAATAACGCTTCTCAGCCCCGCTTGGTTGCGGATTTATCGCTCGATGATGTCTGCTTCTGTCGGTACGAGGATTTCGCGTTTTCCGGCGTGGTTGGCGGGGCCGATAATGCCTTCCTGCTCCATGCGTTCGATCAGCGAGGCGGCACGGTTGTAACCGATGCCGAGACGGCGCTGTACATAGGAAGTGGAGGCTTTTCCATCCCGAAGAACGACGGCTACAGCTTGATCGTAGGGGTCTTCGGAATCGGAGAAGTTGCCACCGCCGGCCGGGCCGCTGCCGGCGCCGTCCTCATCGTCTTCTTCGGTGATCGCTTCCAGGTATTCCGGCGACCCTTGTGTCTTCAGGTAGGCGACGATTTCTTCGACTTCATTATCGGAAACGAAGGGGCCGTGCACACGCTGGATGCGTCCGCCGCCCGCCATATAGAGCATGTCGCCCATGCCGAGCAGCTGTTCGGCGCCCTGCTCTCCGAGGATCGTGCGGCTGTCGATCTTCGACGTCACCTGGAACGAGATGCGGGTCGGGAAGTTGGCTTTGATAGTGCCGGTGATGACATCGACGGACGGGCGCTGGGTGGCCATGATGACGTGGATGCCGGCGGCACGCGCCATCTGCGCCAGCCGCTGCACCGCGCCTTCGATGTCCTTGCCGGCAACCATCATCAGGTCCGCCATTTCGTCGATGATAACGACGATATAGGGCAGGGGCTTCAGATCGAATTCTTCCGTCTCGTAGATCGCTTCGCCGGTCTGGCGGTCGAAGCCTGTCTGTACCGTGCGGGTGAGGATTTCACCCTTGTCCAGCGCCTGCTGCACGCGGCTGTTGAAGCCGTCAATGTTGCGCACGCCGATCTTTGACATCTTCTTGTAGCGCTCTTCCATCTCGCGCACGGTCCATTTCAGGGCCACGACGGCCTTTTTCGGATCGGTGACGACGGGGGAAAGCAGATGCGGAATGCCGTCATAGATCGACAGCTCCAGCATTTTCGGGTCGATCATGATCAGGCGGCACTGTTCCGGTGACATGCGGTAAAGCAGCGACAGGATCATGGTGTTGATGGCGACGGACTTGCCGGAACCCGTGGTGCCGGCGACGAGCAGATGCGGCATCTTGGCAAGATCGGCGATGACAGGTTCGCCGCCGATGGTTTTGCCGAGCGCCATGGCGAGCTTCGCCTTGCTGTTTTCGAAATCGCGGCTGCCAATCAGCTCACGCAGGAACACGGTCTCGCGGGTCTGGTTCGGCAGTTCGATGCCGATGGCATTGCGGCCGGGAACGACGGCGACGCGGGCGGCGATCGCGCTCATGGAGCGGGCAATATCGTCTGCAAGGCCAATGACGCGTGAAGACTTGATGCCGGGCGCGGGCTCCAGTTCGTAAAGTGTAACCACCGGGCCGGGGCGGACGTGGATGATCTCACCCTTGACGCCGAAATCCTCGAGAACGCCTTCCAGAAGGCGGGCATTCTGTTCGAGCACTTCTTCGCTCAGCATGTTGTCGCGCACGACATTCTTCGGTTCGGCCAGTAGATGGACGGTGGGCAGCTGGAAACCGTCGGCGGCGATGAAAGAGGCCTGCGCCTCTCTTGTCACGCGCTCACTCGGCTTCGGACGGGCGGAAGGCGCGGTTATTCTGGGCTGTCCACGTCCGGGGGCCTGTCGGGCGGTGAATTTTTCATCGGATTCGTCGTCGGAAAGAATACCGTTCGGCAGGCGGCGTCCGTCCGCGTCGAAAGGCGGCTCCTCATCCATATCGTCGTCATGATCGAGCGCGATGGAGGGAGGCGACATTTGCCGGCGCGATGCGGCGCGTTCTTCGAAAGACGGTTCCGCGCGCTGGTCGAGGCGATTGATCGCGGTCTTCAGGCGTGAGGGTTCGTTCAGCGTGCCGAATTCATATTCATTGAAATCGTAGGGATGTTCGAATTCGTCGTGCAGGGATTTCGACTTCAGGCCGAACAGGCGGCGGAAGCGCGCCTGGGTGATGTACCAGTAATGCGTCATTGCGCCAAAGGCGAGCATGTTGGCGAAGAAGCCTTCGCCATCGTCCTCATCATCCTCTTCCGCTTCACGGGCAGCGCGGGCTTTGCTGGTGGCGACCGGGACAGCTTCTTCCCGCTCCAGCTCGTCGTCCAGACCGCCGACGATACCGGCGGCAAACAGCATCAGCCAGGCGGCGGGCGCCGCGAATATGACGCCGAGTACTGTGGCGATGGTGCCGGTGGGGTAAGCGCCGATGAAAAGCGCGGGGAAGCGCAGGATCATGTCACCAATGACGCCGCCAATGCCGTTCGGCAGGGGCCATGTGACCGGTGCCGGAAAACAGCCGAGCGAGGCGGCGCAGACGATGGCGCCCGCAACCCATGCGACGAGGCGGGCGGGTATACGATTGAACTTGCGCCCGGCGATGAGAGCAATCGCCCAGGCGATGATGGGCAGGAATGAAATGATTGCGGAAAGCCCGAGAAACTGCATCACGATATCGGCAAAGATCGCGCCGCTGTAACCCAGAAGATTGGTGGGTTGGTTCCCGGTGGCATAGGAGAGGCTCGGATCCGCCACATTCCATGTAGCGAGTGCGGCAATACCCAGTGCTATCGTGGCCAAAAGAGCAAAACCGGCAAGAGCCATGATCTGACGCACGAAAAATGCCGTCAACACGAAGCGCGTGTGACGACCATCGAATGTCGGAGAATGCATTCTGCCCATGTCCCTGAACCCGTTGTTTTGTGGTTTCGGCAAGATCCGGCAGGGTGACCTGGTCCCGGATTGACAGGGAAAACTAACCGCTCGCTGGTTAATGTCGTGTTAACCATGCGGATTTTTGAAGCCGAGCGCGGATTTGCGGCAAAGAAAAGGCCCGCCGGAGCGGGCCTTCTTGCGGGAGAGGGGATGGAGAGCCCCTTTTCCCTGATATCAGGAGTGGTAAGCGGCTTCGCCGTGGGTTGCGAGGTCGAGACCTTCGCGTTCGGCTTCGACCGGAACCCTGAGGCCAACGATCACGTCGACGATCTTGTAGAGGATAGCCGAGACGACGGCGCACCACACGATGGTGATGGCGACGGCAACGAACTGGGTCCAGAGCTGCGAGGCGATGGAGAAATCGGCCTTGCCGGTGCCGCCAAGCAGCGGCGAGGTGAAGATACCGGTGCCGAGCGCGCCGATGATGCCACCAATGCCGTGAACGCCGAAGACGTCGGCAGTGTCGTCATAACCGAACTTGTTCTTCACCACGGAGACGAAGAAGTAGCAGATCGGCGAGACGATAAGGCCGAGAACGATGGCACCCATCGGGCCAACAGAGCCGGCGGCAGGCGTGACGGCGACGAGGCCGGCGATCATGCCCGAAGCGGCGCCCAGCATGGAGGCCTTGCCACGGGTGAAGCTTTCAACCAGCGACCAGGAAACGATAGCTGCAGCCGTTGCGAGGAAGGTGTTCATGGTTGCGAGAACCGCACCACCGGATGCTTCGAGGTTGGAGCCGGCGTTGAAGCCGAACCAGCCGAACCACAGCATGGCTGCACCGACGAGCGTCAGGGTCATGGAGTGGGGGGCCATCATGTCCTTGCCGAAGCCGGTGCGCTTGCCGACCATGATCGCGCCGATCAGACCGGCGATACCGGCATTGATGTGAACGACGGTGCCGCCGGCGAAGTCGAGAGCGCCCATGCCGAAGATCAGGCCGTTTGCATCCCAGACCATGTGAGCGATCGGGAAATACACGAAGGTCGCCCACAGGATGGTGAAGAGGATGACGGCGGAGAACTTCACGCGTTCTGCGAAAGCACCGATGATCAGCGCAGGCGTGATGGCCGCAAAGGTCATCTGGAAGGCGATGAAGGTGTATTCGTAGATCACGACGCCCTGCGAGAAGGTTGCCGAGGTGCTGTCAAGCGAAACGCCCGACAGGAACAGTTTGCCGAAGCCGCCGAAATAGGGGCCGGTGCCGCCGCCGAAGGCGAAGGAGTAACCGTAGATGACCCAGACGAGCATCATGACTGCGCCGATGACCGTGCACTGCATGAGAACGGAGAGCATGTTCTTGGTGCGGACCAGACCGCCGTAAAACAGCGCCAGACCCGGAATGATCATGAACAGCACGAGGATCGTTGCGATATACATGAAGGCGGTATCGGCTTTTTCCGGTACAGGAGCCGCTGCCGCGACTGCCGGCGCTGCATCCTGGGCAAAAGCGATGGCCGGGGCCATCAGGGCCGTCGCTGCGGCGCCCAGCTTGCCGAGCATCAAAAACTTGTTGAGTTGCATAGTTGGAAAACTCCCCTGTCAGCCGTGCTTTAAAGCGCTTCTGTGTTGGTTTCGCCGGTACGGATGCGCACGGCCTGTTCGATAGAGTAGACAAAGATCTTGCCGTCACCGATCTGCCCGGTCTTTGCCGCAGACGCGATCGCCTCGACGGCCTTGTCGACGACGTCGGATGGAACTGCGATCTCGATTTTCAGCTTGGGAAGGAAGCTCACCGCGTATTCCGTGCCGCGATAAATCTCGGTATGCCCCTTCTGACGTCCGTAACCCTTCACCTCGGTCACGGTCAGGCCCTGGATGCCGACGCCGGTGAGGGCTTCGCGCACCTCATCCAGCTTGAACGGCTTGATAATGGCCATCACAATTTTCATCTGGTTTCCCATCCTTTGTTTGTCCTCGGCATGGAGCCGACTCTCCTTGCCGCTGGCAGATCAGTAACAGCGACTGCGGACATACATTCAAAGGGCGTGCCAGTTTTGGAGTGTTCTCTTAACTTATTGAAATATAAAACTTATATGACTGACGTCTGAAAAAGGGGCATTTGTCGCCAAAAAATGCGTCTATAAAATGTGCGATTTTTGAAAAAAGCACATTATTTAATCATTTGCCCTTTTGCGGATCAACCCCTCCTGCGCCACGGAGGCGACAAGTTCACCCTGTCTGGTGAAAATATTGCCACGGGTCAGGCCGCGCGCGCCAGAGGCGCTGGGACTGTCCTGGGTGTAGAGCAGCCAGTCATCCAGCCGGCAGGGGCGGTGGAACCACATGGCATGGTCCAGACTCGCTACCTGGATGGACGGATCGAAGATGGTCGTTCCATGGGCGTAGAGCGAGGTGTCGAGCAGCGTCATGTCCGAGAGATAGGCGAGAACGGCCGATTGCAGGCGTGGATCATCAGGCACGTCGCCGACGGCGCGGACCCAGATATCCTGCTGCGGCTCCAGCTTTTCCTTCGAGATATAATGGGTCAGCGAAACCGGCCTTATCTCGATCGGCCGTTTGTTGCTCCAGTATTTGCGGATCGAAGCCGGCGCCTTGGCGAGGAAGGCCGCCTGCATCTGCTCCTCGCTCATCAGTTTTTCGGGCTGCGTTACATCAGGCATCCTGATCTGATGGTTAAAGCCGTCCTCGAAGATCTGAAACGACGCCGACATGGAAAAAATCGCCTTGCCGTGCTGGATGGCGACCACGCGGCGGGTGCAGAAGCTTGCGCCGTCGCGGATACGCTCCACTTGATAGACGATAGGCACGAGCGGGTCGCCCGGGCGCATGAAATAAGCATGTAGCGAATGTACCAAGCGGTCGTCATCCACGGTTCTCTGCGCGGCGATCAGGGCCTGTGCGATGACCTGGCCGCCAAAAACTCGCTGCCAGCCGATCTGCGGGCTTTCGCCCCGATAGAGGTTCTCTTCCAGCTTCTCAAGATCGAGCGTGGCGATGAGATTGACCATCGGGTCTGATGTTTGCGAGGGGTGCGACATTTTTTCGGCCTGCTCCGGCTGTAGGAAGACGTCACATGGTCTATAGTGCGCCGATGATGCGTGTACAAGATTTGAGGAGAAGCGCGATGCTGGACGTGGTAGTTGCAGGTGGCGGATATGTCGGTCTTTCCGCTGCTGTCGCAATCAAGCAGGCTGCTCCGCACCTCAATGTACAGGTGATTGAAGCCGCCCCTGATGATGTCTGGAAGAAGGATGTCCGCGCCTCCGCCGTCATTGCGGCGGCCACGCGCATGCTCGATGTTTTCGGCATATGGAACGAGATCGAGCCCGAGGCGCAGCCGATCCACAAGATGGTGGTCACCGATTCGAAGACCGCCGATCCCGTCCGCCCGGTCTTTCTGACCTTTGACGGCGCCGTGGAGGAGGGCAGGCCTTTTGCCCATATGGTCCCGAATGTTGCGATGGTGGGCGCGCTGCGTGGCGTTTGTGAGCGTCTCGGCATTGAAATCCGCCACGGTTTCAGTGTTTCCGGTTTTACTGCGGGACCGCAATCGACAGCCATCACCCTTTCCGACGGTTCATCGCTGGACGCGCGATTGCTCATTGCCTGCGACGGTGTTCGCTCGGCGCTACGGGACATGGCTGGCATCAAGACGGTGCATTGGGCCTACGACCAGTCCGGCATCGTCACGACCGTCGAGCACGAACGGCCGCATGAGGGCTGCGCGGAGGAGCATTTCCTGCCCTCCGGCCCCTTTGCCATCCTGCCGTTGAAGGGAAACCGCTCCTCGCTTGTCTGGACCGAGCGCACGGCCGATGCTGACAGGCTGGTCGCTTCCGACGATCTAGTATTTGAGGAGGAGTTGGAGCGCCGGTTCGGCCACAAGCTCGGTCCCGTCCGTCCGGTCGGCCCCCGGCGGGCCTTTCCGCTGGGCCTGACGCTGGCGCGCTCCTTCGTCGCGCCGCGGTTTGCGCTTGCTGGTGACGCAGCGCACGGCATTCATCCGATTTCCGGACAGGGCCTCAATCTCGGCTTCAAGGATGTGGCAGCACTCGCCGAAACCGTGGTCGAGGCTGACCGTCTCGGTCTCGATATTGGCTCTCTCAACGTTCTCGAGCGGTATCAATCCTGGCGGCGTTTCGACACGTTGCGCATGGGTGTGACGACGGATGTGCTGAACCGGCTTTTTTCCAACGATGTCGGTCCCATCCGCATCATGCGCGATTTCGGTCTGGGTGTTGTCGATCGTTTGCCGGGCCTCAAGTCCTATTTCATCGGTCAGGCCGCCGGTACGACGGATGCGAATGCGCCGCGCCTTCTTGCCGGCGAGGCGCTTTGACCGGGACCCTTCGCCAAGGGTGAAGAGCGCTCTCCGCAATTGTCGCTTGACAGGCCATTGCGGCATTTCCCGGTGATGGAAAGCTGAATCCGGGCAAGGACTTACCCGGATTCACAATCTGGTATGAGACACGAATTCTTCAACCAGATATTGCGGAGAACAAAAACGGAATCAGGGCGAGTCAGCGATTCGTATTCGATTCGTTCGCAGACTGTTCCGTAGCCGAATCGATTCCATTTTCGCCGGATTCTTTTTGAACCCTCAAGCCGCTGAATCTGAATGGAAATTCCGCCTGAGAATCCCCCCTCCGCCACTTTACGGGTGAGGCCTATTGCCTTTGTCGGCGCGCATTGCCATGTGTGGTGCGTGCGGCCCGCATCCGGTGATGCCGGGCGGCACGGCAAGCAGATGAAGTCGATTCGCGGATACTACGTTGAATTTTCGCCCCATGATCCTGAGCGGCCGCGGTGTCACGGCCGTTCTCGGCCCCACCAATACCGGCAAGACCCATTACGCGATCGAGCGTATGGTCGCGCATGGCAGCGGCGTCATTGGCCTGCCGCTGCGTCTTCTGGCGCGCGAGGTCTATACCCGTCTGGTCGAAAAGGTGGGGGCGCCGAATGTGGCGCTGATAACAGGCGAAGAAAAAATCGCACCGTCCAAAGCCAAATATTCCGTCTGCACCGTTGAAGCCATGCCGCGCGAGACAACCGCCCCCTTCGTCGCCATCGACGAGGTGCAGCTGGCCGGCGATCTTGAGCGTGGTCATATCTTCACCGACCGGGTGCTGCATCTGCGCGGGCGGGAAGAGACGCTGCTTCTGGGTGCCGGCACGATGCGCCCGATCCTTGAAAAGCTGCTGCCGGGAATAACCGTGGTCGAGCGGCCGCGTCTGTCGCAGCTTTTTTATGCGGGCCAGAAGAAGATCACCCGCCTGCCGCAACGCACGGCGATCGTCGCCTTTTCGGCGGAAGAGGTTTATGCCATTGCCGAGTTGGTGCGTCGCCAGCGCGGTGGTGCGGCCGTGGTGATGGGCGCGCTTTCGCCGCGCACGCGCAATGCGCAGGTGGGTCTCTACCAGTCGGGCGATGTGGAATATCTTGTCGCGACGGACGCCATCGGCATGGGCCTCAACCTTGATGTCGATCATGTCGCCTTCGCGCAGGACCGCAAATTCGACGGTTACCAGTTCCGCAATCTCAATCCGGGCGAGATCGGCCAGATCGCCGGCCGCGCCGGCCGCCATCTTCGCGATGGCACGTTCGGTGTGACGGGGCGTGTCGATCCGTTCGACGATGAGTTGGTAAAGCGTATCGAAACCCATCAGTTCGATGCAGTGAAGGTGCTGCAATGGCGGACGAAAAATTTCGATTTTTCCTCCATCGCCAATCTGCGCACGAGCCTCGACGCCGCCCCAGCGATCCAGGGGCTTTCGCGTGCCCTGCCGGCCATCGATCAGCAGGCGCTGGAGTATCTGTCTCGTTATCCTGAGATCATCGACGTGACGACGACGGATGCGCGGGTGGAAAAACTCTGGGAGGCCTGCGCGCTGCCCGATTATCGCCGCATCGCCCCCGCACAGCATGCCGATCTGATCTCCACACTCTATTTCGACCTCGTCAAGCGCGGGGCGGTGAACGAGGATTTCATGGCCGAGCAGGTGCGCCGCGCCGATCGTACGGATGGAGAGATCGATACATTGTCTGCGAGGATTGCGCAGATCAGAACATGGACTTATGTATCGAACCGCCCAGGATGGCTTGCCGATCCGACACACTGGCAAGAAAAGACGCGGGAAATCGAGGATCGATTGTCCGATGCGCTACATGAAAGGTTGACGAAACGCTTTGTTGATCGCAGGACATCTGTGCTCATGAGGCGCCTGAGAGAGAATGCGATGCTTGAAGCTGAAATCAGTGTAAATGGTGATGTCTTCGTAGAAGGACATCACGTCGGTCAATTGGCCGGATTCCGGTTCACGCCGGTGTCGGGAATGGAAGGGCCGGATCAGAAGGCCGTGCAGGCTGCTGCGCAGAAGGCGCTCGCGCTCGAATATGAGGCGCGTGCCGCGCGTTTGCATGCCAGTGGAAATGGTGATCTCGCTTTGAGCTCCGATGGTCTGGTTCGCTGGTTGGGCGAGCCGGTGGCCCGCCTTTCGGCAGGCGATAATATCATGAAGCCGCGGGTGATCCTGTTCGCGGACGAGCAATTGAGCGGCAATGCCCGCGATCATGCGCTGGCGCGCGTCGAACGTTTCGTCAATCATCAGATTGCGACCGTGCTGAAGCCGCTGGACGATATTTCTCGCGCCGAAGACCTTCAGGGTCTGGCGAAAGGACTGGCGTTCCAGCTGGTCGAAAATCTTGGCGTTCTGTTCCGCCGCGACGTCACCGAAGACGTGAAGTCGCTCGATCAGGATGCGCGCGCCTCCATGCGCCGCTATGGCGTGCGTTTCGGCGCATATCACGTTTTCCTGCCCGCATTGCTGAAGCCGGCCCCGGCCGAGCTTGTCACGCTGCTCTGGGCGCTGAAGAATGATGGTCTCGGCAGGCCGGGTTATGGCGATCTTATTCCGGTGCTGGCCGCGGGCCGCACCTCGGTTGTGACAGATGCCAGCTTCGAGCGGATGTTCTACAAGCTCGCCGGTTTCCGTTTCCTCGGAAAGCGCGCCGTGCGTATCGACATTCTCGAGCGTCTGGCCGATCTCATCCGCCCGCTGCTGCAGTGGAAGCCCGGTCAGCAGCCGCGTCCGGAAGGTGCTTATGATGGTCGCCGTTTCACGACGACGACCGCCATGCTTTCCATTCTCGGCGCAACGCTCGACGACATGGAAGAAATTCTCAAGGGCCTCGGTTACCGTGCCGATCAGGTCACGGCGGAAGAGGCGCAGGCCTTCCTCGCCGGCCAGACTGGTGCTGCCGCTCCTGTCGCCACGGAAGCGGTGACGGGCGAAGAGGAAAGCGCTGAGACCGAGCAGGATGAGCCAGCTTCCGAGGAGCAGGAAACCGAAACGGCGGCAGTTGCTGAAGGCGACGCTTCCGAGGCGGCGGTCGTGGAAGTTGTCGGTGAAGAGGTTGTCGCAAGCGAGGCCGTGTCTGCCGAAGGCACTGAACCTACCGAGCCGAAGCCCGTTCTTCTGTGGCGTCCGGGTGGTCGCAACGAAAATCAGCGCGGCGAAAACCGTCGCCCCGGCCATCGTGGTCAGGGTCGTGAAGGCGCACGCGAACAGGGCGAGCGTCGCGGCGAAGGCCGCCGCGACAATCGTGACGGTGCAAACCGTGACAATCCAAATCGCGACGGTGCAAATCGCGAAGCAGCCAATCGCGGTGGCGATGGCGAGCGCAAGCGTGACGGCGGTAGACCCGATCGCGGCAACAACCGCAACAATGATCGCGGGGAGCGCAAAGACCGGCCGGAGCGTAATGACCGTGGTGGAAAGCCGCAGGGTCAGCAGCGCTTCGAAGCCAAGCCACCGCGCAAGGAGAAGCCGATGGATCCGGATTCGCCCTTCGCAAAGCTTGCTGCGCTCAAGGAGCAGCTGAAGAAGTAAGCTCATGGGAAGCAACGAACAGCCACTGGAGAGCACGCGTCAGCGTCTGGACAAGTGGCTGTTCTTTGCTCGCATGGCCAAGTCCCGATCGCTGGCCCAGAGCTACATCCAGTCCGGCCACGTCAAGGTCAACGGCATTGCCATCCGCCAGCCCAGCCATATGGTGAAGATGGGGGACAAGCTGGAGATTCGCTTTGAGCGGATGGACAAGGTGCTCGTCGTCAAATCCGGCGGAGCGCGGCGCGGACCTTATGAGGAAGCCAGGCTTCTCTACGATGACCAGACGCCGCCACGGGAGCCGTCCGACAGGCTGAGCCCTCTCGAACAGGCGCTGCGCGAGCCTGGCAGCGGACGCCCGACCAAAAAAGAGCGCAGGGCGCTCGACAGGTTTCTGTCTGACAGTGACGGAAGCAAAGATTAGAATAAACCTCCAGGTCGATCCCGTTTTTCAGAATTGTTATCCTTGCTATCTGCAGGCAAAGGCATTACGTCACTTGCGAAATTGCCCTGTCTGAATTCCGGGCGACGGCTTGTGTTCCGAAGCCCAAAGACCCGGCCTGCATATTCTGGAGTTCATCATGACATATGTCGTGACCGACAATTGCATCCGCTGCAAATATACCGATTGCGTTGAGGTCTGCCCCGTCGACTGCTTTTACGAGGGTGAAAATTTCCTCGCCATCAATCCCGATGAATGCATCGATTGCGGTGTGTGCGAACCGGAATGTCCCGCTGAGGCTATCAAGCCCGATACGGAGCCGGGTCTCGACAAGTGGTTGAAGCTCAATACCGAATATGCGGCCATCTGGCCGAATATCACCATCAAGCGTGATCCGATGCCGGAAGCCAAGGAAATGGACGGGGTCGAAGGAAAGCTGGAGCTTTATTTCTCTGCCGAACCCGGCAAGGGCGACTGAACCAGAAGTTCCCGGATCAACATTTGAAAAGCCCTCGTCGCACCAGCGCGAGGGCTTTTTGTTCATCCACCCCGGCCGGACTGAAGCGTGGTCGATAGCAATGTCAGAAGAGCCACGCTTTCCTCTAGGCTTTGCCGCTGGCGGCTTTGCAGGATGGCTGCCTGCAAGCGGTTCATCTCGCGGGCAATCGCCGCTGGCTGCCATGTCCGCAGCGCTCTTTCGATGATCGGTTTCCGGCGAAAATGGATATGGCGCCCAAGCGTCTGCATGACCTGGCCGGCCTGCTGCTTTTTCTCATCCATTTCGGCCCGCATCTGGTCGAGCAGCTGGAATTGCTTGAGGCATCCCTGGAGGACGAGGAAGATCGGGGTTTTCGATGAAATGATCTTCTGGGTGGCATGGAAAAAGGCGTTTCTGTCGCCTTTCAGAATGGCATCGACGGCGTCGTCGGCGGACACCGTACTGGCATCGCCGATGATGGCCAGAATGTCATCTTCCTCGATCACGTCGGCCCCGAGGCAATAGAGTGCGAGCTTGCGGATTTCGTTACGCGAGGCGATACGGTCGCCGCCGAGTTGCTCGATCAGCCTTTGCCGTGCAGCTGGTGCAATCCGCAGATTATTCGCGGAGAGCTCCTGATCGATCAATGCATTCAGGGAGCGCGCATCGTCCGCATAACAGGGGATTGCGGCGATGGAGCGAGCCGGATCCGCGATCTTGCGTAGCCCCGTGCCCTTTTTGACGTCGCCCGCTTCGATGATCAGGAAGCTTGCTTCCGGTGGTGCGTCCGCCAGAATCTGAAGCGCATCCACCAGCGGCTTTTCGGCGGCGGCGCCTTTGACCCAGACGAGTTTTTCGCCGCCAAAAAGGCCGATCGAGTTCACTTCATCGAGCAGGCGGCCAGGGTCGCCCTGCAGATCGGATGCGGTCAGTTTCAACGATGCGAAAGCATCATCGGGGTCGATGCCGGTCTTCTTCGCGATGACGCCTGCCCGCTCAGATACCAGACCACGATCCGGGCCGTAGAGCACAAAAACGCGAAAGCGCTCCGCCGGATTTTCGGCGAAGCGCTCGAACTCATGGGACTTTATCTCCGCCACGGCCGCCGCTCTCAGCGGCCGAGGGTGGCGGCGATATCGGTGCGGATGATTTCAGCCAGTTCGCGGGCCGCACGGTTTTCGGCATCGCGGATCGCCCGGATCTTGGCGAATTCCTGCTGCGGTAGATCCACCTGCGCCGTCACGCTGCGGCGTGCGGAACGCAGAATCTGACCATCGGAAACGCGCGTCAGAACGTATTGACCACTCATCACGACACGGCCGGGATAGGGGCCGTCGTAGTTGTTGTTCGTGCGCGTCGTCAGATCGTAGTTCTGCACTTCCGTCGAACTGGCGCTCGAGCCTACGGCAATCTTGACGTTATATTGCGCCGTGGCCGGTTCGCCGGCACCGCCGGACGTCAGGAAGATCAGATGGTTGCGTACTTCCTGTCCGACCCTGCCGCCGGTCTGGGAGATGCTGACGGCCGCCAGTCTTTCCTTGGTTCCGGAAGCTTCGCCATAAAGCGGGCGCACCTGGCAGCCCGCCAGAAGACCAGCCACCATCACGACGGAAATTGCTGCCGCGACGCGGCTCCATCTCGAAAAAACGTCAGACAACAATGTTCACAATCCTCTGCGGAACCACGATGACTTTTTTGGGCTCGCCACCGGCAAGAATGGATTTGACGGCATCCAGCGCAAGGGCAGCCGTGCGGACCGCATCTTGATCCGCATCGCGCGCGATTGTCAATTCACCGCGCTTCTTGCCATTGACCTGTACTGGCATGACGACATCGTTTTCCTCGACCAGCGAAGCCACGAAAGTCGGCCATGGCGTCTCAGCCACCAAGCCTTCATTGCCCAGCGCCGACCAGCATTCTTCCGCAAGATGCGGCGTCATGGGCGCGATGATGCGGATCAGGATTTCGACGGCGTCACGCGCGGCCGCCTTCACGTCGTCGGATTTGCCGCCGGAAGCAACGTCGGCCAGCGGACCCGCCAGCGCGTTGACCAGTTCGTAAATGCGAGCGATGGCCTTATTGAACGCGAGCTTGTCCAGATCTTCCTGAACGGCCTTCAGCGTTTTGTGGGCGGCCTTGGAGGCGGCCAGGCCTTCACCTTCGGTCGCCGGCTTCGGCTTGACGGCCTTCAACTGTGCGGCGGCTTCACCGATGATGCGCCAGACACGCTGGACGAATCGGTTTGCACCTTCCACGCCGGCTTCGGACCAGATGACGTCGCGATCGGGTGGAGAATCTGAGAGAACGAAGAAGCGTGCGGTATCGGCGCCGTAAGATGCGATGATATCGTCAGGATCGACCACGTTCTTCTTCGACTTCGACATTTTTTCGATGGAGCCGATCTTCACCTCTTCGCCGGAAGAGAGCAGGAACGCCCGGCGCGCGCCGTCGGTTTCCTCGATCCTCAGTTCCGCAGGTGGCACCCATTCGCGCGTCAGGCCTTCACCGCGGCTATAGGTCTCGTGGACCACCATGCCCTGGGTGAAGAGGCCCTTGAAGGGTTCCTTGACGTCCACATGGCCTGTCTCGCGCATCGCGCGGGTGAAGAAGCGCGAATAGAGCAGATGCAGGATCGCGTGTTCGATGCCGCCGATATATTGGTCCACCGGCAGCCAGTGATTGGCGACCTTCGGATCGGTCGGCGCGTCTTCCCACGGCGCGGTGAAGCGCGTGTAATACCAGCTGGAATCGACGAAGGTATCCATCGTATCCGTTTCACGGCGTGCGTCATGGCCGCATTGCGGGCAGGAGACATGACGCCATGTCGGGTGGCGATCCAAAGGGTTGCCAGGCACGTCGAAAGTCACGTCGTCGGGCAGCTTGACGGGCAGGTCCTTTTTCGGAACCGGCACGACGCCGCAGACTTCGCAGTGGATGACCGGGATCGGGCAACCCCAGTAACGCTGGCGGGAAATGCCCCAGTCACGCAGGCGGAAATTGACCTTGCGTTCGGCTTGCGGCGCGTTGCCCAGAGACTGAGCCGACAGCGTCTGCACGACGGCTTCGAAGGCGTCTGTCGTCTTCATGCCGTTCAGGAAGCCCGAATTGATCATCACGCCATCGTCGGTGAAGGCGGTGTCCTCAACGGTGAAGCTTTCAGCATCCGGACCTTCGGGTGCGACGACGGCCACGACTGGCAGGCCGTATTTGCGGGCAAAGTCCAGGTCGCGCTGATCGCCGGAGGGGCAGCCGAAGATTGCGCCGGTGCCGTAATCCATCAATACAAAATTGGCGACATAGACGGGCAGTTCCCAGCTGGGATCCAGCGGATGCACGACCTTGACGCCGGTATCGATACCCTTCTTTTCGGCGGTTTCCAGCGCTGCCAAAGACGTGCCATGGCGGCGGCATTCGTCGCAGAATTCGGCAATGTCAGGGTTGGTCGCCGACAGTTCTTTTGCCAGCGGATGGTCGGCGGCGATTGCCAGGAAGGACGCGCCGAACAGCGTGTCGGGACGCGTCGTATAGACGGTGATGTCGGAGAAACCTTCCGGCGCCGTGTCAGCAACGGTCTGCCAGCGCAGCGACAGGCCTTCGGAACGGCCGATCCAGTTTTTCTGCATCAGGCGCACTTTTTCCGGCCACTGATCCAGTTCGTCCAGTTCGTCCAGCAGGTCCTGGCTGAAATCGGTGATGCGGAAGAACCATTGCGTCAGTTCGCGCTGTTCGACCAGTGCGCCGGAGCGCCAGCCGCGGCCGTCGATCACCTGCTCATTGGCCAGAACCGTGTGGTCTACCGGGTCCCAGTTGACCTTCGATTGCTTGCGGTAAACCAGACCCTTTTCCATGAAATCGACAAACAGCGCCTGCTGGCGATGGTAATATTCGACATCGCAGGTGGCGAATTCGCGGGTCCAGTCCAGCGACAGGCCCATGGATTTCAGCTGGCCGCGCATGGTGGCGATGTTCTGATAGGTCCAGTCCTTCGGATGAACCTTGTTCTGCATGGCTGCGTTTTCGGCAGGCATGCCGAAGGCGTCCCAGCCCATGGGGTGCAGAACGTTGAAGCCGCGCGCGCGCTTGTAGCGTGCAACGACATCACCCATCGCATAGTTGCGGACATGGCCCATGTGAATGCGTCCCGACGGGTAGGGAAACATCTCTAGAACGTAATACTTCTCGCGCGGATCGCTGTTGTCGGTGACGAAAACATTGTCTTCGTTCCATTTCTGCTGCCAGCGCGGCTCGGCGTCGCGAGGATTGTAACGTTCGATGGCCATTGTTTAGAATTCCGGGTATCGAGGGGAAAAATTTGCGCTGACCTTCACCATGAAACGACCGGGGCGTCAAGTTTGGCGGGGCATTCGGGCGTTCAATCTTGGGCAGCGTGCCTCAAATGGTGCTAAACCCGCTTGGCATCAGGGCAATCGGCGTCTAGTTAGCGGTTCGAACGGTTTAAAAAAGGTCCTGTGATGGAAATCGAAGCACGTCTTGAGGATGTCAGGCAGCGGATCGCGGAAGCTGCGGAAAAATCCGGCCGCAAGGCAGGCGAGGTCACGCTCGTCGCCGTTTCGAAGACATTCGACGCGGAAGCGATCCAGCCGGTCATCGACAGTGGTCAGCGCGTGTTCGGCGAGAACCGCGTTCAGGAGGCGCAGGGCAAGTGGCCCGCTCTTAAAGAAAAGACACCTGATATCGAGCTGCATCTGATCGGCCCGCTGCAATCCAACAAGGCGGCGGATGCGGTGGCGCTGTTTGACGTCGTGCAGAGTATCGATCGGGAAAAGATCGCCCGCGCGCTTTCCGAGGAATGCGGCAAACAGGGTCGCAGCCTCCGTTTTTATGTGCAGGTCAATACTGGGCTCGAGCCGCAGAAGGCCGGCATCGATCCGCGCGAGACGGTCGCCTTCGTGGCTTTGTGCCGGGATGAGCTTAAGCTGCCGGTCGAGGGACTGATGTGCATTCCGCCGGCGGAGGAAAATCCCGGACCGCATTTCGCTCTTCTAGCGAAGCTTGCCAAGGAATGCGGCCTTGAGAAGCTTTCCATGGGCATGTCCGGCGATTTCGAAACCGCAGCCGAATTCGGTGCCACCAGCGTGCGGGTCGGTTCGGCGATCTTCGGCGCGCGATAAATCATCCAACAAAAAACCCGGCACTGCGGCCGGGTTTTCAAACGATGCAAGACTTTCGATCAGTATTGATCGTCCTCGTCTTCGTCCTTCGGTGCAGACTTCAGCGAGGAGAGCTTCTTGAACACGGCGTCGGCGTCGATCTGCTCTTCTTCCTCACGCTGGAAGTTGTAATCCAGACCTTCCGTTGCCGTTGCCGGCTGTAGCGTGTTGCCAAGCTCTTCGGCTGTTGGCAGCGGGCGGCCGCGCGAGGCGCGTTCGACTTCAAGATCAAGATCGATCTGGCTGCAGAGGCCGAGCGTTACCGGGTCCATCGGCGTCAGGTTGGCCGAGTTCCAGTGGGTGCGGTCGCGAATCTGCTCGATGGTGGATTTCGTGGTGCCGACGAGACGCGAAATCTGCGCATCCTTCAGTTCCGGGTGGTTGCGAACCAGCCAGAGAATGGCGTTCGGGCGGTCCTGACGCTTGGAAACCGGAGTGTAGCGCGGGCCACGGCGCTTGGATTCCGGCACGCGGACCTTCGGCTCGGAAAGCTTGAGCTTGTGGTTGGGATTGCCTTCAGCGCGGGCGATTTCGTCGCGGGAAAGCTGTCCGGTCGCGATCGGGTCGAGGCCCTTGATGCCCTGCGCGGCTTCACCATCGGCAATGGCCTTGACTTCAAGCGGATGCAGTTTGCAGAACGTGGCGATCTGATCGAACGACAGCGCCGTGTTGTCAACCAGCCATACAGCCGTTGCCTTTGGCATGAGCAATTGTTGAGCCATAGATACAGTCCTTCTGTCCGTCCGCGCCGGTGTCGCGGGCGTGGTATCAACCACTGATTTCCGGGATATTGGCGCTCTATAACCGGATTGCATCATAATTGCAATTCTTTGCGAAACAAATGACCTTTGTCTAATTGCCGTGTGCATTTGAACTGCTATGAATTCAACACATGCCTGAGGTGGGAGTCTCGGGCCGCGTCAAAAGCCATACCCGGTTCCAGGAGGAGTTCATGTCTGCCAAAATCTATCCGGTGCTCAAGTCGGCGAAAGCCCGCACGCTCATTGACAATGAGCGGTACCAGAAATGGTATCAGGAGAGCGTCGAGAATCCCGAAAAGTTCTGGGACAAACACGGCCGGCGGATCGACTGGTTCAAGCCTTACACCAAGGTCAAGAACACGTCCTTCAAGGGCAGGGTGCCGATCAAGTGGTTCGAGGACGGCCTGACCAACGTCTCCTACAACTGTATCGACAGGCACCTGAAGACACATGGCGAGCGCACGGCGATCATCTGGGAAGGCGACAATCCCTATATCGACAAGAAGATCACCTATAACCAGCTCTACGACTATGTCTGCCGCCTGGCGAACGTGCTGAAGAAGCACGGCGTCAAGAAGGGCGACCGCGTCACCATCTACATGCCGATGATACCCGAGGCAGCTTATGCCATGCTCGCCTGCGCCCGTATCGGCGCCGTGCATTCCGTCGTCTTTGGCGGTTTCTCGCCGGAAGCGCTGGCCGGCCGTATCGTCGATTGCGAATCGACATTCGTCATTACCTGCGACGAGGGCGTGCGCGGCGGCAAGCCGATCCCGCTCAAAGAAAATACCGACAAGGCGATCGACATCGCCGCCAAGCAATATGTCATCGTCAACAAGGTTCTTGTCGTGCGCCGCACCGGCGGCAAGACCGGCTGGGCGCCCGGCCGTGACGTCTGGTACCATCAGGAAATCGCCACCGTGAAACCGGATTGCCCGCCGGCGAAGATGCGGGCGGAAGATCCGCTGTTCATCCTCTACACGTCAGGCTCCACCGGCAAGCCGAAAGGCGTGCTGCACACCACGGGCGGCTACCTTGTCTATACGTCGATGACGCATGAGTATGTGTTCGACTACAAGGACGGCGAAGTGTTCTGGTGTACCGCCGATGTCGGCTGGGTCACCGGCCATTCCTACATCGTCTATGGACCGCTTGCGAACTGCGCGACGACGCTGATGTTCGAAGGTGTGCCCAACTTCCCGGATCAGGGCCGCTTCTGGGAGGTTATCGACAAGCACAAGGTCAATATCTTCTATACCGCACCGACGGCGCTCCGATCGCTGATGGGGGCGGGTGACCAGTTCGTCACGCGTTCATCACGCGACAGCCTGCGGCTTCTCGGCACGGTTGGCGAACCGATCAATCCGGAAGCCTGGGAGTGGTATTACCATGTGGTCGGCGAGGACAAGAGCCCCATCGTCGACACCTGGTGGCAGACGGAAACCGGTGGCATTCTCATTTCGCCGCTGCCGGGTGCGAGCGATCTGAAACCGGGCTCGGCAACGAGGCCGTTCTTCGGCGTGCAGCCGCAGCTTGTCGATGCTGAAGGCAATGTGCTGGAGGGGCCGGCGGACGGCAATCTCTGCATCACCGACAGCTGGCCTGGCCAGTCGCGCTCCGTCTATGGCGATCACCAGCGCTTCGTCGATACATACTTTTCCACCTACAAGGGCAAGTATTTCACCGGCGATGGCTGCCGGCGCGACGAGGACGGTTATTACTGGATCACCGGCCGCGTCGACGACGTGCTGAACGTCTCCGGTCATCGTCTTGGCACGGCCGAAGTGGAATCGGCGCTGGTGTCGCATCACCTCGTTTCGGAAGCGGCCGTGGTCGGTTATCCGCATCCCATAAAGGGGCAGGGTATCTATTGTTATGTCACGCTGATGGCGGGCCAGAACGGCGATTATGCGCTTCGCGAGGAGCTTGTGAAGCACGTCCGCAACGAGATCGGACCGGTTGCGACACCGGACAAGATCCAGTTCGCACCGGGCCTGCCCAAGACCCGCTCCGGCAAGATCATGCGGCGTATCCTGCGCAAGATTGCCGAGGATGATTTCGGTGCGCTGGGGGATACCTCGACGCTCGCCGATCCGGCCGTCGTCGAAGATCTCATCGCCAACCGGCAGAACCGCACGGCATCCTGATTTCCTGAAAAGGCTGCTTCGGCAGCCTTTTTTGATCCCAAGCTTTTCGCAAACAAAAACACCCGGAGGCGGAAACCTCCGGGTGTTTTTCATTTCAACCAGATGGGCTTACTGGCCGCGGATCTTCTTCAGGTCCGCCAGAACGGCGTCGACGACATCAGCGCCGATTTCAGCCTTGTGCTTTTCGTAAACGACCATCGATTTTTCGCGGATACGGGCCTGCTCTTCAGCAGACAGGGTATTCACTTCGAGGCCGGCAGCCTTGATCTTTTCCAGAGACTTCTGGTTCAGGTCGCGGATGACCTTGCGCTCTTCATCGCGGCCGACAACTGCGCATTCACGCAGCGCTGCCTGCTCTTCCGGTGTGTAGCTGTCGAAGATCGGCTTGGAGAAGAGGAAGAGGAACGGCGTGTAAGCGTGGTTCGTCTCGGTGATGTATTTCTGCACCTCGTAGAACTTGGAGGTGTCGATCGTCACATAGGGGTTTTCCTGCGCGTCGATGGCGTTGGTTTCAAGCGCCGAGAAGACTTCGCCGAAAGCCATCGGCGTTGCATTGGCACCGAGGTTCTGGAAGGTGTCGAGGAAGATGTTGTTCTGCATCACGCGGACCTTGAGGCCCGAGAAATCTTCCCACTTGTTCACGGCGTGCTTGGAGTTGGACAGGTTACGGAAGCCGTTTTCCCAGTAAGCGAGGTTTACGAGGCCCTGCTCTTCCAGCTTCTTGTTCATCATGTCGCCGAAAGCGCCGTCCATGACGGCATCCGCTTCCTTGGCGTTGGAGAACAGGAACGGCAGGTCAAATACACCGAGCGACGGGATGAGGCCGACGAGCGGCGAAGAGGACGTCACGACGGCTTCCTGAACGCCGGAGCGCAGGGCCTGCGTTGCCTGAAGGTCACCGCCGAGAGCGCCGCCCCAGAATGCCGTCAGCTTCAGCTTGCCACCCGACTTGTCGTCCAGGCAGGCCTGCATGGCCTTGATGCCGTTGCCGACGGGGTGGTCCTGGTTGATGCCGTTCGAAACGCGGATATTGCGGCTGTTGAATTCGGCCATTGCCGGAGCTGCGGCGCCAACGGCGAAAGCGATGGCCGTGGTGGTCAGAAGAAGCTTTCTCATAATATCCTCCCTTGGATTGTGTTCGAGAAAAAGTTTCGATTAACGAAGGTACTGCAACGGAACCATGACGATGTCCGGGAAAATCACGAGCAGCGCCAGGACGATGGTTTCGGCAACGAGGAACGGCCAAACGCCGATCGTAACCTTGCCGAGCGGGATGCGGCCGACGCCGCTGACGACATTGAGAACCACGCCAACCGGAGGGGTAATCAGGCCGATGGCGTTGTTGATGATGAACAATACGCCGAAGTAGATCGGGTCGATACCCGCCTGCTTGACAATGGGCATCAGAACGGGCGTCAGGATGAGGATGGTCGGCGTGAGGTCGAGCGCGGTCCCGACGATGAAGACCAGAACCATCATGGCGACCATCAGAAGCATCGGACGATCGATCAGCGGTTCGATATAGCCTGCGACCTCGTTCGGGATGTTCGCTGCCGTGATGAGCCAGGCGGAAACGAGCGCGGCGCAGACGAGGAACATGATGATAGAGGTGCTTTTGGCGGCTCGCAGAAGAACGTGGTACAGATCGGCCGGTTTCAGCTCGCGGTAGATTACCATGCCGACGAAGAGAGCGTAGACGGCAGCGACGACTGCGGCTTCCGTCGGCGTCATGATGCCGGCCTTGATGCCGCCGAGAATGATGACCGGCATGCCGAGCGCCCAGCCGGCGCGTGCGGTGGCAACCAGACGTTCCTTGGCGGAGGTTCTGGGCAGGGGCTTGATGTTGTCCTTGCGGACCACGATCAGCCACGCGATGATCAGCGAAATGCCCATCAGAATGCCCGGAACGATACCTGCAAGGAAAAGCTGGGTGATCGAGACGTTGGCGGCAACGCCGAAGACGATGAAGGCCATCGAAGGCGGAATGACCGGCGCGATGATGCCGCCTGCAGCGATGAGGCCGCCGGAGCGCGGAATGTTGTAACCGGCCTTGGCCATCATCGGAATGAGGATCGCGGCGAGGGCTGCGGTATCGGCTGCCGCCGAACCGGAAATGCTGGCCATGATGATGGCCGCGACGATCGCCACGATGCCGAGGCCGCCACGGATATGGCCGACGAGCGCGATCGCAAAGTCGATGATGCGGCGGGACAAACCGCCGGAATTCATCAGTTCACCGGCTAGAATGAAGAAGGGGATGGCAAGCAGCGTGAAGGTGTCTGCACCCGAGATCATGTTCTGGGCGATGATCGCGGTGTTGAACATGCCCATGTACCACATGAGCACGACGCCGCAGAACATCAGCGAGAAAGCGACGGGAACGCCAATCGCCATGGCTCCCAGGAGAGAGCTGATAAAAACGAGAAGTGTCATGTTATCAGCGCTCCGAAAGCTGTTCGATTGTCAGGTTCTCGCCCGCGAACTGGGCGATTTCGTCGTCCGTTACACCGCCCGTCAAATAACGGTACAGGCGCTCCAGTGCGATGATGAACATCAGGCCGCCGGTGAACATGCCGATGCCATAGACCCAGATCATCGAAAGCTTGGTGACGGGAGCATGCATGCTGGCATTGATGCCGGACTGCTTCCAGGTTCCCCAGAAGAAGATGGCGGAACAGGCCAGAATGATGATGTTCGATACGATCATGCAGACGATGCGGGCGCGGCGCGACAGGAACATCACGAGCGTTTCGATGCCCATGTGGCTGTTCTCGCGGAAGGTCAGCACGGCGCCGAGGAATGTCAGCCACACGAAGAAATAGCGCGACAGTTCTTCCGAGACGTTGATGCCGGAATTCATCGTGTAACGCATGACGACGTTGACGAAGACCATGATCGACATGCCGGCAAGCAGCAGGACGAGGATGATTTCGAGAATCCGGTAAAAGAGATTGATGGTCTTTTGCATTTTCCCCTCCCGAAGAAATATTTAGAGCAATCCTCGTTTCGCGAGGTTGCGCATCAGAGCCACGGTGCCGAATGTCCATTCCGGGCATTCGTCTGTTGTCGTGACCCAGTTGATCAACTTGCCGAGCTTGGGTGTCGAGATTTCGACGCGGTCACCCTTGGAATGGGTGAAGCCGAGACCCGGCCCATGGCGGTCCTTCACCGGCGCGAACATCGTGCCGAGGAAAAAGACAGCGCCGTCAGGATATTGATGGTTGCGGTTCAAGAGCTGGGACGCGAGGTTTTCCGGCGTGCGGCTGATCGCCTGCATCGCGCTGACGCCCGTCATGGTGAAACCGTCTTCACCTTCGACGAGAAGCGAAATCTGCGCCTTCTTCACGTCTTCAATGGTGAAGTTGCCGTCGAACAGGCGGATGAAAGGGCCGATCGCGCAGGAGGCATTATTGTCCTTCGCCTTGCTGAGCAGGAGGGCGGACCGGCCTTCGAAATCGCGCAGGTTGACGTCGTTGCCAAGGGTCGCGCCGATGATGCGGCCGTCGGAGGTGATAGCCAGCACCACTTCCGGCTCGGGATTGTTCCACTGCGATTTCGGGTGAACGCCGATCAGCGCGCCGCAGCCGACGGAGGCCATGGCCTGCGCCTTGGAGAATATTTCCGCGTCCGGGCCGATGCCGACTTCCAGATATTGCGACCAGAGGCCCATTTCCTGGAGCAGCTTCTTGACCTCGGCGGCCTTCTCGGAGCCGGCCTCAAGTCCCCTCAGATTGTCGCCGAGAACCGGCGCCAGCCGTCCGCGGATTTCCTGCGCGCGCAGCGGGTCGCCCTTGGCCTGTTCCTCGATCACCCGTTCCAGCATGCTGTCGGCGAAGGTGACGCCGGCGGCCTTGACGGCCTGAATGTCGTTGGGGGCAAGAAGCTCACCGGCGGAACCGTCCAGAAACGCATCAAGCGCGCCGAGCGCCACGAAAGTGCTGGTGTCGGCAAGCTGTTCCACCAGATCCGTCTTTTCCAGAAGCTCGGACATGGTAGGGGAAAGCGAGGTGAGGTCATAAAGCACGCCACCCTTGAGCAAGACAGGGCAGGGGCCGCCTTCGCTTTTCGACCAGACGCGGCCGACGAGCAGCGCGTTTTCGAAATCGTCGGGCAAAATTGCGGTAGCGTCGATAGACCTTGTGCCGGTCATGTAGTCCTCCCCTTCAGCACCCGACAGGCCGCCTCCTGCGGTCTTATTGTCTGGATGTCTGACAACCTAATCTCATTCTTCTTAGTATGACTTTTGCGACGAGTCTAGCGGTGCATTAGACAAAAATTCGCGTTATTCGCCATCCCCATTCAACAAATGCGGCGAAGCTGTCCTATAGCTTCAATACCAACAGCGTCCAAAGGTCAGAAGATGTCGAGATCGATGTTCAGCCGTCGGGCAGCGCCTAAAATGTGCTGGCGCATGGCATCGCGCGCCAGCGCAACATTTCGCGATGCAATTGCCTCCCGCAGCACGACATGCTCGTTTATGGTAATTTCAAGTATTTCGCCGTAAACGGCCCGCGAAAAAGCGGTATTGATTGCCGAACTAATGCGTTGGGCAATGAAGCCGAGAAAAATCAGGAAATATTCATTACCCGTGGCTTCCGCCATGGTGCGATGGAAATCGAGATCGGCTTCCACCCCGTCCTTAGACCATTCGATAGCATTGCGCATGCCGTAAATGGCCTTGTCGAACCTTTCGAGATGTTCGGGTTTGTGATGCAATGCGGCGAGACCGGCCGCATCGATCTCCAGCGACATTCGAAGTTGCATCAGGTCCCGAAAGTTTTCGGGATCGTTGAGCGTCGATTGCTCGATCCGGATCGACAATCGTTGTCGAGGATCGGTCACAAAGGCTCCGACCCCTTGCCGTGTCTCGACGAAACCTTCGTTGCGCAGTTGCGCGATGGCTTCGCGAATGACCGAGCGGCTGACGCCGAAGGTTTTTGCCAGAACATGTTCCGTCGGCAGCCTGTCGCCCGGCCCGAGTTTCGAATCATTGATCTCGCGAGCGATCTCTGCGGCGATACGGCCGGGCAGGTGATCGTTGCGATGTATCTGATTGAACTCCAGCGTCATGATTGCTCCCGTTCCACAAAAACGATTGGTTCGTTTTTCCGCGGCGACGACTTCCTCCTTCGCCACCAGCGGGTTTTCAAAGGCGGCGTGTTCAACCGCCTTTGTTATTTCTCGATTAGCTATCCGGTTGCAGGCTTATCTGGCAACCGGGATTCATCCGCAAATCGGGATCGAAGGCGTTTTTCAAACCCGTGATCATCCGACGCTGTACATCCGATAGCCGGCTTTCGAAATCGGAGCGTTTCAGGCGGCCAATACCGTGTTCGGCGCTGATGCTGCCGACGTAACGGTCGAGGACCTCGTTTACGAGCCTCTTGGACTTGTAGATAAAGGCCTCACGCTCCTCGGGTGTCGCGCCGTTGGGCGGCAGCACGTTGAGGTGGACGTTGCCGTCTCCGACGTGGCCGTAGGAAACTGCAAGGCACTCAGGTAGTTTTTCCGCGAGTTCGGCTTCCGCCTCGGCTACGAAAGCCGCGAGTTTTGAGAGCGGCACTGAAATATCGGTGCGCATATGGCTGCCGCGCAGCGCCTGACCTTCGTTCATGCCCTCGCGGAACAGCCAGAGCGACTGCGCCTGAGCGCGGGAGGAGGCGATGACGCCATCCAGCACCAAGCCATCTTCCATAACGCCCTCGAGGAAACGCCCCATAAGGTCGGCCGTATCCACCAGGCCGGAGCCGGAAATCTCCATCAGCACATAGGCCGGATAATCGCTGGCGATCGGCATTTTGAGGTCGGGTATCGCTTCGATTGCCAGCGTGAAGGCGACAGGCGGCATGAATTCGAATGCGGACATCAGGTCGCAGCATTCGCGGCGGGCGCGGCGGTAAAGCTTGATGGCGTCATCAAGCGAATTGAGGCCGAGCAGCGCCGTTTCGACATGTTCGGGATTGGGGTAGAGCTTGACCGCAACGGCGGTAATAATGCCGAGCGTTCCTTCCGCGCCGATGAAAAGCTGCTTCAGGTCGATGCCGCGATTGTCCTTGCGCAGCGTCGACAGGCCATTCCAGATGGTGCCATCCGGCAATACCACTTCGAGACCCAGCACCAGTTCGCGGGTCATACCATAACGCAGGACATTGATACCCCCGGCATTGGTGGAGACGTTGCCGCCGATGCGGCAACTGCCCTGCGCGCCAAGTGACAGTGGGAAGAACATGCCCTTGTCCTGAACCGCATCCTTGAATTCCGAGAGAATGCAGCCGGCTTCGACCACGGCCGAAAAATCGTCACCATCTATGGTGCGGATAGCATTCATACGCTCGAGGCTCAGCACGACCTGATGTTTCGGCGCATCGGGAATGCCGCCGAGCACCAGTCCGGTATTGCCGCCCTGGGGGATGATGGCGAGGCCGAGTTCGGCGCAGGCGAGCACCGTATCGGAGACTTCCTTGGTCGAGCGGGGGCGGATGACGGCCACGGCTGAACTGGTAACGTCGCCGTGCCAGTCACGGCAATAACGCAGCATGTCTTCCTGGGACGTCAGCAGCAAGGCTTCCCCCAGTCTGTTTTTCAACGAGAATCGCAATTCCTCGATATCGTGTTCGCTCACGACCGTCATTCCACCCTCTCCGTCCAATCCGCCCTAAAATATCCGGGCAAGAGTCTTTCGCCCTTGCTTTTACCGGTTTGTGAAAAATACTATTTTCAATCGGATCATATAAGGTTATCAGACAACCTTACAAGCTAATTTATCGGTCGCCAGGCCGATGATGATTTTCGGTCCCGGGAGAATGGCCGGGACATAGAGGAGGAAGACATGCATATTGCAATCATCGGCGCCGCAGGCATGGTTGGCCGTAAGCTGACGCAGCGTCTCGTCAAGGATGGATCGCTCGGCGGCAAGCCGGTCGAGAGTTTCACGCTCATCGACGTGTTCCAGCCTGAAGCGCCCGCCGGTTTTTCCGGTGCGGTCGATGCGCGCGCGGCCGATCTGTCGGCGCCGGGCGAAGCCGAAAAGCTGGTCGAAGCCCGTCCTGATGTCATCTTCCACCTTGCCGCCATCGTCTCCGGCGAAGCCGAGCTGGATTTCGACAAGGGCTACCGCATCAATCTCGACGGCACGCGTTATCTTTTCGACGCCATCCGCATTGCCAATGGCAAGGACGGTTACAAGCCGCGTGTGGTCTTCACCTCTTCGATCGCCGTCTTTGGTGCGCCGCTGCCCTATCCGATCCCGGATGAATTCCACACCACACCACTGACCAGCTACGGCACACAGAAGGCAATCTGCGAGCTATTGCTGTCCGATTACAGCCGCCGCGGTTTCTTTGACGGTATCGGCATCCGCCTTCCCACCATCTGCATTCGTCCCGGCAAGCCGAATGCGGCTGCTTCCGGCTTCTTCTCCAATATCCTGCGTGAGCCGCTGGTTGGCCAGGAAGCGGTTCTGCCGGTGCCGGAAAGTATTCGCCACTGGCATGCGTCGCCGCGTTCCGCCGTCGGTTTCCTTCTCCATGGTGCAACAATCGACGTGGAAAAGGTCGGCCCGCGCCGCAACCTTTCCATGCCGGGTCTCAGCGCCACCGTTGGCGAACAGATCGAGGCGTTGCGCAAAGTGGCCGGTGAACAGGCCGTTGCCCTCATCCGCCGCGAGCCGAACGAGATGATCATGCGCATGTGCGAAGGCTGGGCTCCCGGTTTCGAAGCCAAGCGTGCCCGGGAGCTCGGCTTCACGGCTGAAAGCTCGTTTGAGGAAATCATTCAGGTTCATATCGAGGACGAGCTGGGAGGTTCACTGAAATGAGTGTTGGCCGGGAGGAGAGGAAGCGGTTGGTTGCCTTTATCGGCACGGGCCTGATGGGTGGGCCGATGGCCCGGCGGTTGCTGGGTGCGGGCTTTTCTGTTTCGGTCTGGAACCGCAGCGTCGATAAGGCGCAGGCGCTGGTTGCCGATGGTGCGGTTCTGGCAGCGTCGCCGGCGGAGGCCGCCAAGGGTGCTGATATCGTCATCACCATGCTGAGCGACGGCAAGGCCGTGGGCGAAGTGCTGTTCGAGGCGGGCGTGGCCGACGCGCTGAAAAAGGGTGCTGTCGTGATCGACAGCAGTTCGATCGCACCGCCGATTGCGCGCGAACATTCCTCACGGCTTGAAGCGCTCGGCATTCATCACGTCGATGCGCCGGTTTCCGGTGGTGTGCCCGGTGCAACGGCCGGCACGCTCGCCATTATGGCGGGTGGGGACGAGGCATTGATATCAGGACTTGCAGATGTCTTCGCACCGATGGGCCGGTTTACCTATGTCGGTCCTTCGGGTGCGGGCCAGCTCTGCAAGCTCGCCAACCAGCAGATCGTCGCCATCACCATCGGCGCGGTTGCCGAGGCCATGATGCTGGTGGAAGCGGGCGGCGCCTCCCGTGAAGGGTTCCGCAATGCCATACGCGGCGGTTTTGCCGAAAGCCGGATACTGGAACTGCATGGCGAACGCATGGTGAAGCGCAATTTCGTGCCGGGCGGTCCTTCCAAGTTCCAGCTCAAGGATCTGAACGGCGTGCTGGCAACGGCGAAGGATTTGTCCCTGACGCTGCCGCTCACCCAGCAGGTCACGCGGGAATTCGATGATTTCGTCGGCGATGGCGGGGCCGATATCGACCATAGCGGCATCCTGCTTTACCTCGAAAAACTCAACAACCGGGAACAGGGCTGAAGCGATCTCATGAGCGACGACAAGATACCCATGCGCCGCCTGCGATCCCAGGACTGGTTCGACAACCCCGATCATCTCGACATGACGGCTCTTTATCTGGAGCGCTTCATGAATTACGGCGTGACGCCGGAAGAGTTGCGTTCCGGCAAGCCGGTCATCGGCATCGCGCAGAGCGGCAGCGACCTGACGCCCTGCAACCGCGTCCATGTGGAACTGGTCAAACGGGTGCGCGACGGCATTCGCGATGCGGGCGGCATCCCGATCGAGTTTCCGACGCATCCGATGTTCGAAAACTGCAAGCGTCCGACGGCGGCGTTGGATCGCAATCTTGCTTATCTCAGCCTCGTGGAAGTGCTTTACGGCTACCCGCTCGATGGTGTCGTTCTGACAACCGGTTGCGACAAGACCACGCCTTCGGCGCTGATGGCGGCGAGCACGGTGGATATTCCCGCCATCGTGCTTTCCGGCGGGCCGATGCTGGACGGGTATCATGACGGCGACCTGGTCGGTTCCGGCACGGTCATCTGGCGCATGCGCCGCAAATATGGTGCGGGTGAAATTACCCGCGAGGAGTTTTTGCAGGCGGCGCTGGAATCGGCTCCGTCGGTCGGCCATTGCAACACCATGGGCACGGCCTCCACCATGAATGCGATTGCCGAAGCGCTCGGCATGTCGCTCACCGGCTGCGGAGCTATCCCGGCCGCTTACCGCGAGCGCGGCCAGATGGCCTATCGCACCGGCCGTCGTGCCGTCGAACTGGTTGTCGAGAATATCAAGCCTTCCGACATCATGACACGCGAAGCGTTCCTGAATGCGATCCGTGTCAATTCGGCGATTGGCGGTTCCACCAACGCGCAGCCGCATCTGGCGGCCATGGCCAAACATGCGGGCGTAGAGCTTCGCGAAGAGGACTGGCAGGTCCACGGTTATGACATTCCGTTGCTGGCCAATGTGCAGCCGGCCGGCAAATGGCTGGGCGAAAAATATCACCGCGCCGGCGGCACGCCCGCCATCATGTGGGAGCTTTTGCAGGCGGGCAAGCTTGACGGAAGCTGTCCGACCGTGACCGGCAAGACCATGGCGGAAAATCTGGAAGGACGGGAATCGACCGACCGCGACGTGATCCTGCCCTATGACAGGCCGCTCAAGGAGCGCGCCGGCTTTCTCGTTCTCAAGGGCAATCTCTTCGATTTCGCCATCATGAAGACAAGCGTGATCTCGGCGGAATTCCGCCAGCGTTATCTGAGCGAACCGGGCCGCGAAGGCATCTTCGAAGGCAAGTGCGTCGTGTTCGATGGTTCGGAGGATTATCATGCCCGCATCAACGATCCCTCACTTGATATTGACGAGCGCACCATTCTCGTCATTCGCGGTGCCGGGCCGCTCGGCTGGCCGGGCTCGGCCGAGGTCGTCAACATGCAGCCGCCGGATGCGCTTCTGAAAAAGGGCATTACCAGCCTGCCGACGATCGGCGACGGCCGGCAATCGGGAACGGCGGACAGCCCGTCGATCCTCAACGCTTCCCCGGAAAGTGCAGCAGGTGGCGGGCTGGCATGGCTGCGCACCGGCGATGTCATCCGCATCGACTTCAACAAGGGTGAGTGCAACGCGCTGGTGCCGGAAGCGGAGCTTGATGCTCGCAAGGCCGATGGCATTCCTGCCGTGCCCGCGGACGCGACGCCCTGGCAGCGCATCTATCGTCAATCGGTGACCCAGCTTTCGGACGGTGCAGTGCTGGAAGGCGCTGCGGATTTCCGCCGGATTGCCGAAAAAATGCCCCGGCACAATCACTGACCGAACAAGACAAAACCCCCGGCCAAGACCGGGGGTTTTTCTTTTGGAGGCGGTTTCGCATTTGATTGCGACCTCCTAATGTAGCCCGCGATTCCACGTTACATCCGCTTACCGGGGGCAGGGCATGACAGATATTTCGATGATCGAGGCGGCGCGTGAGCGCATCGGCAATCATGCGGTGCGAACACCGCTCGTCTCATCGCCTTTTCTGGATGAGATCGCCGGGCGAAAGCTGTTCGTGAAGGCGGAATGCCTGCAAAGGACGGGGTCCTTCAAGTTTCGCGGCGGCTGGTCAGCGGTGTCCGGCCTGCCGGCGGAGGTGCGCGCCAAAGGGGTGATCGCCTTCTCCTCCGGCAACCATGCGCAGGGCGTGGCCCTTGCAGCCCGCCTGCACGGCGTGCCCGCCGTCATCATCATGCCGTCGGATGCGCCGAAGATCAAAATCGACAATACCCGCGCCTATGGCGCAGAAGTGGTGCTTTATGATCGGGCAAATGAGGATCGCGACGCCATCGGTGACCGGCTGTCGGGTGAACGCGGGCTGACGCTGATCAGACCTTTCGACGAACCGCTGGTCATTGCCGGGCAGGGGACCGTGGGGCTGGAAATTGCCGAACAGGGTGCTGAACTGGGCATCGGCGCGGCCGAGGTTCTGGTGCCCTGCGGCGGCGGCGGCCTGACCTCCGGCATCTCGCTCGCACTGGCCGCGAAAGCCCCCAACTACAAGGTCAGGACGGCGGAACCCGAGCACTTTGACGATGTGGCGCGCTCGCTTGCATCCGGCAGGATAGAGCGCAATGCGACGACATCAGGCTCGCTCTGCGATGCGATCATCACGCCGCAGCCCGGCAACATCACCTTTCCGATTATGGCCGGGCTCTGCGGAAAAGGCATTGCCGTGACCGAGGAGGAGGCGCTAAGGGCCATGGTGCTCGCCTTCAACCGGCTGAAGGTCGTCGTTGAGCCGGGCGGTGCGGTTGCCCTCGCGGCCGCCCTGTTCCACGGAGACGCCTTGGAAAGCGATACGGTGATCGCCGTCGCCTCCGGCGGCAATGTCGATCCCGGGATCATGGCGGATGCGCTGTCACGCTTCGGCTGAAGTTGCGGCTGACATCAGGCGTCAAGCCGTGCCGCGATCTCGCCGGCGATCGCCAGCGACGCGGTCAGGCCGGGGCTTTCGATGCCGAACAGATTGACGAGGCCGGGAAGACCATGGGTTTCCGGCCCGTCGATGCGAAAGTCCATGGCCGGTTCCTCCGGTCCGGAAATCTTCGGGCGAATGCCGGCATAGGCCGGAATGAGCGCGTGTTCAGGCAGGCCCGGCCAATAACGCCTGATGGCGTCGCCGAAACCCTCCATGCGGCGGGGATCGACGGCATAGTCGATGGTATCAACCCATTCCACATCCGGCCCGAACCGGGCCTGACCGGCGAGATCCAGTGTCAGGTGCACGCCGAGGCCGTGGGTGTGCGGCGCAGGATAGATCAGCCGGGAAAAAGGCGATTTGCCTGTCAGCGAGAAATAGCTGCCCTTGGCGAAACGTGCCTGCGGGATCGCCTCTGACGGCAGTCCCTCGATCATGGCTGCCACTATCGGCGCGACAAGGCCGGCGGAATTGATAAGCAGCCGGCATGTAAGGCTGACAGGGTCTTTGCCGCCGACATGAACCCGGAAACCTTCACCGATCGCTTCCGCCCTTTCGAACGGCGCGTTGAGCGCAAGGGCCGCGCCATGGTCTTCCGCCTCGCCAAGCAGCGCCAGCATATAGCCGTGGCTGTCGATGATGCCCGTCGAGGGTGAAAGCAGGGCTGAGCTGCAGGCAAGGGCAGGCTCGAGTGAAAGCGCGTGTCGTTGGTCGATCAGATCCAGATCGTCGCAGCCATTGGCTTTGCCTCTTTCGCTGAGGGCGACGAGCAGGGGCGTTTCATCCTCGCTCGTGGCGACGATGAGTTTACCGCAGCGGCGGTGTGCAACGCCGTGGCTCTCGCAAAAGTCATAAAGCCGCCGCCTGCCCTCGACACAGAGCCTCGCCTTGAGGCTTCCGGCTGGATAATAAAGCCCCGCATGGATGACTTCGCTATTGCGGGACGAAGTGGCCGAACCGAACTCCTTTTCGCTTTCCAGAATGATGACGGAGAGGCCGCGCATCGACAATTCGCGGGCCGTCGCAAGCCCGATCACGCCCGCTCCGATGATGATGGCGTCGATATCGATCATGTCTTCCTGTCCACGGAAGGACCGTTTGAACGAACTCCCTCCCGCCGCGTTAATAGTTCGTGATGGGTAGATTGATGCTTGTTGGGAGGCAAGTGACGACCCCTATTTTTCCCAATTGGCACTTCTTATGGAATTTTATCTCTACTGAAACAGTGGGGAATAAAGCTATTCTCTACCCCAGATGAGCAATGCCCGTTTGAAGGGCCGAGCAGGAAGGGAGTGTACAATGTCTTATTCCAAGGCAGGAAAAGTAAAAGACTTTGTTTCTCAGCCCCAGTCGCCACGCAACTGGAAAGATTCGGTTCATGCGGCTCTTGTCGGCGTGTGCGTGGCTTTCGTCGCTGCCGTCATATTTGGTCTCGTTCCCTGATCCTCCCGAATTTTCAGGCAACTTGAGAATAAAGGCCGGTCGCTCCTCCGACCGGCCTTTTCATGTTTATCGGGCCTTCAGATAATCCTCTGCCAGATCCACCCAGAAGGCGGTTCCGACCGGCAGAATATCGTCGTTGAAATCGAATTTCGGATGGTGCAGCGGCGGATCGTTATCAGTACGCGCCGTGCCGAGGAAGAAATAGCAGCCTGGCCGCTTCTCCAGCATGTAGGCGAAGTCTTCCGCGCCCATCGACGGGCGTTGCATCTCGGCCACCTTTTCCGGTCCGGCAAATCGGCGGGCAAGATCGGCAACATAGTCCGTTTCCGCCGTGTGGTTGACGGTTGCGTTATAACCGCGCTCGTAGTCGATGATCACACTCATGCCGTAGCTTGCCGCCTGGCCTTCGGCGATGGCCCGGATACGCTTTTCCAGCTCGTCACGCACGCCCGGATCGAAGGAGCGGATGGTCAGCAGCATCTCCGCCGTTTCGGGAATGACGTTGCTCGCCACGCCGGCATGGAATGCGCCCACGGTGACGACGGCCGACAGTTGCGGATGGATGTTGCGGGATACCACTGTCTGCAATGCCATGATGATGCTTGCACCGGCAACGATGGGATCGGCCGCATCCTGCGGTTCGGCGCCGTGGCCGCCATAACCCTTGACGGTGATCCTGCATTCGTCGACGGCGGCAAGGATCGGTCCGTCGCGCAGCACGAACTGCCCAAAGGGCAGGCCGGGATCATTATGCAGGGCAAAGACCGCATCGCAGGGGAAGCGCTCGAACAGGCCGTCCTCGATCATGATGCGGGCGCCGCCGAAATTCTCCTCCGCCGGCTGGAAGATCAGATGCAGGGTGCCGTCGAAATTCCTGCGTTCGGCAATGATCTTCGCCGCTCCCAGCAGCATGGCGGTATGGCCATCGTGACCGCAGGCGTGCATCACGCCTTGATGGGTGCTTGCATAGTCCGCCCCGGTTTCCTCGTGGATCGGCAGCGCGTCAATGTCGGCGCGAATGCCGAGCGTGCGGCTGCTGTCACCATTGCGGAGCGTCGCCACAATGCCGGTTCCGGCGAGCCCGCGTGTCACCTCGTAGCCCATTTCCACCAGCTGTTCGGCAATGAAATCCGATGTCTTGAATTCCGAAAGGCCGATCTCGGGATGACGATGCAGATGACGGCGGATCGCCACCACGTCAGGCATATGGTTGGCAAAGGAGGCAATGTGTGCGGTCTGTATGGTCATTTTCGAAGTCCCTGGCTACGCCGCTTTTTTCCAGCGTCTTTTGCAAATGGCATAGCAGCATAAGTGTGCGCATGTAAGAGGTGTGTCGGGAGCCGAAAGCCCTTGAAATTCGGCGCTTGCATCGCATCGCGACAGGTGGCATGGAACTATTGATGTCCTGGGGCATTAGCTCCTTTCGGATGTAGCGCAGGCTCTATCGGTCTCGCGTTGCCCTTCAGGTGTCAAAGGGGGACTATCGGACGTTGCGCCAACAATTTTCGCCGTGGGGGAAGGTGAGAAATCCGGTGGGAACGGCTTTGCCGGGCCGGAGGACAAAATTTTCTTGTCGTCGAAACCCCGTTGTTCGCACCAATCCCCGGCTTTGCAAGGATATGCGGCGGACTGCGCCGCCAAATGCCATGCCTGAGGATATTCACCGTTTAACCATCCGTTTCCTGAGGCGGCTTACCCGGTTCACCGAAGGTTCAGGATAAGTCATAAATATAGCGTGGCCCGATTTCGTGCGCGTTCCCGCCGTGAACGAAATGCCGGTCAAGTCGAACAAGTTTCCATACAGTTCAGAATACGAGCCCGATGTCATTTCATATCACCCCGACCGCCGCCGCCCGTGATTCCGAGACGAAGCAGATCGATCACAACGATTCGATCCGCGCGTCCTATATGACGATCGAGGAACTGCATGATGCCGGCGCCGCGCTTTCCCGCGACGGTGCCGACAGTCTTCCCGGCTTCATGGAATTCGATTTCTTCGAGCGTCACCGCGAGAACGAAAAGGAAATCCTGCGGGTCTACCGCACGACGGCCGTCGATGCGGAAAATGGCGCGACGATCACGCCGGCGGCGGAATGGCTGCTCGACAACCATTACGTCATCGAAGAGGCGATCCAGGAAGTGCGCCGCGATTTTCCGCGCAAATTCTATCGCCAGCTGCCGACGATGACGGTGGGCGGTGTGACGATCCCGCGGGTCATGGCGCTCGGCTGGCTTTATGTTGCCTACACGCACAGCACGGTTTCGCGTGAGAACATGACAGCCCTGGTGGATGGCTACCAGACGTCGAAGACGCTGCAGATCGGCGAATTGTGGGCGCTGCCGTCGATCATCCGTTTCGTCCTCATCGAAAATCTCCGCCGCATCTCCATCCGTGTGGAGCGCTCGCGTCGCATGCGCCAGAAAGCGAACGAAGTCGTTGACGAGATCATCCGGCTGAACGACGCCGAAGCGTCTGCGGCGCTTCTGAAGCAGGTGGATTCGCTGGTTGATGATCCGACCTTTGCGACGCAGTTCCTTTATCGCCTGCGCAACGGTTCGCAGACATCGGGCTTCGCCGTTGCCTGGCTAGAAGAGCGCCTGCATGCCGCCGGCACGGATGCCGAAAACGTCATGATGTCGGAACATAACCGGCTGGCGTCCGGCAATGTGACAATGGGCAATATCGTCAAGAGCCTGCGGGAAATCGACGATACCGAATGGTCGGTTTGGTTCGAGGAAGTCAGCCATATCGACAAGGTCTTGCGCGAGGAGACCGACTACGAGATTCTCGATTTCGGTTCGCGCAACACCTATCGTAACACGATCGAGCTTCTGGCGCGCCGCTCACCCAAGACCGAAGTGGAGGTTGCGCGTGCCGCCGTCGAAATGGCGCGCTCCGATCTGCCTGCAGGCGCTGACGAAAACCATCGCGTCAATGTCGGTTCGGTGCTCGTCGGTCAGCGCCGGTTCGAGCTTGAAAAGGCGCTGGGGTATCGGCCGCTCGCGTCGCAACACATCGTCCGCTCGATGCGCAAGTTCAATTGGCTCGCCATCGCCGCGCCGGTGCTTCTCATCACGGCGGTCGCCATGCTTGCGGTCGGCTGGTTCCTGGCAAAAGCGGGCATGCCCTGGTATGTCGTCACCGCCTTCCTGCTGATGTTCGCATTGCCGGCATCCGAAGGTGCTACCGGCCTCTTCAACACCCTCGTCACCTTCTTCGTGAAGCCGTTCCGGCTCGTCGGATACGAATTCAAGAACGGCATTCCGGAGGATGCCCGCACATTGCTTGCCGTGCCCTGCATGCTGACCAGCCGCGACAGCGTCGACGAGATGATGCGCAATATCGAGGTGCATTATCTCGCCAATCCGCATGGCGAAATCTATTTCTCGTTGGTGAGCGACTGGCGTGATGCGCAATATGAGCAGTCCGATGATGACATCGAGATTCTCGACTATGCCAAGCGCGAGCTTGCGGCGCTGAACAGCCGTTATGCGTTTGACGGCAAGACACGTTTTTACCTGCTGCATCGCCGCCGCATCTATAATTCGGCCGAAGGCTGCTGGATGGGCTGGGAGCGCAAGCGCGGCAAGCTGCATGAGTTGAACATGCTGCTGCGCGGCGACAAGGATACGACCTTCCTTGGCGGTGCGAATATCGTGCCGGCCGATGTCAAATATGTCATGACGCTCGATGCCGATACGCGCCTGATGCGCGACGCGGTCACCAAGCTCGTCGGCAAGATGCACCACCCGATCAACCGCCCCAAGATCGATCCAGAATCTGGTCGCGTCGTGGAAGGTTACGGCCTGTTGCAGCCGCGTGTTACGCCTTCGCTGACGACCGGCAAGGACGCCTCCGTCTTCCAGCGCGTCTTCTCGATCAATCGCGGCATCGATCCCTATGTCTTTACCGTGTCCGATGTCTATCAGGACCTGACCTCCGAAGGCACCTTCACCGGCAAGGGTCTTTACGACGTGGATGCCTTCGAAGCGGCGCTGAAGGGCCGGATCGAAGAGAACTCCATCCTCAGCCACGATCTGCTCGAAGGCTCCTTCGCGCGCTGCGCGCTGGTGACCGATGTGGAACTCGTCGAGGATTTCCCGACCCGCTACGAGGTGGAAGTCTCGCGCCAGCATCGCTGGGCCCGTGGTGACTGGCAGCTGCTTCCCTTCATACTTGACCGTGCCCGTGGCGTTACCGCCATCGGCCGCTGGAAGATGGTCGACAATCTGCGTCGCTCGCTGACGCCGATCGCCTGGTTCTTCGCCTCGATCCTCGGCTGGTATTTCATGGATCCGCTCGGCGCGCTGATCTGGCAGATTCTGCTGATCTTCTCGCTGTTCGTCGCGCCCACGCTTTCGCTGCTTTCCGGCCTCGTGCCGCGTTCCACCGACATCGTGCCGCAGGCGCATTTCCACACCATCTGGTCGGAAATCCGCGCCACCAATGCGCAGGTTGCGCTGCGTATCGTCTTCATCGCCGATGCCGCCTGCATGATGACGGATGCGATTGTCCGTTCGCTTTATCGCCTGCTCGTCAGCCACAAGCTGATGCTGGAATGGCGCACGGCCGCCAGCATGCAGTCCAGTGCGCAGGGCAGCATCATCGACTATTATCGCCAGATGTGGCATGCGCCCGTCGTGGCGATGCTCGGCCTTCTGTTTGCAGCGCTGCCGGGCGACAATGCCTTCCTGATCGGCATTCCCTTCACGCTGCTCTGGGTTCTGTCTCCCGCCGTTGCCTGGTATGTCAGCCAGTCGGCTGAAACCGAAGACCGGCTGTTCGTTTCCGAACACGTTTCCTTCGAACTGCGCAAGATCGCCCGCCGCACCTGGCGTTATTACGAGGCTTTCGTAACGCCGCAGGAAAACCACCTGCCACCGGACAATTTCCAGGAAACGCCGGAGCCGATCGTTGCTTCGCGCACCTCGCCCACCAATATCGGCGTTTATCTGCTTTCCATCATTTCGGCGCGCCAGTTCGGCTGGATCAGCTTTGCCGATACGCTGGAGCGGATCGAAAACACGATCCAGACCGTCGAGAAGATGGAGAAGCATCGCGGCCATCTCTACAACTGGTATCACACCGACACCTTGCAGACGCTGGGACCGCGTTATGTTTCGGCGGTGGACAGCGGCAACCTCGCCGGCCACCTGATTGCGGTTTCATCTGCCTGCCGTGACTGGGCGGAAGCACCCTCGGCCCATCTTCAGGGCAATCTGGATGGTATTGGTGATGTCGCCGGCATTCTGCGCGAAACGCTGAAGACCCTCCCCGACAACCGCAAGACCCTGCGTCCGCTGCATCGCCGTCTCGAAGAGCGTATCATCGGCTTCTCCAATGCGCTCGCCTCCGTCAAGCGCGAGCATGAATTCGCCTCGATCCGCGTCATCAATCTTGCGGTTCTGGCACGCGATATCCAGAAACTCGCGACCAATGTCGATCATGAGGTGAAGTCCGCGCAGAGCGCGGAAGTGACCCGCTGGGCGCAATTGCTGGTGGAATCCTGCGAAGCGCATATTTCCGACAGCGCCATCGACCTCACCAATATGGAGCCGCTGCGCCAGCGTCTCGCATCGCTGCGCGACCGCAGCCGCAACCTCGCCTTCTCGATGGACTTCACCTTCCTTTACCGCAAGGATCGTCGTCTTCTTTCGATCGGCTATCGTGTCGAAAGCAAGGAGCTGGACGAGGCCTGCTATGACCTTTTGGCCTCCGAATGCCGCCTGACCAGCTTGTTTGCCATCGCCAAGGGCGATTTGCCGACCGAGCACTGGTACCGTCTCGGCCGCCAGGTCGTGCCGATCGGCGCGCAGGGCGCGCTGGTCTCCTGGTCGGGCTCGATGTTCGAATATCTGATGCCGCCGCTCGTCATGCAGGAGCGTCAGGGTGGTATTCTCAACCAGACCAACAATCTGATCGTCAAGGAACAGATGAACCATGGCCGTCGTCTCGGCACGCCATGGGGCATTTCCGAAGCGGCGTTCAACGCCCGCGATCACAACATGAATTACCAGTACACCAACTTCGGTGTGCCGACCCTTGGCCTCAAGCGCGGCCTTGGCCAGAATGCGGTGATCGCGCCCTACGCGTCTATTCTCGCCAGCCAGTATGATCCTGATGGCGCGCTTGAGAACCTCGACAAGCTGCGCAAGCTTGGTGCGCTTGGCCAGTATGGTTTCCACGATGCGGTGGACTTCACGCCGACGCGTGTGCCTGACGGCAAGGTCTGCGCGGTGGTCTACAACTATTATGCGCACCACCACGGCATGTCGATTGCGGCCGTTGCCAACGTCGCCTTCGATGGCGTGCTGCGCGAACTCTTCCATTCCGATCCGGTGATCGAGGCGGCCGAACTGCTGCTGCAGGAAAAGGCGCCGCGCGAAGTGCCGGTCATGAGCGCCAAATACGAGCCGGAAACCCCCGGCAAGGAACAGGCCGACCTGTTGCGTGCGGAAGTACGCTCCATCGCCGATCCGGCGGCGCGCGACCGCGAAGTGGTGTTCCTCTCGAACGGCCATTATTCGACGATGCTCACCTCGACGGGGGCGGGTTATTCGAAGTGGAACGGACAGGCGATTTCTCGCTGGAAGGCGGATCCGACCGATGATCGGTGGGGCACCTTCATCTTCCTGCGCGACACCACCAATGGACAATGGTGGAGTGCGACGGCTGAGCCGCGTGTCATCGAGGGTGAAAAGACCAAGACGATCTTCACCGATGACAAAGCCGAGTTTCACAAGACAATAGGCGATCTGCAGAGTGTTGTCGAATGCATCGTCGCCACCGAGCATGATGCCGAAGGCCGCCGTATCACCCTGCTGAATGTCGGTTCCGAGGATCGCTACATTGAAGTGACCTCCTATATGGAGCCGGTCATCGCCTCCGAGGATGACGACAACGCCCATCCGCTGTTTTCGCGCATGTTCGTGCAGACGGAGATCGGTCGGCGTGGGGATGTCATCCGCGCCTGGCGCAACCGCCGCAGCCCGAATGAACCCGGCACTATCATCGCGCATCTCGCCGCCGACAATGCCGGCCCGTCGCGCCCGACGGAATTTGAGACTGATCGCGCCAAGTTCATCGGTCGCGGCCGGTCGTTGCGCGAAGCGGCGGCATTCGATGCCGGTGCGACGCTTTCCAGCAGCGATGGCTTCACGCTCGATCCGATCCTGTCGCTGCGTCGCACCGTGCGCGTGCCGGCGGGCAAGAAGGTCAGCGTGATTTTCTGGACGATTGCCGCGCCAAGCCGCGAGGAAGTCGATAAGGCGATTGACCGTTATCGTCATCCGGATGCTTTCGCCCATGAACTTGTGCATGCCTGGACACGCACGCAGGTGCAGATGCGCCATGTGGGCGTCACCTCGCAGCAGGCGGCCGCCTTCCAGCATCTCGGCCGTTATCTGACCTATCCCGACATGCATCTGCGTGCGGATTCGGAAACGCTGAAAACGGGCCTCGCTTCGCAGCGCGCCCTATGGCCGCTTGCCATTTCGGGCGATTTCCCGATCTTCAGCCTGCGCATCAACGACGATATGGACATGGATATTGCCCGTGAGGCGCTGAGCGCCCACGAATATCTGCGCTCGCGCGGCGTGATCTTCGATCTCGTCATCGTCAACGAACGGGCTGCGTCCTATGCACAGGACATGCAGCATGCGCTCGATCATATTTCCGAGACGCAACGCCGCATCAATCCTGCCGATGGCGGTCGCCCGCACGTCTTCTCCGTGCGCCGCGACCTGATGGACGAAGAGACGTGGAGCGCGCTTCTCGCCGCTTCCCGCGTCGTGCTGCATGTGCGCAACGGCAAGATCGTCGACCAGATCAACCGCGCGGTCTCGCTGTTTGCGGCCAATCGCGGTCCTGACGGCGCGTCTGATGCTGCGCAGGCGCGTCTGCCCGTGCCAACCTTCCCGGTTGCGGAGCCGGTCGAGGATGCGGGCGATCTCGATTTCTGGAACGGTTTTGGCGGCTTCGCCAAGAACGGCCAGGAATATGTGGTGCGCCTCAATGGCGGCCAGTCGACGCCACATCCGTGGATCAACGTCATCTCGAACGAGAATTTCGGCTTCCATATTTCGGCCGAAGGTGCCGGGTTCAGCTGGAGCCGCAATTCGCGCGACTATCAGCTGACGCCCTGGACCAATGACCCTGTCATCAACCGGCCGGGTGAAGCCTTCTATGTCGCCGATGTGGAAACAGGAAAGCTCTATACGCCCTGTGCCGCGCTGTCGCGCGATCCCGAAGCCATGTTCGAAACCCGCCATGGTCTCGGTTATTCCATCCTGACCGGCGTGGCGGATACGCTCGAAGTCGAGCTGACGCAGACCGTTGACCGTGAAAAACCGGTCAAGTTCTCGCAGGTCATCGTGCGCAACAAGGGTTCGAAAAGCCGCCGTCTGAAGGTCTATGCCTATGTGGAGTGGGTGCTCGGCAATAACGGTCAGAAATCCGCGCCGTTCATCCTGAGCAGACATGATGCGGGCAGCAACGCGATCTTCGCGTCGAACCCCTACAGCATCGACTATAGCGCCCGCACTTCGTTCCTGACACTCGACAGCGAGGCAAGCGGCTTCACGACCAGCCGCCGGGAATTTATCGGCCGCTTCGGTTCGGCACAGGCGCCGCAGGGCATCGTATCAGGTGCGGCGCTGAGCGGCACCACCGAGGTCGATGGTGATCCCTGCGCGGCACTGATGCAGGAAATACACCTGAAGCCCGGCGAAGAACGGCACATGACCTTCATTCTCGGCGATGCCGACAATGCGGAAGAGGCTGAAGCGCTGGTGAAAGATGCACGCCAGGCGGACTTCCAGACGGTACTGGACGCGAGCAAGGCATTCTGGACCGGCTTCACCGGCCAGCTGCAGGTCTCCACGCCCGATGCAGGCTTCAACCACATGGTCAATAACTGGCTGCCCTATCAGGCGCTGGCCTGCCGCATTCTGGCGCGTACCGCCTTTTACCAGTCGAGCGGCGCCTTCGGCTTCCGTGACCAGTTGCAGGATACGCTGGCCTTCCTGCTCTACCAGCCGGATCTCGCCCGCAAGCAGATCCTGCGCGCGGCAGGCCGCCAGTTCCCGGAAGGCGACGTGCAGCACTGGTGGCTGCCGCTGACGGGGGCCGGTGTCCGCACGACGATCTCCGATGACGTGGTCTGGCTCGCTTATGCGATCAACCAATATGTCTCGGCGACGGGCGACACCGCCATCCTGGACGAGAGCATTCCGTTCCTCAAGGGGCCGGCATTGATGCCCGGTCAGCACGATGCTTTCTTCCAGCCGGAAACGAGTGACAGATCTGCCACGCTTTACGAACATGCGGCGCTGGCGCTCGATCTCGCCATTCACCGAACCGGGGAGAACGGCCTGCCGCTCATCCTCGGCGGCGACTGGAACGACGGCATGAACCGTGTGGGCGTCGGCGGCAAGGGCACGAGCGTCTGGCTTGGCTGGTTCCTGTCCGGTGCGCTCCGCGATTTCATCGGGATCGCCGAGAAACGCGGCGATACCGACCGGGTCGGAAAGTGGGCATCGCATCGCGAAAAGCTGCGCAATGTTCTCGAAACAGCCGGCTGGGACGGCAGCTATTATCGTCGCGGTTACTTCGATGACGGCACGCCGCTCGGTTCTGCCGAAAGCGAGGAATGCCGGATCGATTCGCTCGGCCAGAGCTGGAGCGTTCTCTCCGGTGAGGGTGAGGAAGGCCGTTCACGCCAGGCGATGGATGCCGTCATGGAGCATCTGGTCGATGAAAAGACCGGCATCATCCGGTTGTTCACCCCGCCCTTCTCGCGTGCGCCGCATGATCCGGGCTACATCAAGGGATATCCGCCGGGTGTGCGCGAAAACGGCGGACAATATACCCATGCGGCGACCTGGGTGGTTCTTGCGCTTGCCAAGCAGGGCCGTGCACAGGAGGCCTGGAATTGCTTCAAGCTTCTCAACCCCGTCAATCACGCACTCGATGCGGCATCGTCGGAAACCTATCGGGTCGAACCCTATGTGGTGACCGCGGATGTTTACGGTGAAGGCGCCTATGCCGGCCGGGGCGGCTGGAGCTGGTACACTGGCTCCGCCGGCTGGCTCTACCGTGCCGCTGTCGAGGGTATTCTCGGCATCACCCGTACCGACGGCAAGCTGCATATTTTGCCGTCGCTACCGGAAGACTGGAACGGTTTCTCGATCAGGGTCACGCTCGACGGCAAGGCAAGAGACATCGTCGTCAGCCGCAAGGCAGGTACAGCGGGCGTCTCGGTGTCCGTCGATGGCAATGACCTGGCGGCCGGTGATGGGGTGATCCCTTTCGACTGAGACGGCATGTCCATGTTCGCCCTTAAAATCAGGCCCCTGCGGTGACGCAGGGGCCTGATCTTTTGTGGGCAGCCTTTGCTTCGGCTTCGGTATGCTCAACCGCCTTCGAAATCACCAGCTGAAGATCAGCGAGGCCGGATTGTTAGGTCATGATGGTCAATCACTTCGGGCAGAGACAGCGGTCGCGCGCGAGCCATTCCCCAAAAGATGTTCCATGGCAGGAAGCCGGCGCACGTATGGTCCGTTTCAGAAAACGACCGTAGCGCTGGGGTCTCCGTGGCTTCTCGGTAAACTCGGCGGGTGGGGGAGGGGGGCTTTGCAGTTCAGTGCATCTTTCACAGAGATCGCCGCAGGCTTTGTTGCCTTCTTAGGGAAGGTCCTTCCCTTCGGGCAGATTTGGCTGGCGAACTTTTTGGCGGGAATTCTCCGATAGGCGATCCATGCTTCGCCGGTCTAGGGAAAGCGGGCAAAGAAAAAGGGCGGACAATGTTGCCCGCCCTTGCTTTATTGTCTCGGCTATGGCCTCAGGAGGCAATGGCCTTCGGTCGGGGCTGCTGGCCTTCGTCATCCGTCAGCAGACCGCTGGTGCGCAGCAGTGAGGTGAAGCGTCCGCCGCGCTGGCTCAGCTCATCAAAAGTGCCCTTCTCGATGATCCGGCCCTGATCGAGGAACAGGACGAGATCGGCATCGCGGACCGTGGAAAGGCGGTGAGCGATGATGAAGGTCGTGCGGTTCTTTCTCAGCGCATCAACGGCGGCCTTCACACGCGCTTCGGTTTCGACATCCAACGCGCTGGTCGCTTCGTCGAGAACCAGAATGGGCGCGTTTTTCAGGATCGCACGGGCAATGGCGATACGCTGGCGCTCGCCGCCGGAGAGGCGGTTACCGCGCTCGCCCACCTGCGTCAGATAGCCGTTGATGCGGCTGTCGATGAAATCCGTTGCCGCGGCTGCTGCTGCTGCTTCCACCACTTCCGCATCGGTGGCCGATTCACGGCCGAGGCGGATGTTTTCGCGGATGGAGCGGTTCAGCAGGCCTGCATCCTGGAACACTGTCGCGATGGAATTGCGCAGAGAGTTTTTCGTCACCGTCGAAATATCGGTGCCGTCGATCAGAATCTGGCCGGAATCGGGGTCGTAGACACGCTGCAGAAGGTTGATCAGCGTGGTCTTGCCGGCGCCGGTCGGTCCGACGATCGCGATGGTCTCGCCGGCCTTGGCCGTAAACGAGACGTCGTGAACGCCCTGCTTGGTGTTGGCGAAACCGAAATTGATGTTGCGGAATTCCACGGTGCCGGAGACATTCGCCAATTCGCGGGCATCGCCCGGCTCTTCCCGTTCCTTGACGGAATCCTCAAGCACGAAGAAATCCTCGAGCTTGGCGCGGGCTTCGAAAATCTGCGTCACGAATTGGCGCATCTGGTCCAGACGGCCGATCAGGAGATTGGCGAAACCGATGAAGGCGATGACATCACCCACGCGCAATTCGCCGTTCTTCACGAGCACGGTGCCGATAACGAGGATGATCATCATCGAAACGGTGGAGGCCGTGCGGTTCAGCGCGCTGGCGAAAGCCCACCAGTCAAGCACCGGATATTGGGCGCTCAGTAGTTTTTCGGTGAAGGATTTCAGCGCCTTCGTTTCAGCCTCGATGCGGTTGTAGCTGTGCAGCACCGACACGTTGCTGATGGAATCGCTGACATGGGCAAAAACGCTGTGATAGTGTTCCTCGACCGAAGCCTGGCCGTCCTTAGTGCGGCCCATCACCCACTTGCCGATGAACCAGTAGACAATGCCGAGGCCGATCAGAACGAAGCTGAGGCGGAGATCCATGGCCATTGCTGTCGGGATGAGCAGCACCAGCGCCACAAAGGTGGCCAGATGCGTGCGCATGAATTCCAGCCAAAGGCCGAACAGCGTCTCGCTGGCGCGCAGCAGCGTGTGCAGCGCATTGGATGTGCCACGTAGATGGTGCCAGGACAGCGGCATCGAAATGATGCGCCCGAAGGCTTCCGTCAGCAGCGTGGCACGGCGGCCATGCGCGAGTCGGTCTGCCTCGCGGGCCACCGCAACGTAAGCGACGGTGTTGAAGACGCCGAAACCCGCCCACAGTATGAGAATGGGCGTGACATTGGTGCCGGAGGAAATGGCATCGATGATCCGGCCGAACAGCACGGGTTCGGCGATGGTGATCGCTGCAAGAATGACGTTGGCGATGACGACAACGGCCACACGCCATTTATGAACGGTCAGATAGCGCAGAGCGCGCGTGTAAACCTGAAACAAGGTCAAATTTTCAATCCAGTCCGAGCGTCTTTTCAAGCGGTTGATTGTTCGGCCTCAACGCAATGCTACTTTAGCAAGGTTGCATGAGACGGCGAATTTTGTGTAATTATCGCTCTTTCTGTCTGAATGGCGGCTTAACAAATTGACCGCGCGTGCGAACCGAAAAACCGAACCCGATGTTTCCCGGGGGCCTGCCATCACAAGATTTCGCATCTTCGTTTCAGGGATTGCTAACGACGATATGTTCAATCTGAACCGACCGGCGCCCGAGTAACATGACGTCATCGCGGGACCATGTCCTCGTGTCATCCCTTCAAGCCAAGCCCGGACCCCGTGTCTTTATGCATGATATTCTTCACTTCATCTCTGCATGTTCTCAGGCAGGAAGCGCCGATCGCGTTCGCTCGGAATTTGCCAAGCTCATTCGTGAATATGGCTTCGAGTATTTTCTCGTCAGCAGACGGCTGACCGGAGAACTCGCCTCTGCCGGCCAAATCCTCGCAGAGCATCTTCCTGACGGCTGGCTGGAGGTCTACAGGGCCAAGAAATACAATCTCGTCGATCCGGTCCGCAAGGTGATCGGCATGGTGCACAAGCCGTTTCAGTGGAAAGAGGCGCTTGAGGGTCTACCGCGTGCGATGCATCGCAAAAGGGCAAGCGTGTTTTTTCACGATGCCGGCCGATACGGCCTGCAGGGCGGTTACGCCTTTCCCGTTCACGGCCGCGCGGGTTTCATCGGTGCGGTCTTCATTGGCGGGCAGGACCGGCAATTGCCTTCCTTGCAGGTCGAACTCCTCGATGCGGCCACCCGCACCGTCTTCTGGCGGCTGCTCGATCTTTCCGGGCAGGCTCACGACTTCAGCAACGCCCCTGATGTTTCCGCCCTTGAGCTCACGCGGCGCGAAATGGAGGTGCTGGCGCTGATGGCGGATGGCATGACCTCCACCGAAATCGGACGCCAGCTATCGATCTCCAACCACACGGTCGACTGGTACATCAACGGAATCCAACGCCGTTTCAGTGCCAAGAACCGGCAGCACACCGTAGCTCTTGCTTTTCGCCACGGTCTGTTGAGCTAGCGCAAACAGGACAGTTCTCGCCGGAATTGCCCTTTCCAAGACTTGGTTTTGCTGCTTTATTCCGCAGTGCAGCAGAATTCTGTTTTGGCGTGTGGGGAGACCGTCTTGAAGATATCGAAAATACTTGTTGCCAACCGATCCGAAATTGCGATCCGCGTTTTCCGGGCAGCGAACGAGCTTGGGATCAAAACCGTTGCGATTTGGGCGGAAGAGGACAAGCTGTCTTTGCACCGTTTCAAGGCGGACGAATCCTATCAGGTCGGCAGGGGTCCGCATCTCGCCAAGGATATGGGACCGATCGAGAGCTATCTTTCGATCGAGGAGGTTATCCGCGTGGCCAAGCTCTCCGGAGCGGATGCGATCCATCCCGGTTACGGCCTTCTGTCCGAAAGCCCTGAGTTCGTGGAGGCCTGCAACAAGGCCGGCATCACCTTCATCGGGCCGACGCCGGATACGATGCGCCAGCTCGGCAACAAGGTCGCCGCCCGCAATCTGGCGATTTCGGTTGATGTCCCCGTTGTTCCCGCCACCAATCCGCTGCCTGACGATATAGCGGAAGTGGAGCGCATGGCCGAGGAAATCGGCTATCCCGTCATGCTCAAGGCCTCCTGGGGCGGTGGCGGCCGCGGCATGCGTGCCATCCGCAAAAAGGAAGACCTCGCCCGTGAGGTGACGGAAGCCAAGCGCGAGGCGAAGGCCGCATTCGGCAAGGACGAAGTCTATCTGGAAAAGCTTGTGGAGCGTGCGCGCCACGTTGAAAGCCAGATTCTCGGCGATACGCATGGTAATGTCGTGCATCTGTTCGAGCGCGATTGTTCGATCCAGCGGCGTAATCAAAAGGTCGTCGAGCGCGCGCCTGCACCGTATCTGTCAGAAGCGCAGCGTCAGGAACTGGCCGCCTATTCCCTGAAAATTGCGGCTGCAACGAACTATATCGGTGCCGGCACTGTAGAATATCTGATGGATGCCGATACCGGCAAATTCTACTTCATCGAGGTCAATCCGCGCATCCAGGTGGAGCATACCGTCACCGAAGTCGTGACCGGCATCGATATCGTCAAGGCGCAGATCCATATTCTCGAAGGCGCTGCCATCGGTACGGCGGAATCCGGCGTTCCACGCCAAGAGGATATTCGCCTCAACGGTCATGCGCTCCAGTGCCGTATTACGACGGAAGACCCGGAACACAACTTCATTCCGGACTATGGCCGCATCACCGCCTATCGCTCCGCTTCGGGCTTCGGCATCCGTCTGGACGGTGGAACCTCCTATACGGGCGCCGTTATCACCCGCTACTATGATCCCCTGCTGGTCAAGGTCACGGCCTGGGCGCCGCAGCCGGATGAGGCGATCAACCGTATGGACCGCGCGCTGCGCGAATTCCGTATCCGTGGCGTTGCGACCAACCTCACCTTCCTCGAAGCCATCATCGGTCACGACAGTTTCCGCAACAACACCTATACGACGCGCTTCATCGATTCGACGCCGGAGCTGTTCGCGCAGGTCAAGCGTCAGGACCGCGCCACCAAGCTTCTGACCTATCTTGCCGATGTGACCGTCAATGGCCACCCGGAAACCAAGGGTCGTGCCAAGCCCTCCGAAAAGTCGGCAAAGCCCATCCTGCCCTATATCGATGCGCCGACGCCTGACGGCACCAAGCAATTGCTGGACAAGCTCGGCCCGAAGGGCTTTGCGGACTGGATGCGAAACGAAAAGCGCGTGCTGGTCACGGATACGACCATGCGCGACGGACATCAGTCGCTGCTGGCCACCCGCGTCCGTACACATGATATTGCCCGCGTCGCCAGCGTTTACGCCAAGGCGCTGCCGCAGCTTCTATCGCTGGAATGCTGGGGCGGTGCGACCTTCGACGTTTCCATGCGCTTCCTGACCGAAGACCCGTGGGAGCGCCTGTCGCTCATCCGCGAAGGTGCGCCGAACCTGCTGTTGCAGATGCTTCTGCGCGGCGCAAACGGCGTCGGTTACAAGAATTACCCTGATAATGTCGTGAAGTACTTCGTCCGTCAGGCTGCAAGGGGCGGGGTCGATCTTTTCCGCGTCTTCGACTGCCTGAACTGGGTGGAGAACATGCGGGTGTCGATGGATGCGATTGCCGAGGAGAACAAGCTCTGCGAGGCAACCATCTGCTATACCGGCGATCTGTTGAATTCGGCACGTCCGAAATACGATCTCAAATATTATACCAACCTCGCCGTCGAGCTGGAAAAGGCCGGCGCCCATATCATCGCCGTCAAGGATATGGCGGGCCTTCTGAAACCGGCTGCCGCCAAGGTTCTGTTCAAGGCGCTGCGCGAGGCGACCGGCCTGCCGATCCACTTCCACACCCATGACACATCGGGCATTTCCGCCGCGACCGTTCTTGCGGCTGTGGATGCCGGTGTCGATGCCGTCGATGCCGCGATGGATGCATTCTCCGGCAATACATCGCAGCCTTGCCTCGGCTCGATCGTGGAGGCACTCGCAGGATCGGAACGCGATACGGGTCTTGATACCGAATGGATCCGCCGCATTTCCTTCTATTGGGAAGCCGTGCGCAATCAATATGCAGCGTTCGAGAGCGACCTCAAAGGGCCTGCCTCGGAAGTCTATCTGCATGAAATGCCGGGCGGTCAGTTCACTAACCTCAAGGAACAGGCCCGTTCGCTGGGTCTCGAAAGCCGCTGGCATGAGGTGGCGCAGGCCTATGCCGATGCCAACAGGATGTTCGGCGATATCGTCAAGGTGACGCCGTCCTCCAAGGTCGTCGGCGACATGGCGCTGATGATGGTCAGCCAGGACCTGACAGTGGCCGACGTCGAAAACCCTGACCGTGAAGTGTCCTTCCCGGACTCGGTGGTGTCGATGCTGAAGGGTGATCTCGGACAGTCGCCTGGCGGCTGGCCAGCAGTGCTGCAGAAAAAGGCGCTGAAGGGTGACGCACCCTATACGGTGCGTCCGGGCTCGCTGCTGGCGGATGCCGATCTCGATGCCGAAAGGAAGGTGATCGAGACCAAGCTGGAGCGCAAGGTCGATGACTTCGAGTTCGCATCCTATCTGATGTATCCGAAGGTGTTCACCGATTTCGCGCTGACCGCCGAGACATACGGCCCGGTCTCCGTGCTGCCCACCCATGCCTATTTCTACGGCATGGAGGATGGCGAAGAACTGTTTGCCGATATCGAACGCGGCAAGACACTTGTCATCGTCAATCAGGCTTCGTCCGGCACGGACGACAAGGGCATGGTAACGGTGTTCTTCGAGATCAACGGCCAGCCGCGCCGCATCAAGGTACCGGATCGCGCCCATGGCGCCTCCGGCTCCGCGGTGCGCCGCAAGGCAGAACCCGGCAATGCAGCCCATATCGGTGCGCCGATGCCTGGTGTCATCAGCCGCGTCTTCATCAACCAGGGTCAGGAGGTCAAGGCCGGCGACGTGCTGCTCTCGATCGAGGCCATGAAGATGGAAACCGCATTGCATGCCGAACGGGACGGCAAGATTGCTGAGGTTCTGGTAAAGCCCGGTGACCAGATCGATGCCAAGGACTTGTTGATCTCCTACGCCGAATAACGGCGCAACTCATCGGCAATAGGTTGCAGACGCCCGCCCTCCCGGCGGGCGTTTTTTATTGCACTCAAGCAGAAACTTGATTATGCATGTTCGTGCACGTTTATTCTTGTTTATGCATGAGTCCCAATGAGTGATCATTTCGTCAGTGAGCGGCAGGCGCTGATCCTTGCGCAGTTGCGGCAAAGCGGCCGTGTGCTGGCGCAGGATCTGGCTCAGAATTTCGGCGTCTCCGAAGATACGGTACGCCGCGACCTGCGCGAGATGGCGGCGCGTGGGGAATGCCTGCGCGTTTATGGCGGAGCGCTGCTTTCCGATAGCACGACAGTGCCGCTCAAAACGCGGATTGCCGAGGATACCGACCGCAAGGCCGTGCTGGCGCGTGCTGTCGTTCCGCTCATTGAACCGGGCATGGTGGTTTTCATCGATGCCGGCTCCACCAATCTCGCCATTGCACGAGCGATCCCGGCCGGCCTCAATCTGACGGTGGTGACGAATACGCCCGCCATTGCCGCCGAGTTGACGGGCCGGGCCGATATCGGTCTGGTGCTGATTGGCGGAAAGGTCGATCCGGCCGTCGGTGCGGCGATCGATGCCATGGCTCTTCGGCAGCTTGAATTGATGCGGCCCGATCTGTGCGTGCTCGGTGTTTGCGGTGTTGCAGCCGAGACGGGCCTTTCGGCGGATGTTTTCGAGGATGCGGTGTTCAAGCGCCTTGCCTGTAGTGCCAGCCAGCGGGTCATCGCCGCCATCACCACGGAAAAGCTCGGCCATAAGGCCGCTTTCCACGTCCATGATTTTTCCCCACCGCTTTGCCTTGTGCTGGAACGGGATGCCGACCGTATATTGGTCGAGTCGCTGTCGGCAAAAGGCGTAGATGTTCATTGCGGCGAAGATGACGCTGCCCCGTTTTCTCATGGTCGAGTCTGAAGGATATTGCCGATGAATGGCCCCACGACATTTTCGCCGACAGGCACACGCTCATCCTATCTGACGCGGCACAGACTTGGCGTCTCGCTGCTGTTTTTGATGAATGGCTTCATGATGGGATCATGGGCGCCCAAGATCCCGGAATTTGCCGCACGCCTGTCGCTCAGCGAAAGTGCTCTCGGCCTGATCATTCTGGTTTTTGGTATCGGCTCGCTGGTTTTCATGCCGATTGCCGGATCGCAGATCGCCCGTTTCGGCTCGCGTACGGTGAGCCTCGTCACCGCCGCGATCTTTCTGCCGACGCTGCTTTTCATTTCCTGGGCCGGCACCATCTGGGCGGGGGTGATTGCGGTTTTCCTGTTCGGCGGGCTGACAGGGGCGATGGATGTCGCCATGAACGCCAATGCCGTGGCGGTGGAGCGCGATATGCGCCGAGCAATCATGTCGTCCTGCCATGCCTTCTGGAGCCTTGGTGGTCTCATCGGGGCTGGTCTCGGCGGTTATCTCATCACGGCTATCGGCGTGCAGGGGCATGCCATTGCACTCACCGTCATCGCACTCGTGCTTCTGGTCATCGCATGGCCGCGGGTTCTGGCGGATCGTCCGCATCCGGAAACTGAGCGCCCGAAAGGTGGCTTGCCGCTGACGCCGCTGCCCTGGATCATCGGCCTGATGGCCCTGTTCTCGATGATCCCGGAAGGCGCGATCCTCGATTGGGGTGCGCTTTATCTGCGCAATGAACTCGGCGCTTCCGTATCGCAGTCCGGTTTTGCCTTCGCGGCCTTTTCCATGACCATGGCGGCGATGCGGTTTGCCGGCGACCTAGTGCGTGACAAGTTCGGCGCGGTCAACACTCTGCGGTTCTGCTCGGTCATGTCGATCACCGGTCTGTTGATTGCCGGCCTCGCCGGCAATTCGACTTTCGTGATTATCGGCTTTGCCATTGCCGGCATCGGCATTTCCAACATGGTGCCCATCGCTTTTTCGGCGGCGGGCAACATGCCGGGACTGGCGCCGGGGATCGGGCTCTCCGTCGTCACCACCATGGGATACTCCGGCATTCTTGTGGCTCCTTCCGCCATCGGCTTCATTGCCGAACATACGGGTCTCGCGAGCGTTTTCATCGCTCTGCCGTTGCTGCATGTGGTGGTTCTGCTGCTTTCGCGGCTCGCCCGTCATGCGGATGGTGCGGGCAAGGAATAGGCGTCTCGAATTTTGCCATGATTGCGGTAAAGTAGAAGCTCCAGTGCGTTGGGTGTTGACAAGCAGGCTTGCCTGTTTCACCTCAATTGCAAGACCTTGCCGCAAGCTCCAGAGACCGCCATGACGTCACATGCCGATTACGACCCGAAGCCCCGCCGTGCATCCGTCGCCGTAGACGTCGGTGGCGTCATCGTGGGGGGCGGTGCGCCCGTCGTCGTGCAGTCGATGACCAATACCGACACGGCGGATATTGACGCCACCGTCAGCCAAGTGGCTGCACTCTTCCGGGCCGGTTCGGAAATGGTGCGTATTACCGTCGATCGCGACGAGAGCGCTGCCGCCGTGCCGAAAATCCGCGAGCGGTTGCTGCTTCTTGGCATGGATGTGCCGCTGATCGGTGATTTCCACTATATCGGCCACAAGCTTCTGGCCGATCATCCGGCCTGTGCCGAAGCGCTGGCGAAATATCGCATCAATCCCGGCAATGTCGGTTTCAAGGACAAGAAAGACAAGCAGTTCGGCGAGATCGTCGAAATGGCGATCCGTTATGACAAGCCTGTTCGTATCGGCGTCAACTGGGGGTCGCTCGATCAGGAACTGCTGACGACGCTGATGGACAGGAACAAGGAGCAGGGTTTTCCGCTCTCCGCCCGTCAGGTCACGCGCGAGGCAATCGTTCAGTCGGCGCTGATTTCCGCCGAACTTGCCGAAGAGATCGGACTGCCGCGCAATCGCATCATTCTGTCTGCCAAAGTCAGCCAGGTTCAGGACCTGATTGCCGTTTATTCGATGTTGTCGGAACGATCCAACCATGCTCTGCATCTGGGCCTGACCGAGGCGGGCATGGGCTCGAAAGGCATCGTCGCTTCGTCCGCCGCCATGGGTTACGTGTTGCAGCATGGCATTGGCGATACGATCCGCGTTTCGCTGACGCCGGAACCGAATGGCGATCGCACCCGCGAAGTGCAGGTGGCGCAGGAACTGCTTCAGGTCATGGGTTTCCGCCAGTTCATTCCTGTTGTGGCGGCATGTCCCGGCTGCGGGCGGACCACGTCCACTGTGTTTCAGGAACTGGCGCAAAACATCCAGAACGATATTCGCAAGAACATGCCGATCTGGCGTGAGAAATATCCCGGTGTCGAGGCGCTGAATGTTGCCGTCATGGGCTGCATCGTCAACGGCCCCGGCGAAAGCAAACATGCCGATATCGGCATTTCGCTGCCCGGAACCGGCGAAAGCCCGGCTGCACCTGTTTTCATCGACGGGGAAAAGGCGCTCACCCTGCGTGGTCCCAACATTGCCGGTGATTTCGAAGCGCTTGTGGCCGATTACATCGAAAAGCGTTTTGGCCGGAAAGACGCGGCGGAGTAAAGAGTACCGTGAAAAGGCCGGAATTCCACTGTCCTACCTCCTGAACCTCTCGGAGCATCAAAATACATGATCAAAAAAATCGCGATCGTCGCCCTTTGCGGCACCTATCTTTCCGCCTGCACCACCACCGATCCCTATACGGGCGAGCAGAAGATGTCGAACACGGCGGGCGGTGCCGGCATCGGCGCTGTCGTTGGTGCTCTCGGTGGTCTGGCTGTCGGCGGCTCGCCGGTTGGTCGCCGTAACGCCGCCCTTATCGGTGCGGGCATTGGTGCTCTCGCTGGCGGCGCCATCGGCAACTACATGGACGGACAGGAAGCCGAGCTTCGCGCCCAGCTTCAGGGAACCGGTGTTTCCGTTAGCCGTCGTGGCGACAGCATCGTTCTCAACATGCCGTCGAACATCACCTTTGCCACGGATCAGGATCAGGTCATTCCGCCGTTCTACCAGACGCTCGATTCCGTCGCCATCGTGCTGAACAAATTCAACCGCACGCTGATCGACATCAACGGCCACACCGATTCCACCGGCAGCCTGCAGCACAACCAGGCGCTTTCCGAGCGTCGTGCGGCCTCTGTTGCAAACTATCTCGGTGCACGCGGCGTCGATCAGCGCCGTATTTCGACGCTCGGCTTTGGCCCGTCTCAGCCGATCGCCTCGAATGCCACGTCGGATGGCCGCGCCCAGAACCGCCGCGTCGAAGTGCTGATTTCGCCGCTCAAGGGCTGATTGATGATGAAAAGCTGAGACGTATCCGCTCAGCTTTTCCGTTCGGCGATGAATCTTGCGGCCGCGATGAGAATCGCGGCCTTTTCGCCGTAGGGGGCCAGGAGTTCGCTGGCTTCCGCCACCAGTTCCTGCAGCTTGCGGCGCGCCCAGCCTTCGCCCCGCAATGCCACCAGCGTGCCCTTGCCGCGTGCGGCATCCTTGCCGGTTGCCTTGCCCATGGTGGCGGCATCGGCGGTCAGGTCCAGAAGATCGTCGGCAAGCTGGAAGGCGAGGCCGATCTTTTCGCCGAAGAGACGCAGTCGCTGCCTTTCGGCTTGATTGCTGCCGGCAATGATCGCGCCGGCCTCGCAGGCGAAACGCAGCAAAGCGCCCGTTTTCATAGCCTGCAATGTAAGAACGCCATCCTCATCAGGTGCTTTCTTTTCGGCAGCAAGATCAAGCGCCTGTCCGCCAGCCATGCCACCAATGCCGGCGGCGCGGGCGAGTGAAAGCACGAGTGCGGCCTTGCGCTCGGCCGCCAGCGGATTTTCATCCGAAGCGATGATGTCGAAAGCAAGCGTCAGCAGGCTGTCACCGGCGAGGATTGCGGTTGCCTCGTCGAACTTGCGGTGCACGGTCGGCTGGCCGCGGCGCAGGTCGTCATCGTCCATGGCCGGCAGGTCGTCATGAACAAGCGAATAACAATGGAGGCATTCGAGTGCTGCGCCGACATAAAGGGCAGCTTCGGCATCTCCGCCGAGAAGGGCGACACTTTCGATGACGAGGAAAGGCCGCAGGCGTTTGCCACCGTTCAGCACGCCATGGCGCATGGCCTCTAGCAGGTTTTGCGGGCGTGTGATCTCATCCGCGCGTGCCTCGCCGGAAAGCAGGTGGCCAAGCAGTGCTTCGGTTTTCGCCGCGTTTTCGCGCAGCCTCGTTTCGAAATTCGTCATCTGAGCGTCCATGCCGCTCTTTGGCATGCCGCGCGAATGCAGGCAAACCTTTTCGTGATTCCGGAGCCGCAACGGTGTGACCGGACTCGCCTTGAAGACGGCAATGGACTATGAAAGGCTTCAATTGGCGTGGGGCGCGGGGACGGATATTGAGCAGTACGCCTGAAAGCGACGCAGAATACGCCGTGCTGGCGGAAGACCGGAGCAGTCCGAAGGTGGATTTTCGCACGTTGGCAAAGCGCATCATCATGACCTTGCTGGCATTGCTGATCCTGCCCTATCTGCTGATCCCGGTTTATGCGCTGCCGTTTATCCGGCCTGTTTCAACGCTGATGCTTGCCGATCTCGTGACCCTTCAGGGTTATGACAGGCGCTGGGTGCCACTCGAGGATATTTCGCCGCGCCTCGTGCAATCCGTGATGATGTCCGAGGATGGGCAATTCTGTTTCCACGGCGGTGTGGACTGGAACCAGATGCAATCCGTCGTCAGCAATGCACTTGATGGAGCCTCCACCCGCGGCGCCAGCACCATTCCGATGCAGACGGCCAAGAACCTGTTCTTATGGAACGGCCGTTCATTCCTGCGCAAGGGGCTGGAATTGCCGCTGGCAATCGCGGCTGATTTCGTCTGGTCGAAAAAACGGATGATGGAGATTTATCTGAACGTTGCCGAATGGGGCCCGGGAATCTACGGCATCGAGGCGGCGGCCCAGCATCATTTCAAGATACCGGCTGCCAAGCTCAGCTCCCGTCAGGCGGCGCTGCTGGCCGTCTCCCTGCCCAATCCGATTGACCGGGTTGCGAGCAAACCCGGGCGCGGCCTGCAGCGGCTGGCCGGCCTTATCGAGCGTCGTGCCCGCGCCTCGGGTGGCTATGTCGGCTGTGTGCTGGACTGATCTCTACACTCTGCCCTTTGGCCCTCTGCCTCAGCCCTTCCTGAAAATATAGTCCGTTTCCTGACGCAGCGTTTCGCCTGGCCGCAGGATGGCGTGCGGAAAATCCGGGTGATTGACGGCATCCGGCCAAATCTGCGTTTCAAGGCAGAAACCGGCGAACGGGCCATAATGACGGCCATCGAGGCCCGGAACGGGAACGTCGAGCTTGAAGGCTGAATAGAACTGCACACCGGGCTCTGTCGTGTGAACCTCAAGGGCGATATCGGAGGCAGGTGAATAGGCGCGGGCGACCTTGCGCTTGGCGCGACGCTCGGGCGAAAGGCAGAAATTGTGGTCGTAGAGAACCTGTTCGCCATTCTCCTTGCGCCGCATCGGCGTCGGGTGACGCAGGTCGAAGACGGTGCCTTCGACGGAACGGATTTCGCCTGTCGGTATCTGCTGTTCGTTTGTCGGCAGGTAAAAGTCAGCGGCGATGCTGATCTCATGGCCAAGTGCGGTATCCGCGCCGTCGAGATTGAAATAGGAGTGCTGGCAGACATTGGCGATGGTCGGCTGGTCGGTCACCGTTTCATAAACTACCGAAAGCACGCCGCCATCGCGGATCGTATAGGTGGCCGTGACCGTGCAGTTGCCGGGATAACCGGCGCGGCCGTCGGGATCGATGATCTGCAGGACGGCATGGCTTTCGCCATGTTCCATCAGCATCCAGTTGCGCTTGCCCATGCCGTCGCTGCCACCATGCAGATGGGTCACGCCCTTTTCGTTCAGCTCCAGCTGATATTCATGCCCGTCGATCGCGAACCTGCCATTGCCGATGCGGTTGGCGTTGCGGCCCGGCGTGGCGCCGAAATAGGAGGAATATTTGTAGTCCTCGAACTTATCGAAGCCGAGAACCAGCGGCGGCTGGTGACCGTCAAGGCGCAGATCCTGGATAACAGCGCCCCAGGTGATGACTTTCGCCGTCAAACCGTCTTTCGAGATGGTGACGCGTTCGACCTTTTCACCGGTCGCCGTGAAACCGAAATCTTCTCGTGCCGCACCGTCGCTCATCTCGTCATTCTCCATGGTGTCGCGAATTGCCGGGCGGACGTTGCGTCATTTTCCGGCAATTCGCAATCCCGCAGTTACGCGGCCAGTTTGCCTATGGCTTGGAGATCATAGGGCGTCGTCTGGTATATCTCGTTGATCCAGTTTCCGAAAAACAGGTGGGCATGGCTGCGCCAGCGGTTGAGCGGGGCGAGTTCCGGGTCGTTATGCGGAAAGTAATCATGCGGCAGCTTGATGGGCACGCCGGAATTCACGTCGCGGAAATATTCGTCGGACAGAGAGGTCGAATCATATTCGACATGATTGAACATGTAGAGCCGGTTGCCTGCCTTCTCATGCACCAGGCAAACGCCCATTTCCTCTGACTCCATCAGGATTTCAAGTTCCGGGTTTTTTTCGATATCGGCGCGGCGCACTTCGGTCCAGCGTGAGACCGGAACCTGGAAATCATCCGAAAAGCCGTTGAGGTAGATCGACGAGGGGCAGAGATTGCGGTGACGATAGACACCGAACGCCTTTTCCTTCAGCTCGTATTTCGGCACCCCGTGGAAATGGTAGATGGCGGCCATTGCGCCCCAGCAGACATTCAGGGTCGAATGGACGTTGGTCTGCGTCCATTCGAAAATCTGCTGCATTTCATTCCAATAGGTCACGTCTTCATAGTCCAGCAGCTCGATCGGTGCGCCGGTAATGATGAAGCCGTCGAACTTGCGGTGACGGACCTCTTCCCACGTCTCGTAGAAGGAGAGGAGATGCTCTTCCGGCGTGTTCTTGGCGCGATGACCGCCGATGCGGATGAGCGACAATTCCACCTGCAGCGGCGAGGCGCCAACAAGGCGCGCCATCTGGATTTCCGTCTTGATCTTGTTCGGCATGAGGTTGAGAAGCCCGATCTGGAGCGGGCGGATATCCTGCCGGATGGCCGCCGTTTCGGTCATGACCCGCACACCCTCATGAACGAGGGTCTCAAAGGCGGGAAGCGTATCGGGAATCTTGATCGGCATGTCGAACTCTCTTTTCCGGATCACGTAAAGAACGTTGCGAAAACAAAAAACCGGCAGCGAAATCGCGGCCGGTCCCAGGAAATTGCCCTTTTCCTCGACCCTTTAGCGACTTCTTTAAAGTGGCTGCAAGCCGGTCGGCAAATCACCACTGAGGCGTTTCATAATCCCGAAGCCGGCGAAAATCAATATAGGCTGATTTCATCGGGGTTTCGGCTTTCCATTTTCGGGCCAGGTGCGGTAAGGCAGGGCATGAACAAAGAGCGCTTCACCATTCTGCTTGGCGGCGATGTCGCGGTGACCGATCGTCTGAAACAGGCGGTCGCGGATAGCCGCGTGATTGCGGCCGATGGCGGCATGCGCCATGCCGCGCCGCTTGGTCTCACACCCGAACTGTGGGTCGGGGATTTCGATTCCGCCAGCGAAGAGCTGCTTGAGGCCTGGCCCGATGTGACGCGGCAACCCTATCCGGCCGCAAAGGCCGTGACGGATGGTGAAATTGCAGTCTCCGAGGCACTTTCGCGCGGCGCGCATTCGCTTCTGATGGTGGGCGCGCTCGGCGGCGCACGAAGCGACCATGCGCTTCAGCACCTTCTTTATGCCGTGGCGCTTGCGGAGCGCGGTTTCGAGGTCACCCTGACCTCGGGTGAAGAAGAGGCGATGCCGCTGCTTGCCGGTTCACTCGCCATTGATTTGCCGGCCGGATCGTTGTTTTCCGTCGCCGGGTTCACCACCCTTGAGGGGCTCGATATCGGCAATGTGCGTTATCCGCTCAATGATTTCGCGCTTGCTTTCGGTTCCTCCCGCACTATTTCCAATGTCGCGAATGGCGGCCTTGTGCATTTCTCGCTGAAAAGCGGCAAAGCCATCGTGCTCGCCCGCCCTTATGATCTGACCGGAGCCTGACACCTTGGCACCCCCAATTCTGAAACTCGATGATATCAAGCTGACCTTCGGCGTGACCCCGCTGCTCGACGGCGCCAATTTCCAGGTGGAGCCCGGTGACCGCATCTGCCTTGTCGGACGCAATGGTTCGGGCAAATCCACGCTGATGAAGATTGCAGCCGGTCTGGTCGAGGCGCAGTCGGGCGAGGTTTTTCGGCATCCCGCCGCCACCATCCGTTATCTGGAACAGGCACCGGATTTTGCCGGTTACGACACCGTTCAGGCCTATGCGGAAGCGGGGCTCGGACCGGGTGACGATCCCTATCGAGTAACTTATCTTCTCGAGCATCTGGGTCTCACCGGACAGGAAAATCCCGAGAGCCTTTCAGGCGGCGAAGCGCGCCGCGTGGCGCTCGCCCGCGTCATGGCGCCGGAGCCCGATATTCTGATGCTGGACGAGCCGACCAACCATCTGGACCTGCCCACTATCGAATGGCTGGAAGGCGAGCTGCAGCAGACGCGCAGTGCACTGGTGCTGATTTCGCACGACCGGCGTTTTCTGGAGAAGGTCTCAACCTCGACTGTCTGGCTTGATCGCGGTCAGTCCCGCCGTCTCAATCGCGGCTTTGCCCATTTCGAGGAATGGCGCGACAAGGTGCTGGAAGAGGAAGAACTGGAACAGCATAAGCTCGGCAAGGCCATCGAGCGCGAAGAACACTGGATGCGCTACGGCGTGACCGCAAGGCGCAAGCGCAACATGCGCCGCGTCGGCGAGCTTCAGGCCATGCGCGCGGACTATCGCGGCCACAAGGGGCCGCAGGGCTCCGTGCAGGCGACCGTCACGGAAGGGCGGGAATCCGGCAAGCTGGTCATCGAGGCGGATGCCATCACCAAGGCTTATGGTGAGCGGGTGATCGTGGCACCGTTCTCGCTCAGGGTTCATCGTGGTGACTGCATCGGTCTCGTGGGGCCGAACGGTGCGGGCAAGACGACGCTTCTGAAGATGCTGACGGGCCAGCTTGAGCCCGATAGTGGCACGGTGAAGCTCGGCACGAATCTGGAGATCGCCACGCTCGACCAGAAGCGTGAGGATCTCAATCCTAACGAAACGCTCGCGCATTATCTGACCGACGGGCGTGGTGACAATCTTCTCGTCAATGGCGAAGTGAAGCATGTCACTGGTTACATGAAGGACTTCCTGTTCCAGCCGGAGCAGGCGCGCACCCCCATCCGCAATCTCTCCGGCGGTGAGCGCGCCCGTCTCATCCTGGCGCGCATTCTGGCCCGGCCGACCAATCTTCTGATCCTCGACGAACCGACCAACGATCTCGACATCGAAACGCTCGATCTGTTGCAGGAGATCGTCGCCGGTTTTTCCGGCACGGTCATTCTCGTCAGCCACGACCGTGATTTTCTGGACCGCACCGTCACCTCTACCATCGCGCCCGCCAATCCCGATCAGCCGGATGGACGCTGGATCGAATATGCGGGCGGCTATTCGGACATGATGGCGCAGCGCAAGGGTGCGGCGGAAGAAAAACGCAAGGCCGACAGGCAGGAAAAGGCTAAGGCCGTATCTTCAGCTTCGCCATCGCAGGAGCCGGCAAAGGCCAAGGGCAAACTCTCCTTCAAGCAGAAATTCGCCCTCGAAAATCTGCCGAAGGAGATGGAAAAGGCCCAGGAAGAGATCGCAAAACGCGAACAGCGCATGGCTGACCCGGCACTTTTCGCCAAGGATCAGGCGACCTTCAACAAGCTGGCGCAGGAAATGGAAAAGCTGCGCGACAAGCTGGAGACCATGGAAGAGGAATGGCTGGAACTGGAGATGCTGCGCGAGGAACTGGAAAGCTGAAGCCTGCTGCCCACCGTTCGCAACCTTTCTTCGGCCTTTGACAGGCAAGCGGAATTGCCGTTCTATGCCCGCGTTCGTTTGGAGGAGGTCTGAAAATGCGCATGATTTTCGTCAATTTGCCGGTCAAGAATATCGAGGCATCGAGAAGCTTCTTCACGGCCCTCGGTTTCAGCTTCAATCCGGAATATTCCGACGACCGCACGCTCTGCATGATCGTGGAGGAGAACATCTTCGTGATGCTCCTTCAGGAGGAGCGGTTTCGCGATTTCATCAATGGCGATATCGCCGATGCGAAGCAGAGCACCGAGGTTCTGACCTGCCTTTCCGCCGGAAGCCGCGAGGAGATCGACGGCATGATCGCAACTGCGCTTGCCTCCGGTGGCAGCAGCTGGAAACCGGTTCAGGACCATGGCTTCATGTATGCCGGCAGCTTTCAGGACCCCGACGGGCACGTCTGGGAGCTGGTGCATATGACGGAGCAGGGCTGATCTCGGCCATCTTGCCAATCACTGACGGCGGGACTAAACCATCATCTTGATCTAACGGGGTGTCTTCTGTGCGCGTGTGCAGAAGGCTGAGAGGCTTGCCAACCCGAAGAACCTGATCCGGTTCATACCGGCGGAGGGATTAGACGGCTTAAAGGCAAGCGGCTATTCCTTTTCGTTTTTTGAGGAGATACCCGTGCGCCGTCGTCTTTTCCTGAATTCCGTCATTGCCGCCTCGCTGTTGCTGCCCGGTTTCGCCGTGGCTCAGGACAAGCCGGAACTGACCGTCTACACCTATGAAAGCTTCGTTTCCGAATGGGGTCCCGGCCCGAAGGTGAAGGAAGCCTTCGAGAAGGTCTGCGGCTGCACCGTCAATTTCGTGGGTGTCGCGGATGGCGTGGCGCTGCTCAACCGTCTGAAACTTGAGGGCAGCGGTTCCAAGGCGGATGTCGTGGTCGGTCTCGACACCAATCTTGTCGCGGAAGCCAAACAGACAGGCCTCTTTGACGCCAGCGGCATCGATGCATCGGCGGCCAAGGTCCCGGGCGGCTACAAGGACGATGTTTTCGTACCCTATGATTATGGGCATTTCGCTGTCATCTATGACACGCAGACGGTGAAAAATCCGCCGGCGAGCCTCAAGGAGCTGGTGGAAGGCGACCCGGCGCAGAAGATCGCCATTCAGGACCCGCGTACCTCCACGCCGGGGCTTGGCCTGCTTTTGTGGGTAAAATCGGTTTATGGCGACAAGGCGCCGGAGGCCTGGGCAAAGCTCAGGAAGCGTATTCTCACCGTCACGCCGGGCTGGTCGGAATCCTACGGCCTCTTCACCAAGGGGGAGGTGCCGATGGTGCTCTCCTACACCACCTCGCCCGCCTATCACATGGTCGTCGAAAAGTCGGACCGTTATCAAGCTGCGGCCTTTTCTGAAGGGCATTACATCCAGATCGAAGTGTCCGGCCTTCTCAAAAACGCACCGCACAAGGCGCTGGCAAAGCAGTTTCTCGCTTTCACGCTGACATCAGGTTTTCAGGATGCCATTCCCGAAAACAACTGGATGATGCCGGTCGCGGCAACGTCGGTCCCCTTGCCCGAGGCATTTTCCAAACTCGTCGTGCCGCAGAAGACCTTCCTGATGGATCCCGAAGAAGTGGCGAAGAACCGCAAGGCGTGGATCGACGAGTGGCTTTCGGCCATGAGCATGAACTGAGGAAGAGGCACGCCCGCGCATGATGCTGCGTCGCGATTATCGGCGGTCGATCATTTTCGGGACGGCGGCTTTTGCCGCCGTTTTCCTGTTCATGGCGCTCGCGGTTTTTGCGCTGCTGTCTTTTGATGCCGGCGCATCCACCGCTGGTATCATGGATGCCTATACGCTGCGTATCCTGCGCTTCACGCTATACCAGGCGACGCTGTCCACCCTTTTGTCCATCGTTCTCGGTCTGCCCGTCGCTCTGGCGCTCGCCCGGCGGAAAGAGTTTCCGGGAAGAATCTGGATCATCCGATTGATGGCGGTGCCGATGGGATTGCCGGTGATCGTCGGCGCCTTCGGCATCATCACCATCTGGGGCCGGCAGGGTGTTTTGAACAGTGCTCTTGTTTTTGCCGGGGCGGATGAGCCTTTCAGTATCTATGGCCTTTCCGGCATTCTCATTGCTCACGTCTTCTTCAATCTGCCGCTTTCCGTGCGGCTGATGCTGGCGGGGCTGGAGCGTATTCCGGGGGAATATTGGCGCATGGCGGCAAGTCTCGGCATGGGGCCGGTTTCGGTTTTCCGTTTCATCGAGTGGCCGGCGGTCTCGCGGCTTATTCCCGGCATTGCCGGGCTGGTTTTCATGCTGTGCGCCACCAGCTTCACGCTCGTGCTTCTTCTCGGCGGCGGGCCGGCGGCGACAACGCTGGAGGTGGCGATCTATCAGGCGCTACGGTTCGATTTCGATCCTCAGCGGGCGATTGCGCTCTCGGTTCTGCAGATTGTCCTCACCGCAGTCCTGCTCGGACTCCTCGCCTTTCTGCCGTCACCGGAAGCGGAAATCTCCTCGCTTGGTCGCAGCATTCGCCGTTTCGACGGCAAAAGTACCGCCGCGCGCCTGTGGGACGGGGCGGCAATCGTTTTTGCTGTTTTCCTAGTCGGGCTGCCGCTTGTCGCCATAGCTGTTTCGGGGTTACAGGCCGATCTGCCACGTCTGCTCACAGCGCCGATCTTCCTGCGTGCTGCGGCGACCAGTCTTGCAATCGCCGTGCTGTCGGCAATTCTCGTCGTCCTCTGCTGCATGGCGATCATCGGCGCACGCCAGGCCGTCGGCTCCAGACGCAGGGTGGCGTGGCCTCTCCGTCTGCTTTCCGCTCTGCTTGGGGCGGGGTCGTCGCTGGTGCTGCTCGTTCCGCCCGTCGTGCTGGGAAGCGGATGGTTCCTGCTGCTGCGGGTGTTCGGCGATGTCAGCTTTTATGCGCCGGTTCTCGTGGCGCTCATCAATATGCTGATGGCCCTGCCGCTTGCCATGCGGGTGATGGAGCCGGCCTTCACCAGCCATTTCCTGCGCACTGGCCGGCTTTCTGCCAGTCTCGGACTTCAGGGCTATTCGCGGCTGCGGTTTGCCGATCTGCCGGTTCTCTGGCGGCCCATGCTGATGGCGCTTTCTTTTGCCATGGCGCTGTCGCTCGGCGATCTCGGGGCAGTTGCGCTGTTCGGGTCGGAAAATTTCGTCACCTTGCCCTGGCTGGTTTATAGCAATATGGGCAGCTATCGCACCAATGATGCCGCCGGTTATGCCTTCCTCCTCGGCGTCGTTTGCCTGCTGCTTGCCGCAGGCGGCATTTCCAGGCAATCCCAATCAGCAAGGGCTGGCATATGACAGGCGATGATTTTGCCGTTGAGCTGGACAAGGTCAGGCTGCGGCTCGGAACGCAGGATTTCGAACTTGATTGCTCCTTCCCGCAAGGTGAGGTGACTGCCGTCGTGGGTGCTTCCGGTTCGGGCAAGTCGACACTTCTTAATCTAGTCGCTGGTTTCGAGGCGCCGGATTCCGGGCGCGTGGTGATCGACGGGCAGGACATGACGGCGCAAGACCCTTCGGAAAGGCCGGTTTCATCGATCTTTCAGGACAATAATCTCTTCGCCCATCTCGATATTTTCACCAATGTCGCTCTCGGCATCAGCGCTGGCCTGAAATTGCGGGCGGAAGACCGGCAGAGGATCGAAGTGGCGCTGGCGCGTGTCGGCCTTGCGGGTTTCGACAAGCGCCTGCCGGGCACGCTTTCCGGCGGGGAACGGCAAAGGGCGGCGCTGGCGCGTGCGCTGGTGCGGAAAAAACCGGTCATGCTGCTCGACGAGCCATTCGCCGCGCTCGATCCGGGACTGCGAGCGGGCATGACGTCTTTGCTTCTCGACTTGCACGCGGAAACAAAAAATACGGTGATTATTGTCACGCATCACCCCGACGACATAAAGAAGCTGGCGCATCGAGTGGTTTTTCTTGATCGCGGCCGCGTTGTCTATGCAGGCTCGACCGCAGATTTCTTCGCCACACAAAATGTGAAGGCGGTCGACAGTTTTCTGAATGGCTGATCGCCTTATTTTCGACGCGTGCCGCTGGCAATCGCTTTAGATAACTTCAATGGCGCTAATTTGCACTTGCCAGTTTCAAGTTGTTGCCCGAGAAAAGATGGGAATTATTGCGTTCTTCAGGAATATTCCGGACTTGATGGATCGTTTTTACCGTTTTGGCATTCATCGCCCATTGGGGCGAATCTGTTATTCTGGTCTGCAATTAACGGATGATCAGGAACGTTAAGGGGCAGGCATAGAGAATGAAAAATAGCATGACTGCACAGCGGAGGCTTTTCTCCGGTTCAGGCCTTCGCCGTTCCGGCCAGCTTGCTGCGGCGTGGTCCGCGCTGACGGCGTCCGCCGTGCTGCTGTCATCGTGCCAATCCCTGTTCAGCCCGGCCTACCAGTCCACATTGCGTCCCTCGGATAATCCGCAGACTGTGGAACAGGTGCAGAAGAATGATCCGCGCGCGCAGATGGGTGCACGCGAACACCCGCGCATCGTGGCCAGTTACGGGGGCGAATATCGCGATGCGAAGACGGAACGGCTGGTCGCCCGCATTGCCGGCGCGCTGACGGCCGTCTCGGAAAATCCGCAGCAATCCTACCGTATTACCATTCTCAATTCGCCCGCCATCAATGCTTTCGCTTTGCCCGGCGGATATCTTTACGTGACGCGCGGGCTTCTGGCGCTCGCCAATGATGCCTCGGAAGTGGCGGCCGTGCTGTCGCACGAGATGGGCCATGTGACCGCAAACCATGGCATCGAACGCCAGCGCCGCGAAGAGGCGGAGGTGATTGCGAGCCGCGTGGTCGCGGAAGTTCTGTCGAGCGATCTCGCCGGCAAACAGGCGCTGGCACGCGGTAAGCTGCGGCTTGCTGCCTTCTCCCGTCAGCAGGAATTGCAGGCAGACGTGATTGGGGTTCGCATGCTGGGTGAAGCCGGTTACGACCCCTATGCGTCGCCGCGTTTTCTGGATTCCATGGCGGCTTATGCGCGGTTTTCATCGGCCGATCCCGAAAACGACCAGAGCCTAGACTTCCTTTCGAGCCACCCCAACACGCCGCAGCGCATCGAGCTGGCGCGCCGTCATGCCCGCGCCTTCGGCCAAGAAGGGCAGGTCGGGGATCGTGGCCGCGACTGGTTTCTGGATGGCATAGACGGCCTGCTTTATGGCGATAGTCCGCAGGAAGGTTATGTCCGGGGCCAGACATTCCTGCATGGAACGTTGGGCATCCGTTTCGACGTGCCGGAAGGTTTCGTCATCGACAACAAGGTGGAGGCCGTTCTGGCGACGGGCCCAGGGGATATGGCTATCCGTTTCGATGGCGTGGCCGATCCGAAACAGACGAGCCTCGCCAATTACTTGACCAGCGGTTGGGTCGCCGGCCTGTTGCCGGAAACCGTCAAGGAAACGCAGATCAACGGTCTGGAGGCGGCGACAGCCCGCGCCAGTGCTGATAAATGGGATTTCGACGTGACCGTCATTCGTGTCGGTCAGCAGATTTTCCGGTTCCTGACGGCGGTGCCGAAGGGCAATGCACAACTTGATTCCATCGCCAATGTGCTGCGCACGAGCTTCCGCAAGATGACGCCACAGGAGATTGCCTCCCTGAAGCCGCTCAGAGTACGCGTGGTGACGGTGAAGCCCGGTGAAACGGTGGCGACAATGGCGGCCCGGATGATGGGAACCGACCGGAAGCTCGACATGTTCCGCATGATCAATGCAATGAGCGCCACCGCCACCATTCAGCCGGGGCAGCGGGTGAAGATCATTTCGGAATAGAGCCAAAGAAAAACCCCGGATCGCTCCGGGGTTTTTTGTTGTCTGGCATCTGCAAGGATTATTGCCACTCACGCACGTCGACGAAATGACCGGCGATTGCCGCAGCCGCAGCCATGGCCGGTGAGACGAGGTGGGTGCGGCTCTTATAGCCCTGACGGCCCTCGAAGTTGCGGTTCGAGGTGGATGCGCAGCGTTCGCCGGGCTTCAGACGGTCGTCATTCATGGCAAGGCACATGGAGCAGCCCGGTTCGCGCCATTCGAAACCGGCGTCGAGGAAAATCTTGTCCAGACCTTCCTGTTCCGCCTGTTCCTTGACGAGACCGGAGCCGGGCACGATCATGGCCGAGACGGTGGGAGCCACCTTGCGGCCATCAACGATCTTTGCGGCTGCGCGCAGATCCTCGATTCGGCCATTGGTGCAGGAGCCGATGAAGACACGGTCGATGGCGATATCGGTGATGCGCGTACCGGGTTTCAAGCCCATATAGTCAAGCGCGCGCCATTTGGAAGTACGCTTGTTTTCTTCCTCGATATCATCGGGATTGGGAACGATGCCTTCAACGGAGGTGACATCCTCCGGGGACGAACCCCAGGAGACGATAGGGGGCAGGTTGGCAGCATTGAGGATGACAACCTTGTCGTAATGAGCGCCCTCGTCGGATTTCAGCGTCTTCCAATACGCGATGGCCTGTTTCAGCGTCTCACCCTTCGGCGCACGCGGCTTGTCTTTGATGTAATCGAAAGTCGTTTCATCCGGTGCGATGAGACCGGCGCGGGCGCCGCCCTCGATCGTCATGTTGCAGACCGTCATGCGCCCTTCCATGGAGAGCGAGCGGATGGCCTCGCCGGCAAATTCGATCACATGGCCGGTGCCGCCGGCCGTGCCGATCTCGCCGATAATGGCAAGGATGATATCCTTGGCCGTCACGCCCTCCGGAATCTTGCCATCGACACGCACCAGCATGTTCTTGGCCTTTTTCTGGATCAGCGTCTGGGTGGCCAGAACATGCTCCACTTCCGACGTGCCGATACCGTGCGCCAAAGCGCCGAAAGCGCCGTGGGTTGAGGTGTGGCTGTCGCCGCAGACGATCGTCATGCCCGGCAGGGTGAAACCCTGCTCCGGGCCGACGATGTGGACGATGCCCTGGCGCTTGTCGCGCTCGGAATAATATTCGACACCGAACTCCTTGGCGTTCTGCGCAAGTGCTTCCACCTGAATGCGGCTTTCCTCGTTCTTGATGCCTTCCAGCCGGTCGGCTGTGGTCGGAACGTTATGGTCGACCACGGCGAGCGTGCGGGTCGGCGAATGCACCGGCCGGCCGGCCATACGCAGGCCTTCGAAGGCCTGCGGGCTCGTCACCTCATGTACGAGGTGGCGGTCGATGTAGAGAAGACAGGTTCCGTCCGGGTCACGGTTGACGACGTGGTCGTCCCAAATCTTGTCATATAAGGTGCGGGGTGCGCTCATGGCTCTATGCCTTGTCATGGAAAAGGGTAATCAGGGTTCAGAAAGGCGGTGGACAGCGGATGCTGTCAGGCGAGCCTAAGTCGGCTGTTGAGCGCCCCGGAAATGCGCGCAAAGAACCGTGCCGGCAGACGCTTGTGGTCCTGCAGCACATAAACATTCTGAGCGAGACATCCGAATTTAGATCCCATGGCAACTTTCATAGCAGATCGATGGTTTTACGGCAATATGAATGCTTGGGAGACACGCGGAAGGATGGAGTAGTTTCGTTCATATGCGCCGCACCGCAGTTGGATCGCCTGCGTTGCAATGCTTTCCGATGGATATGGTGCGGCGCAACTTGCCTATTTTGCGGCGCACATATAGATGGGTCCCCTTATCATTTGCATTCGACGAGAAATCGAAGGGAGGAAAGCATATGGTATCCGAAAAGGCCCTCATCTCGAAGATCACCTGGCGGCTGATGCCGTTTCTTGGCCTTCTCTATCTCATCGCTTATATCGACCGCCAGAATGTCAGCTATGCCAAGCTGCAGATGGTCGATGCGCTGAGTCTGAGCGAATATGCCTACGGTCTTGGCGCTTCGCTGTTTTTCATCGGTTATTTCCTCTTCGAAGTGCCGAGCAACCTGTTCCTCAACCGTTTCGGCGCCAGCAAATGGTTTGCCCGTATTCTGGTTTCCTGGGGCGCCGTTACCATCGCGCTTGCCTATACGCAGAATGCCACGATGTTTTACATCCTGCGTTTCCTGCTCGGACTTTGCGAAGCGGGCTTCTTCCCCGGCGTGCTGTTCCTGATGACGCTCTGGTTCCCGCGCGATTATCGCGGCCGCATGATCGGTCTCTTCATGATCTTCAGCGCGCTTGCCAATGCGGTTGGTGCACCGCTCGGCGGCATGCTGCTCGATCTCGATGGTTTCCTCGGTTATGCCGGATGGGAATGGGTGTTCCTGGCGACCGGTATTCCTGCCGTCATCGCCGGCGTCGTTACCTTCTTTTATCTGGATGATACGCCGGAAAAGGCGAAGTTCCTGACGCAGGATGAAAAGGACTGGTTGAAGAACCGGCTGGCCGAAGAAAACAAGGGCATGGAAGAACATGCGGAGGACGGCTTCAAGGCCCTGGTCAACCCGCGCGTTCTGTTCATGGCGCTTTGCTATGTCGGCTTTCCGCTGGCCGCCTATGGGCTCAGCTACTGGCTTCCGACGATCGTGAAGAGTTTTGGTGTTTCCAACACCACCAACGGCTTCATCAATATCATCCCCTGGATTATCGTCGCCATCGCCCTGTTCGTCGTGCCTTCGGCAGCCGACAAGGCGAAGAACAAGACGCCCTATATCGTCGGCCCGGCTTTCGTTGGCGCTTTCTGCCTGCTGATGTCGGCATTGCTCAGCGATCCGGTGTTGCAGTTCGCCTTCCTTTGCGTCGCTGCCGCGGGTATCTTCGCCGGCCAGCCGGTGTTCTGGAGCCTGCCCGGACGCTTCCTCAAGGGAGCGGGTGCTGCTGCGGGCATCGCCGCCATCAATTCCGTTGGCAATCTCGGCGGCTTCGTGGCGCAGAATGTCGTGCCCTGGATCAAGGATCAAACCGGAAGCACCATCGCACCGATGTTCTTCCTGGCTTTCTGCCTGGCACTTGCCGGGGTGCTGGTCATCATCGCAACGCGTAAAATGGGCAATCAGGTCAAGGCTGCCTGATTTTGGAAGATTGCGACAGCGACGCGATTGCCGAGCGTCGCATACGTAAAAAATTGTGGCCCGGATGTTTCCGGGCCACAATCATTTTAAGCGATAATCGATGAAATTCTCTTTGAGAGAATTATGCGGTGAACCAATCGCTACCCGTCAGATGAACACCGGAAACAATAATCTTCTCGCCCTTGTGCTCGCCAGTGACGTTGTACGTCAGAATAGTGTCGCTATCGTCTAACCTCACTGCCCAATTATCGATGGTCGTGCCAACCAGCTTCAGTTTGTCCACAGAGGCGTTGAAGCCTTCGATGCTGTCTGTAGCTGAGCCCTTGGCCATGTCGCCGAGATTGAAGACGAAGGTGTCGGCACCACCGCTTGCCTTAATGTAATCGACACCTTTGCCGCCGGTGACAACCGATGAAGCAAGCTTTACGCCGCTCAGGTCGATATAGTCGTTGCCAGCACCAGCATCGATCTTGACAGAGGTGAAGCTGCCATCGGTGATGCCGGCGCCACCATTCACAGCGCCTGTATTGGCAGCAAGGCCGCCCGTGCCAGCCGCAGATGTGTCATTGAATGCGGCGCCAGCCTTGACAACGATCGTGTCGTTGCCTGCGCCGGTGTCGATGTTGAAATTGTTCACCCAGGTCTTTTCATTCGAAACGACAGAGACGGTGACCGTGTCATTGCCCGCGCCGGTTGAGATGTTGCCACGCTTGGCATTGAGAACTTCCACGGTGGAGGAACCGGTGCCGCCGAGGTGAACGTCGACCTGAACGAAATCCTTGAAGGTAAGGTTTTCAGAGGTGTCGGACTGGGCGAGAGCGTTCTTTACCGAATTCCATGCCGAAGACACGTCAAATTTGAAGCCGTTCGAAGCGGCATCATAACCAACATCAACCGTACCGCCCGCACCGGTACCGGGAACCGACACGGCGCCGACGTTGACAGTGCCTGAATCTAGCGAAGAGCCGTTTTTAACCTGGGCCGTCGATTCCGTGAGAAGCTTGTAAGCTTCCTGGTCGATGAGGCTGGTGAGCGAAGAAACCGAGGCAGCACCGCCATTGCCGAACGTTACTTTTAACGCCATTTTAAACTCCTATAAACTCTTTGAAATCGATGAATTAAAATTAAGTTTCTGGTAATTATTGCGGGTGATATTTAATACATAAAAAACCACAATACAATATAAGAAGAATCGAATTTTAAAAAAAATCACGTATGTGGTGTATTGGAAGATTTTATCTATTTTGCTGATTTCAGGAGTAACTTACTCCTGAACAAAAGTCTTTTTGAGCCTATCTTGGAACGGTTTGACGAAGTATGAGAGAACACTTCTCTCGCTGGTCTGGATGAATACTTCAGCCGGCATCCCCGGATACAACTTCCCGCCAGGTAGATGTGCCCTGCCGACTTTGTCTGGTCTGATGCGCAGAACATAATAGGACGTGCCAGTTCGGGAATCTGTCTGTAGGTCTGGGGCAACGACGGCGACGTGCGCGTTCAAGTCCGGTGTCGTACTTTGATTGAACGCTGTGAAGCGAACGGTAACCGGCTGTCCGACGTAAATCTGATCGATGTCTCGCGGGGTTATGTTAGCTTCGATTGCAAGCTCATCCTTGTCGGGAACCACCAGCATCAGCACTTCACCCGGTTGAATGACGCCGTTTATGTTGTGCACTGAAAGTTGATAGATACGACCGGCAATCGGCGAGCGGATGTCGAGACGATCCAGCTGGTCGCGTGTTGCTGCCAGCCGCTCTTCATATTCGGCAACGGTTGCTTCGATCGACGTCAGGTCTTTCGTGACTTCCGACTTGCGATCTTCATCGAGCTGCAGCAATTGCAGGTCCAGTTCGCTCAGCTTGCCCACGGTCTGCGCACGAGCCGCAATATATTGGCCCTGCTGGCCTTCGAGATTGGAAAGCTGGCGCTTGAGGAGATTGAGGCGCTGGAGCGTGACGAGCCCTTTTTTCAGGAGCTCATCTGTCTTGAAGACGTCTTCCTTCACAATGGCGAGTTCATTTTCCGTGGCTTCAACTTGTACGTCGAGGCCGTGTGCCTCGTCGGCCAATTGGTCCTTGCGTGTGGCAAGCTGTTTTTTCATGCCGATCAACGCGTTGCGGCGACTGTTGAAAAGGTTCTGTTCGCTATCGATGAAGGTCTTGGCCGCCTTCGAATTTGTCAGTGCGGTCAGGTCTTCGGTCACGGTGAAAGAGGGTGCTTCGGCAATCTCCGCCCGCAGGCGGGCCCGACGCGCATAAAGTTGCGCAAGCGTGTTCTCAACGATGGAGAGATTTGCCTGAACAACCGTCGCACTGAGCCGCAAAAGGACCTGCCCGGCCTCTACCCTGTCGCCTTCGACGACATTGATCTCACTGACGATGCCGCCGGAAAGATGCTGGATTTTTTTGGAGTTGCCTTCAACGACCACTCGGCCCGTGGCCACCACCGCGCCGGCAAGCTTCGCGAAAGCCGCCCAGCCGCCCATTCCGACGAGAAGGCCGAGACCAAGGACGACCACGGCGGCCGAATGCCTGAGAATGGACGAATTTGTTGTACCGGTTTTTTCTGTCTCAGCCATTCTCGCTCACCCGGTTTTCGATCTTGCGCGTTTCTTCCCCCTCGGGCACCTGGCGGATATTCTGCCGCAGGATTTGCGCGAGCACCTCTTCCTTGGTGCCGAAGCGCAGCATCCGGCCATTGCTTATCACCATCACCATATTGATGCTTTCGAGGGCGCTGGGGCGGTGGGCAATGACGACGACAATGCCGCCGCGGGCCCTGATGTCGCCGATGGCATTGCGCAGGGCCACCTCACCTTCGTTGTCCAGATTGGAATTCGGTTCATCGAGAAGGACGAAGAAGGGCTCGCCAAAGAGTGCGCGGGCAAGGCCGATGCGCTGTTTCTGTCCGCCCGACAAAGCCTCGCCGCGATCGCCTATGGAGGTATCATAGCCGTTCGGCAGGTTCAGGATCAGCTCATGCACCTGCGCGGCCTTGGCGGCGGCAACGATCGATTCCGCGGTCGCATTGCGGTCGAAACGCGCGATATTCTGCGCGACCGTTCCCGGCATCAGTTCCACCTGCTGGGGCATGTAGCCGATGGATTTGCCGAGGAACTCGAAGTCCCACTGGTTCAGTGCGGCGCCATCGAAGCGGACGGAGCCGCGCTCATAGGGCCAGATGCCGGTCATCAAACGCGCCAGTGTGGATTTGCCCGAGGCGCTTGGGCCAATGATGCCGAGACCATCGCCCGCATTCAGCGTGAAGGAGATGTCGGCAACCGTATCGCGCGCGCCATTCGGCGGGCCACCGGTGACGCGATCGACGGCAACGGTAAATTGCGGACGCGGCAGGGAGAGCGGTGGTGCAGGCTCCGGCGCCAGTTCCAGAAACTCGTTGACGCGTTTCCAGCCCTGCCGTGCGGTCATGAAGCTGCGCCAGTTCGCGATCGCATGTTCGACGGGGCCGAGCGCCTTTGCGGAAAGGATCGATCCGGCGATGATGCTGCCCGCCGAGGCATGGCCGTCGATGACAAGTACGGCGCCGATGGCCATGACGCCAGATTGCAGCAACAGGCGGAATGTTCGCGAGATGGCGCCGAGCATGCCAGCCGTGTCTGAAGTCGACAGGGTCACGGAGCGATATCTGGAGTGCAATTCGTCCCACATCGACGTCACCGCACCCATCATGCCCATGGTCTTGATGGATTCGATGTTGCGCTGGCTGCTGCCGACAAGCACGTTTCTCTGGCCCCGTGCGGTATATGCCTGCTTTGTCGCCCTTTCGGTCAGCCAATTGGTCAGAAGCGTCAGCACGACGAGAACCACGGCCCCGCCGAGCACCGCAAAGCCGATCCAGGGATGCAGGGCAAAACAGATGAGGAGATAGATGGGCAGCCAGGGAATATCGAAAAAGGCAGCCGGCCCCGGCCCGGAGAGAAACTGGCGGATCTGATCGAGATCACCGACGATCTGCAGCCCGTCGATCTTGCTGGAGGCAAGAAGCGGGGCGCTGATCGATGCCCTGAAAAGCTTCTGATTGAGCGCATCATCCATATTGTCGGAGATGCGCGCCAATATGCGGCCTCGCAATGCGTCGAACCCCATCAGAAACGCGTAGAGAACGATCAGGAGAACGACCAGTGCCACAAGAGACGGAATGCTCTTGCTGGGCAAAATGCGGTCGTAAACTTCCAGCATGAAAAGCGAGCCGGAAAGATTAAGGATGTTCATCAACGCGCTGGCGAGGCCAACCGCGAAAAAAGCGGACTTATTTTTTGTTAAAAAAGAATTAAATAAAAACATAATAACACCTAAAACAGCAAGAAAATTGCACAATAAAAGGGATTAGGCAATGCTATTCGAGGGTGGGCTAAAACGCCCGCCTAAAAAACGAAGTAAATATCCGTTATCTGTTTGGAATATGTTGGTTTATCCAGAAGAAACTGAAGTGGAACCATTAAACGGGGAAGAAGCGACGGCGTCTCTTACGGTTTGTGGCCCACCGCCGGTAATTCAGGCCAGATATCGAATTGGTCGTTTGCGGTTTTCGATTGACAAGCTGAGACCACAAAAAAGGCGACCCGAAGGTCGCCTTTCGTGCATCCATCGAAATGGAAATCTTATTCCGCCGTGGCTTCTGCAGCCTTTGCTGCTTCTTCCGCTGCCTTGGCTTCTGCGGCTTCGGCTGCTGCCTTTTCGGCGGCGAGAGCCTGTGCTGCTGCTACCTTTTCAGCTTCCAGACGTGCCTTTTCTTCGGCAGCTGCCTGGCGCTCGGATTCGTTCAGCTTGCGTGCGCGCGTACCGGTGTTTTCAACGATACGGGCAGCCTTGCCGCGACGGTCGCGCAGGTAATAGAGCTTCGCGCGGCGAACCTTACCGCGACGAACGATTTCAACGCCTTCGACCAGCGGGGAGTAGATCGGGAATACGCGCTCGACGCCTTCGCCGTAGGAGATCTTGCGAACGGTGAAGCTTTCGGAAAGGCCGCCGCCGGAACGGGCGATGCAAACGCCTTCGTAAGCCTGAACGCGGGTACGGTTACCTTCCGTCACGCGAACGTTGACGCGCAACGTGTCGCCCGGAGAAAACTCAGGCAGGGTGCGCTTTGCTTCGATCTTGGCAGCCTGTTCGGCTTCCAGCTGCTGAATGATATTGGTCATGTTAACCTCTGATTTCTTCTGAAACAGCCAGAGCGCTCAACGGTTCGCCTGTCGGTCAATGCCTTCAGACCATGCCTTGCGGCAGGAGCGGGTTCGCCATTCTTTGCTTGCGGTTAAAGGGGTAAACCCCAATTCCAAGCGCGCACATATACTAGCATGCGCCATTTGTCATCCCTTTCATGACAATATTTTATCAATAACGCGCCGCGCTCCGGCAGTTGCGAAGCGGCTTGCTGCCGGATATGGCATGAGAACCTTGGGAGGGGCCATGTCCATATTTGTCATTCTGATGCTGTTTGCGACCGGTTTTCTATCTGGTGTCGTCAATGCGATCGCTGGTGGCGGCACCTTCCTGACCTTCGGGGCGATGACGCTGGCCGGCCTGCCGCCCATCGTCGCCAATGCCACCTCTGCGATCGTGCAGTTTCCTGGCTATATTACCTCCGTCATCGCTTATGGGCCGGAAATCCGTGCGCATTGGCGCGAGGCGATCCTGCTCTCGGCCGTTTCCATCGTTGGCGGGCTTGCTGGGTCGCTGCTTCTGCTGTCCCTCGACAATCCGTCCTTCCGCCAGCTGGTGCCATGGCTGCTGCTGGCCGCGACCGCCGTTTTCGCCGCCGGCCCATGGCTGCGACCGAAGACGAGTGCGGAACGCTCACCCGGCAATCTACCGAGCCTCGTCTTTCAGGGGCTCGCTTCTATCTATGGCGGCTTTTTCGGGGCCGGCATGGGCATCATGATGCTGGCCATCCTCGGAATAACCTCGGGCGGCAGCTATCATCATCTTAACGCGCTGAAGAACCTGCTATCGGTGGTGATCGCCGTCATCGCCATTACGATCTTTGTCAGCGGCGGCGTCGTGTCCTGGTGGGCGGCGCTCATCATGTTTCCGGCGGCGGCACTTGGCGGCTATGTGGGCGTGCATACCGCAAGGCGGGTGCCGCAATGGATCATCCGCTGGCTGGTGATTGCGGTCGGGCTGGTGCTAACGACCTATTATTTCGTCTCGGCCTGAGTTTTTTTGAGCAGATCGGGCCGTCTTTCCTTCGTCAGCGCCACCGCCTGCTCGTGCCGCCATTTGTCGATGGCGGCGTGGTTGCCTGAGGTGAGGATGGCAGGAATATCGCGGCCTTCCCAGAGTTGCGGGCGGGTATAATGCGGGTGTTCCAGCAACCCGCCCTCGAAGCTTTCATGCACGCCGGAAAGATCGTTGCCCATGACGCCCGGCAGGATGCGAACGACAGCATCCAGAAGCGTCAGTGCCGCCGGCTCGCCGCCGGAGAGGATGTAATCGCCGATCGACACTTCCTCGAGCCCACGGGCCTCGATGACGCGCTGATCGACACCTTCGAAACGGCCACAGACGATGATCGCGCCGTCTCCGGCCGCCAATTCGCGCACGCGGTGCTGGGACAGCGGTTTGCCGCGCGGGCTCATCAGCAGCCGTGGCCGTGTGTCGCCGTTCGAAACATGATCGATGGCTGCGGCCAAGACGTCGGGCTTCAGCACCATGCCGGCGCCGCCGCCTGCCGGCGTGTCATCGACGCTTCTGTGCCTGTCGGTGGCAAATTCGCGGATTTGCACGGCATCCAGCGACCATTGCCCCCGCTCCAGCGCCTTGCCCGCCAGCGAATATTGGAGATGCCCCGGAAACATTTCCGGGTAGAGCGTCAGAACGGTCGCCTTGAAGGTCATGGATTTATTTCTTACCGAACGGCGGTACGCCGTTTTCGTCCTTGGCGTCTGGATTGTCGATCAGGCCGGCGGCCATTGGGTCGATGAGAATGCGCCCGGCTTCGAGATCGATCTCGAGCACGGCGGCTTCCGAAAAGGGAATGAGGGCAGGGCGACGGCCCGCACCTTTCAGCTCCAGCAGATCGCCGGCGCCGAAATCATAGACGGCGCTAACGGCGCCATAGCTTTTCCCCTCGGCATCGACAGCTTCAAGCCCTTCGAGATCGGCATAATAAAACTCGTCGTCGTCCAGCTCGTCGTCCGGCAGATTGTCGCGTTCAATGAAGAGTTCCAGCCCGTTCAGGCTTTCGGCCGCATTGCGGTCGTTGATGCCTCTGAAACGGACGACGACGACATTCTTGCCCTCGCGAACTTCCAGAATTTCAAAGACGCGGCCATCGGCGGTGACCAGATTGCCGTAATCGCCCAGCGCCATCGGGTCGTCCGTATAGGTGCTGACACGGACTTCGCCGCGCAGGCCCTGCGCGCCGCCGATCTTTGCCATGAGTATCGGGTTTTCCAGCTTTGCCATCGGGCCGTCCGTCTTCTGGTGTTGGTTGCGTCAGCTTTAAGGTTTGTTGACGCCAAAATAAACAAAAAACGGGCGGCATGGAAAACCACGCCACCCGTTCTTCAAAAGTTTCCGTGCAGATTATTCCGCAGCAGAGGCTTCGGCAGCAGCAGCGGCTGCATCTTCAGCCTTCTGCTTCTTTTCAGCAACGCGTTCCAGGGCGCGCTTGCCCGGCAGTGCCTTTTCCGGGTTGCTGCGAGCGGCGCGCTCGGCAAGGCCGGCTTCGGCGAGGAAGCGCAGAACGCGGTCGGTCGGCTGTGCGCCCTTGGCGATCCATTCCTTGATGAGGTCAGCCTTCAGCTCAACGCGCTGCGGGTTGTCCTTGGCAAGCATCGGGTTCCAGGAACCGACCTTCTCGAGGAAACGGCCGTCGCGGGGCGAACGGGCATCAGCAACGACGATCTGGTAATACGGGCGCTTCTTGGAACCACCGCGTGCGAGACGAATTTTAAGTGCCATGTGATTTACTCCTTAAGATGGCTTGTCCGCCGGTCAGGCGGTCTTTTCATTACCGCCATGTTCGGCGGCTATTGCTTCATGATGCCGGATGACTTCCTTGATGACGAAGTTTAAAAACTTCTCGGCGAAATCCGGGTCCAGATTGGCGTCCTTCGCAAGACGGCGAAGGCGTTCGATCTGGTATTCCTCGCGCGCCGGGTCGGCCGGCGGCAAACTGTATTTTGCCTTCAATACGCCCACCGCCTTGGTGCAGCGGAAACGTTCGGCAAGAATGTGAACCAGTGCGGCATCGATATTGTCGATCGACTGGCGGTATTCGGAAAGCTGGGCTTTCACCTCTGCATCGTTCATTGGCGTCGCCCTCACTTCTTTTTCGGGAAACCGGGCAGGCCCGGCATCCCACCGAGACCCGGCAGCTTTGCCCCACCGAGACCGGGCAATCCGCCCGGCAGGCCACCAAGACCGGGCATTGCACCCGGCTTGCCGAGGCCGGCGGCTTCAGCCTGTTTCTGGAGCGCCTCAAGCTGCTTCGGATCGATGTTCGACAGATCAGGCATGCCGCCGCCCATCATGCCACCGAGCCCCATCTTGCCGGCAAGACCGCCCATCATCTGTTTCATGATGCCGCCTTTGCCCTTGCCGCCCATGGCCTTCATCATGTCGGCCATGCCGCGATGCATCTTCAAAAGCTTGTTGATTTCAGCGGCATCGGTGCCGGAGCCGGCGGCGATGCGCTTCTTGCGGCTGTGCTTCAGAATATCCGGGTTGGCGCGCTCGGCCTTGGTCATGGAGGAGATGATGGCGATCTGACGGTCGAACATCTTGTCGTTCATACCGGCCGAAGCCATCTTGTCCTTCATTCCAGCCATGCCGGGCATCAGCCCCATGATGCCGCCCATGCCGCCCATCTTCTTCATCTGGCCAAGCTGGTCGGCCAGATCGTTGAGGTCGAACTTGCCCTTGGCCATTTTCTCGGCCATGGCGCGGGCTTTTTCCGCATCAATGTTTTCGGCGGCCTTTTCGACCAGCGAGACGATGTCGCCCATGCCGAGAATACGGTCGGCGATACGGCGCGGATGGAACTCATCGAGTTCGTTCATGCGTTCGCCGATACCGATCAGCTTGATCGGCTTGCCGGTGACGGCGCGCATGGAAAGGGCCGCGCCACCGCGTCCGTCGCCGTCCATGCGGGTGAGCACGAGGCCGGTGATGCCGACACGCTCATCGAAATTGCGTGCCAGATTGACGGCGTCCTGACCGGTCAGCGAATCCGCGACCAGCAGGATTTCATGCGGGTTGGACTTCTTCTTGATGTCGGCCATTTCCAGCATCAAGGGTTCGTCGATATGGGTACGGCCGGCGGTGTCGAGGATGACGACGTCGTGCCCACCGAGCCGGGCAGCCTGCACGGCGCGTGCGGCGATATCGGTCGGCGACTGGCCGGCGATGATCGGCAGCGTGTCAACGCCGGTCTGGACGCCCAGCTGACGAAGCTGTTCCTGTGCGGCCGGACGACGCGTGTCGAGAGATGCCATCAGCACCTTCTTCTTATCGCGGTCGGTCAGGCGTTTGGCGATCTTGCCGGTCGTGGTCGTCTTGCCCGAACCCTGCAGACCCACCATCATGATGACGACGGGGGCGGCCGCATGAAGGTCAATGGAAACGCCTTCGGTGCCGAGCATCTCGACAAGTTCGTCATGCACGATCTTGACGACCATCTGGCCGGGCTTGATGGATTTCAGGACTGCCGCGCCGACAGCCTTTTCACGCACCTTGTCGGTGAAGGAACGCACGACTTCCAGCGCCACGTCAGCTTCCAGAAGCGCACGGCGAACCTCGCGCAGGGCGGCGGCAACATCGGCTTCCGTCAGCGCGCCACGGCCGGTCAGTCCATTCAGAATGGAACCAAGGCGGTCCTGGAGGTTTTCAAACATCGTTTCTTCCTTCTTCGTTCCGGGGTTTCCGAAACGTCGGTGCTTTCGCTGGCAAAAACAAGACGCAAAGCCAAAAAGCACCCGAGGGCGCAACGCGCTGTCGGGTGTTGACCTCCGGGATCTCTTTATACCTTTTCGGGTCCCGGTCGGCGGCTTGGAGTCGTGAAACTGCCAGCTGATGGGCGGGATAAACAGGAAAGCGCGGGAAAAGTCAAGGCGGGGCTGGCTTGCCGCCGACAGAGCCTGCATTTCATCTTTGCGTGATCGGCCGCAGGCCACCATTGGCGGCGCTTGAACGGCCCTCTGTTGCTCCCTATAGATTCATCATGAACCGTCGAAAATTTTTTCGTTTTTCCGCTGTTGGCCTGCTCGCTCTGGCGGGTGGCGGCCTTTATGCCCGCCGTTCGAGTGCCAGCGCCTATTATAGCGGCCCGATCTCCGATCATTTCGACGGAGTGCGCTTCTTCAATCCCGGCGGTTCGCCGCCCGGCAATTTCATGGGCCTTTTGAAATGGCGCTTCAATGGCGAGCGGGCCACATGGCCGGAAAGCTATCCGAGCCCCTTTCCCTTCGCGAAGCCGGAAGCGCGGATCGAGGGCAGGGATATGCGCGTCACCTTCGTCGGCCATGCCTCCTTTCTCATACAGACGGCGGGGCTGAATATTCTCGTTGATCCTGTGTGGTCGCAGCGCACCAGCCCCTTCAGCTTTGCCGGCCCCAAGCGGGTCAATCCGCCCGGCATTCGCTTCGAAGACCTGCCGCCCATCGATCTGGTTCTGGTGACGCATAATCACTACGACCATCTGGATATGGAAACGCTGAAGCGCCTGCATGTGGCGCACAAGCCGCTTTTCATCACACCATTCGGCAATGACGCCATCATCCGCACCGGCGTTCAGGCGGCACGCATCGAGGTGGGGGACTGGGGCGATGTGGTGGAGACGGGTTCGGTGAAAATTCACTTCGAACCGTGCCATCATTGGTCGGCGCGCGGTTTGAATGATCGGCGCATGGCGCTCTGGGCAGCCTTCGTCATCGAAACGCCCGGCGGCAAGATCTACCATATTGGCGATACCGGCTTCCACGAGGGCCGCAATTATCACGCCGCGCGCAAGAAACATGGTGAGTTCCGCCTCGCCAACCTACCTTTCGGTGCTTACGAACCACGCTGGTTCATGAAGGGCCAGCACCAGAACCCGGCGGAAGCCGTTGAAGGCATGAAGCTTTGCGGTGCGGCGCATGTCTGCGGCCACCATTGGGGTACGGTACAGCTTACCGATGAAGCGGTGGATGCGCCGCTTGCGGCCCTCAAGACGGCATTGACGGAGCAGGGGGTGGAGGAAAGCCGTTTCCGGCCGATGCGTCCCGGCGAGGTTTTCGACGTACCTTCCGCCTGACGGCGGCCCCCTTTGCGCCGCAACAGTCTGGTAATTTGCCGTCCTTTCCGCCATATAGGGCGAAAGCGCGGGAAAATCCCGTATGCAACCCGGTTTTCAGGCAGTTTTCAGGTTTAAGGCGATGGCGGACACGGTCGAATTTGCGAAGATGAACGGGCTTGGCAACAAGATCCTCGTTATCGATATGCGCGGCCGCAAGGATATGGTCACGCCCGGTGCGGCCATCGCGCTCAATGCCGATCCCGCGACGGAGTTCGATCAGATCATGGCGATCCACGATCCGCGTGTCAGCGGCACGGATGCCTTCATCGATATTCTCAATTGCGATGGCACAAAGGCGCAGGCTTGCGGCAACGGCACGCGTTGCGTGGTGCAGGCGCTGTCTTCCGAAACCGGCAAAACCAGCTTCACCTTCCAGACGGTCGCCGGCATTCTGAACGCCGTCGAGCATGAAGATGGCATGATATCGGTCGATATGGGCCTGCCGCGGTTCCGCTGGAGCGATATTCCGCTTTCCGAAGAATTCCACGATACCAGCCGCATCGAATTGCAGATCGGGCCGATCGATGCGCCGATCCTGCATTCGCCGGCCGTCATGTCCATGGGCAATCCGCATGCGATTTTCTGGGTGGATCGTGATCCAATGGAGTTCGATCTCGAACGTTTCGGACCGCTTCTCGAAAACCATCCGATGTTCCCGGAAAAGGCCAATATCACGCTGGCGCAGGTGATTTCCGACAGTGCGCTGCGCACCCGCACCTGGGAGCGCGGCGCGGGGCTGACGCTTGCCTGTGGTTCAGCCGCCTGCGCTTCAGCCGTTTCCGCCGCCCGAACTGGCCGCACCGGCCGCAAGGTCAGCATTGATGTTGCCTCCAGCCCCATCCGCGTGCCGCTTATCATTGACTGGCGTGAGGATAACCACGTCATCATGACTGGTCCTGCCGAATGGGAATGGTCAGGTTCCGTCGATCCCGTCACGGGCGTCTGGGCGCGGGATGCGGTCGAGCGGGGGGCTGTATGAGTGGCGTCGAGGTCATAACCTTCGGCTGCCGTCTCAACACCTATGAATCGGAAGTGATGCGGGCGGAGGCCGAAAAGGCGGGGCTCAACAATGCCGTGCTGGTCAATACCTGCGCGGTGACAGGCGAAGCGGTGCGGCAGGCGCGCCAGGCCATCCGCCGCGCCCGGCGCGACAATCCACATGCGCGCATCATCGTCACCGGCTGCGCCGCCCAGACAGAGAAGCAGACCTTTGCCGATATGCCGGAAGTGGATGCGGTGCTGGGCAATGAGGAGAAGCTGAAAAGCGCCTCCTATCGCGCGCTTCCGGATTTCGGCGTCTCGGCGGAAGAAAAGCTGCGCGTCAACGACATCATGAGCATCAAGGCGACCGCGCCGCAGATGGTGAAGCATATTGACGGGCATGTGCGCGCTTTCATTCAAGTGCAGAACGGCTGCGATCATCGCTGCACCTTCTGCATCATTCCCTATGGGCGCGGCAATTCCCGATCCGTGCCGATGGGTGCGGTGGTGGATCAGGCCCGCAGGCTGACGGAAAGTGGCTATTGCGAAATCGTGCTGACCGGGGTGGATGCCACGAGTTATGGCGCTGACTTACCCGGCGGACCCTCCCTCGGTTACCTCGCCAAGACTTTGCTGAAGCAGGTGCCTGATATTCTGCGTCTGCGCCTTTCCTCCATCGACAGTATCGAGGTCGACCATCATCTGATGGATCTGATTGCCGATGAGCCGCGTTTCATGCCGCATCTGCACCTGTCCCTCCAGCATGGCGATGACATGATCCTGAAACGCATGAAACGCCGCCATTTGCGGGCCCATGCCATCAGCTTCTGCCACGAGGTGCGATCGCTGCGGCCCGATATCGCCTTCGGTGCGGATATGATTGCGGGTTTCCCGACCGAGACGGAAGAGATGCTCGAAAACGCCGCGACGCTGGCGGAAGAATGTGGCATTTCCAGCCTGCATGTCTTCCCCTACAGCCCGCGTGCCGGCACGCCGGCGGCGCGCATGCCGCAGCTGGACCGGGCGCTGGTGAAGGAGCGGGCGGCACGGCTTCGGGCGCGCGGTGAGGCGCTGAGACAGGCGCATTTGCAAAACATGGTCGGTTCGGTGCAGACGATCCTCGTCGAAAACAACGGTTTTGCCCATACCGACAATTTCACGCTGGTGGCGGCGCCTGATCTTGCCCCGCGCACTCTTGCGCAGGTTGCGATTACCGGCCACAACGGCAAACATCTGAACATGAAGCTTCTGGCGGCGGATGCGGCCTGAGGCGGCTAAAGAGAAAAGACACGGGAACAACCATGGCCCTCGGCTTCATCAAAAAAGTCTTTTCGTTCGGCAAGGACAAGGCCGAAACGGAAGAGCGGCCGCAAGAGGATGTCGCACCCGCGCGCGGCAATGAAAATGCCTCCTTCGAAGCCGCGCTGAGCGACGCTGAAGCGCATGACCCTGTCGACAAGGACCCGGTTTCCGAACTGGAAATGGAGACGGCCGGCGGGCCGGCTGCTGACGACGCCGTCGATGTTGCCCGGGCTGAAGACGATGAGGAAGAGGACGCGTCACTTCTGCCGGGCGCCGAGCTTTCCGGCGATATGGGTTTGGTGCCCTTATCCTTGCTGCAGGCGGAGGCCGCTGCCGAGGAGCAGACGAAATCTTTGCCGGAACCCCTGGATGCCGGGCTCGATGCGGATGCCATGGATGCATTGCTCGATGAGGCGGAAGCCGCGAGCGCGGTCGAATCATCTGCCACTCCTCCCGCCTTGCCCAAGGGCTTTTCATCGGCAAGCGAGCGGCAGGAACCTGCCCCTGCCGCACCCCAGGTAAAATTGACCTGGTTCCAGCGCCTGCGGGCCGGTCTTGCCCGCACGTCGTCGCAGCTGACCACGCAGATTTCTGCGCTCTTTACCAAGCGCAAGCTGGATGAGGACACGCTCGACGAGCTGGAGGATCTTCTCATCCAGTCGGATCTCGGCGTCGAGACTGCCATGCGTATCACTGGCGCGCTGTCTTCGGAACGCTACGGCAAGGATGTCAGCGGCGAGGATGTGGCGCGCATCATGGCGGGTGAGATCACCAAGGTCCTGAAGCCCGTGGCCAAGCCGCTGGAGCTTGATCTTTCGCACAAGCCGCATGTCATCCTCGTTGTCGGTGTGAACGGCACGGGCAAGACGACGACCATCGGCAAGCTTGCTGCCAAGCTTTCCGGCTCGGGCCTCAAGGTGATGCTCGCGGCAGGCGATACGTTCCGCGCGGCAGCAATCGAGCAGCTGAAGATCTGGGCCGACCGCACGGGCTCGGAATTCATCGGCACCAAGCTCGGTGCGGATGCCTCGGGTCTCGCCTACGACGCTTACGAGCAGGCGCGGGCGCAGAAAAGCGATGTGCTGATCATCGACACGGCCGGCCGTCTGCAGAACAAGACGGAATTGATGGCAGAGCTGGAAAAGATCGTGCGGGTGCTCGGCAAGCTCGACCCGGATGCACCGCATACCGTGCTTCAGACGCTGGATGCGACGACGGGACAGAATGCCTTGAACCAGGTCGAGATATTCCGCAATGTTGCGGGTGTTTCGGGCCTGATTATGACAAAATTGGATGGCACGGCGCGGGGCGGTATCCTCGTCGCCATTGCCGCAAAACATAAGCTGCCGGTTTATTTCATCGGCGTGGGTGAAGGCGTTGATGATCTGGAGCCCTTCGAGGCGGAAGATTTCGCCAAGGCCATAGCGGGAGTTTGAGTATGGATATTGAAAGCAATTCCAAGGAAAGCGAAAAGATGGTAGCGGAAATCAGCCCGCTTCTGAAATTCGTGCTCGAGCTTGGCCCGCTCATGGTGTTCTTCTTCGCCAATTCCCGCGGCGAATGGCTGGCTTCCACTTTCCCCGTGCTGACGGAGTTCGGCGGACCGATCTTCATCGCCACTGGCCTGTTCATGATCGCAACGGCGCTGGCGCTTTCTGTCTCATGGGTGCTGACGCGCAAGTTGCCGATCATGCCGCTGATATCGGGCATCGTGGTGTTTGTGTTCGGCGCGCTGACGCTTTGGCTGCAGAACGATACCTTCATCAAGATGAAGCCCACCATCGTCAACACGCTGTTCGGTGTCATTCTGCTCGGCGGCCTGTTCTTCGGGCAATCGCTGCTCGGTTATGTCTTCAATTCGGCCTTCCGGCTGACGGATGAGGGCTGGCGCAAGCTGACGCTGCGCTGGGGCGTATTCTTCCTGTTTCTTGCGGTGCTGAACGAGGTGGTGTGGCGCATGTTCTCCACCGACGCCTGGGTAGCCTTCAAGGTGTGGGGCACGATGCCGATCACCATCATCTTCACCATGGCGCAGATGCCGCTCGTCATGCGCCATTCGCTTGAACCGCTCAACAAGGACGAAAAATGACAATTGCGGAGATGTCGGCTTCCCGTTCGCGTTCGCTCAAATGGTTCGGCGTGGCCGCCGGGCTGCTTCTCCTGCAGATTGTCATTCTCTATGCCATGGGCCGTATTCCCATCTGCGAATGCGGTTATGTGAAGCTGTTCGAGCCGGGTGTGAACACACCGGGCAATTCCCAGCATCTGGCCGACTGGTATACGCCTTCGCACATCATTCACGGCTTCCTGTTCTACTGGTTCGCCTGGCTGCTGTTCCGCAACAAACCGCTTTCCATGCGTCTTTCTTTCGCGGTTCTGATCGAGGCGGCGTGGGAGCTTCTCGAAAACTCGCCTATCATCATCGATCGTTATCGCACGGCGACCATGGCGCTGGGGTACACCGGCGACAGCATCCTGAATTCGGCGATGGACACGGTTTTCATGGTGCTGGGTTTTCTCTTTGCCGCGCGCGTGCCGGTGTGGCTGACGGTTCTGATCGCCATCTTCTTCGAAATTTTCACGGGCTGGCTGATCCGCGATAATCTGACGCTGAACGTGGTGATGCTGGTCTGGCCCGTCGAAGCGATCAAGGAATGGCAGAACGCGCTCCCGCAAATGTGAACGGGTTCGCAGGGATTTTGGGCGGAGAGGTGCTGAAACTCCGCGTTATATGCAGGCTTTCTTAAGGGCATTGCGGTAACGTCCGGCTTCAAAGGCCCGTTTCTCCCTGGCAGACCCCGTTGCAAGACAATTTCGCCTATCTTCTCCCCTTCATCATGCTGACATTCGGCGTGGTGTTCCTGTTCCTGCAGAGGATCGGCCACGCTTCGGCGCGCTTTTGGGGTATCGGATATCTTGCGGCGGCGTTTGGTTTCGCGACGCCTCTGGTGCTTGGCGGCCTGCCTTTCGAAGTTCAGGCGATCCTTTCCAACCTGCTGTTCTTCTCCTCCTTCTTCCTTTATGGCCACGCGCTGCTCACCCATTTTGAGCGGCCGCTTTATACCAAGGCGCGGCTGTCGGTCGTGGCGGTGGCGGTATTGCTGGTCGCCTTCCATGTTTTCGTCACGCCGGATCTGAAACGCGAACTCGTCATCGGCGATCTCGTCTGTGCCATGCTGCTCGCCTTTCCGATCTGGCTCGTGCGCAAGCGGCCCGTCGCGCTCGCCGACAGGCTGATGGTGGCGATCGCTTCGCTGGTGGTGCTGGAAACGCTGGTGCGCATCGGCATGCTGCTGGTGATGACGCCGGGTGGCTCGATGATCGAGCTCAGCGAATTCTTCGAGTCGGATTATGCCTTCTACATGCAGCTCGCCGCCAGCATCTTTGGCTTCCTGCTGGCGTTGTCCGTGCTTGCGAGCCAGATTTCCGTCACCGTCGACCGTCACCTGAATGCGGCGGAACATGATCCGCTGACGGATGTGTTGAACCGCCGTGGTTTCGACCGGCGCGTTCCCGATTTCCGCAACGATACGCCTGACGGGGCGATCATCGCCTGTGACATAGACCACTTCAAGCGCATCAACGATGTTTACGGTCATGCGGCCGGCGATATCGTGCTCATCGGCCTTTCCGATCTGCTCAGGCGAAACGCGCCCGAGAATGCGCTGGTGGCGCGTTTCGGCGGTGAGGAATTCGTGGTCTTCCTGCCCGGGCAGACGGCCGCTGCGGCTGGCCAGCTTGCCAATGGCATGCGCACGGGTCTCTCGTCTCTCGATTGGCGCAACCGCGGCGTTACCAGCCAGATCACTGCAAGCTTCGGCGTCTCGGCTGTTGCGAGGGGAGATCATTCCATTCACGATGCCATCAAGCGGGCCGATGACAGTCTTTATGCCGCAAAGCGTGGCGGTCGCGATCAGGTCGTGCTGGAAGGCATACGTTTGCCTGCGGAAGGGCCTGCGCTGAGGGTCATTACCAAGGCATGACACCCTTCTGGCGCGGCGGCTACTTTCCTGCCGCCGCCGCGATGGCCGGCAGCAGGTCGCGCTCTATGCTGCGGGCATCGAAGGGACCGACCTTTTTATAAAGGATCGTGCCATCAGCACCAACCAGATAACTTTCGGGAATGCCATAAACACCCCAGTCGATTGCCGCCTTGCCGTTCGGATCGATGCCTATCGCGGCAAATGGATTACCGAGTTCACCGAGGAAGCGCAGCGCATTGTCCGGCTTGTCCTTGTAATTGATACCGACGACGGTGATGCGGTTATCCTTTGACAATTCCTGAAGCAGCGGGTGCTCCTGTCGGCAGGGAATGCACCAGGAAGCGAAGACATTGACCAGCGTCAGCTTGCCCTTGATAGCGGCATCGGTGAGCGCCGGCAGGGTGGAGCCCTCCAGCGGCGGCAGCGACAAGGAGGGTGCCTTGGTGCCGATGAGTGCGGAGGGAATGGCGCTGATATCAAGCCCATTCACATCCTGATCATAGAGCATCTTGCCGGCAATGAGGGCAAAACCACCAAACAGCAGAAGCGGCAACAGCGCCAGCGCATAACGGGCGCGGCCTGTTGTTTTGACCTTGGTGTCGTGGTCGGTCTGCGTCATTGCGCATCACCCACAGAACCGGCTCTCGCCCTGCGGCGAACGCCGGATGCTTCGAGTTGCTTCAGTTCCCGTTTGCGCGCCTGACCGTCCATAGCGACCCAGGCGATGAGACAGAGAACGACAAGGCCGGTCGCTGCATAGGACATGCCGATATAAAAGGCGTGTGTCATCCCATCAGCCCTCCCGGTTGGCCATGCGTGCGGCAAGTCGCCGCTGCGCGGCCACGCGCCGGCGCCAGATTTCATTACGCATGGCGGCGATGTGCAAGGTGAAGAACAGCAGCGTGAAACCGATCGCCATGGTCAGAAGCGGCCAGAGAAACTCCGCATCGATGGCGGAACCGCCCATGCGGATGACACTCGCCGGCTGGTGCAGCGTATTCCACCACTCGACCGAAAACTTGATGATGGGAATATTCACGAAACCGACGAGGATCAGCACGGCGCTGACGCGGGCGGCTCTGGAAGGATCGTCCATGGCGCGGTTGAGTGCGATCAGCCCGAGATACATCAGGAAAAGCACGAAAACGGAGGTGAGCCGCGCATCCCACACCCACCAGGTTCCCCACATGGGCTTGCCCCAGAGTGAGCCGGTGATGAGCGCAATCAGCGTGAAGGCCGCGCCGATGGGGGCGGCGGCCTTATGGCTGACATCCGCGAGAGGATGACGCCAGACGAGCGTGCCGATGGCCGAGACCGCCATGACCGAATAACACATCATCGCCAGCCAGGCGGAGGGCACATGCACATACATGATGCGTACGGTGTAACCCTGCTGGTAATCACCTTCTGACGTGAAGGACAGATAAAGACCAGCGGCCAGCACCAGCGCCGTGAGTGCAGCGAGCCAGGGCAGAATGCGGGCCGCCAGCGCCAGAAACCGGGTGGGGTTGGCGAGATCGCTGAATTTGGTGATGGTGAAGGTCTGCTCGTTCATGTCGTTTGTGTAACCCGAGAATGGCCGTCCCGCAATTGATCCCTGTCAACAGGGGATCGTCCATCACGGTTTCGTCAATCCATAACATTGCGCAGTGCCAAGGCGGCAAAGAAAGGGCCGGTCACGGCTGAAAATAACGTGATCGCGCCGAGAATGAGAAATGGCGGCAGGAAGGGTGCGGGGTCCTGCACTGCCGCATAGGAAGCGCTGACGCCGAAGATCAGCACCGGAATGGCGAGTGGCAGGACGAGGATGGAAACGAGAAGCCCGCCGCGCGGCAGGGCAACGGCAACTGCCGCCCCCACCGCGCCGATGAAGGTGATGGCGGGTGAGCCGACGAGAAGCGTGAGCATCACCGCACCGATCGCCACCTCGTCCATATTCATGAACAGGCCGAGCAGCGGCGATGCCAGCACCAGCGGCAGGCCGGTCGTGACCCAATGCGCCAGGCATTTGACGAAGACCGTGAGCACCAGCGGGGTTTCCTGCATCAGGATGAGATCGAGCGAACCGTCATCCCGTTCGGCCTGAAACAGCCGATCGAGGCCGAGAAGGGCGGATAGAAGCGCACCGATCCAGACGATGGCCGGGCCGATGCGGGCGAGCAGGTTGAGATCGGGCCCGACGCCGAAGGGGATGACGGCAACCACGGTCATGAAGAACAGCACGCCGATCAAGGCGCCGCCGCCGGCGCGGATGGAGAGTTTGATATCGCGGAGGAAGAGGGCGGTCATTGGGGTTGCTCCGCGTCTGGGGCTTTACCCCCCTCTGCCCTGCCTGGCATCTCCCCCTCAAGGGGGGAGATCGATTTGCGGTGAGGTCTCGCACATCTAAGAGCTTGAGAATGAAGTGGCGGGAGAGCCGCTTGCCGATCTCCCCCCTTGAGGGGGAGATGCCCGGCAGGGCAGAGGGGGGTAAGCCGCGTGCACATCACCATCATGCCTAAGCCTCCACACCCGCAAAACCCGTCATCTGCAACTCCCGCGCCTTGTCCAGCCCCAAAGGCTGATGGGTCGCAGCCAGCACGATCCCGCCTTTCCCCAGATGGCTTTTCACGAGATCGGTAAACATGGCGTCCGCAGCCCTGTCCAGCGCCGCCGTTGGCTCGTCGAGAATCCACACCGGCCGCCAGGCGACAAGGAGCTTCGCCATCGCAAAACGCCGCTGCTGGCCGGCCGAGAGATAACCAAAGGGCAGGTGGGTGATGCCGGCGAGACCGACGATCTCCGCTGCCTCATCGATCGCCACGCCCGTGCCACCTGGAAAATCGCCGAGGAAGTCCTTCCAGAAGCGCAGATTTTCCGCGACCGTCAGTTCGGTTTTCATCGCATTGCGATGGCCGAGATAATGGCAGGCCTCCGACGGCCACATCTCGGCGTCAATTCCTTCGCCGGCTATCTTTACCCGCCCCTGTTCGGGACGCAACAGGCCGGCCACCGTGCGCAGAAGCGTGGATTTTCCCGAGCCATTGCGGCCGGTCAGCACCAGCGCCTCTCCGTCGCTTAACTTGAAGGAAATGTTCATGAATATGAAATCTTCGCCGCGTCGCACGCCAAGATTTTCCGCCGTCAAATCCATGCTGCGGTTCCGTTTAAGATTTCGTCATCTCGATAAAAAAATCGATTAGCTTCGTTGAATGGTCTGGCACGTTTCTCTGAAATTATCTATATGGGTGTCAACACGCCAGCGGCCGGCGTGAACATCATCTTGCGCCGGACTTGACGATTGCGAGGAGCAATTTTCACGTGCGGACAGCGGAAATGGTCGTACCCGCATCCTGATGTGCTTGAGTGCATAGGTGTCCGCACGAACGTGTTGGCTATCAGTGTAAGCGGGGTTTTAATCCATGCCCAAATCACTCGACAGTTTTCAATGTCGTTCCATCCTTACCGTTGATGGTAAGGAATACGTCTATTTCAGCCTTCCCAAGGCTGAAGCCAATGGCCTCAAGGGCGTTTCCAAGCTGCCCTATTCCATGAAGGTTCTGCTCGAAAACTTGCTGCGTTTCGAGGACGGCCAGTCCGTCACCAAGGAGCACATTCTTGCGGTTTCCGAATGGCTGAACAATAAGGGCCTGACCGAAACCGAAATCGCCTACCGCCCCGCCCGCGTTCTGATGCAGGACTTTACCGGCGTTCCCGCCGTGGTCGACCTTGCCGCTATGCGTGACGGCCTCAAGGCGCTGGGTGGCGATCCGGAAAAGATCAATCCGCTCGTTCCCGTCGATCTCGTCATCGACCACTCTGTTATCGTTGACGAATTCGGCACGCCGAGCGCCTTTGCCCGCAACGTGGAGCTCGAATATGAGCGCAACGGCGAGCGTTACCGCTTCCTGAAGTGGGGCCAGCAGGCGTTCAAGAACTTCCGCGTCGTTCCGCCCGGCACCGGCATCTGTCACCAGGTCAACCTCGAATATCTCGGCCAGACGGTGTGGACCAAGGAAGAGGATGGCGAGACCATCGCTTATCCGGATACCTGCGTCGGCACCGATTCGCACACGACCATGATCAATGGTCTTGGCGTTCTCGGCTGGGGTGTTGGCGGTATCGAGGCTGAAGCGGCGATGCTCGGCCAGCCGGTCTCCATGCTTCTGCCCGAGGTCATCGGCTTCAAGCTGACCGGCAAGGTGAAGGAAGGTGTCACCGCGACCGACCTCGTGCTGACCGTCGTGCAGATGCTGCGCAAGAAGGGCGTGGTTTCAAAGTTCGTCGAATTCTTCGGTCCCGGCCTTGATTCGATGTCTCTCGCCGACCGTGCGACCATCGGTAACATGGGCCCGGAATATGGCGCGACCTGCGGCTTCTTCCCGGTTGACGGTGAAACCATCAACTACCTGACCATGTCCGGCCGTGCCAAGGACCGTATTGCCCTTGTCGAAGCCTATTCGAAGGCGCAGGACATGTGGCGCACCGGCGATGGTTCCGACCTCGTCTTCACCGACACGCTGGAACTTGATCTCGGTGACGTCGTGCCCTCCATGGCTGGCCCCAAGCGTCCGGAAGGCCGCCTGCCGCTCGAAACCATCGCGCCTAATTTCGCGACGGCTCTTGAGAACGACTACAAGAAGCCCGGCCAGCTCCATAGCCGCTATGCGGTTGAGGGCGAAGATTTTGATCTCGGCCATGGCGATGTGGCGATTGCGGCCATCACCTCCTGCACCAACACCTCCAACCCTTCGGTTCTCATCGCCGCCGGCCTTCTCGCCCGCAATGCGGTCGCCAGGGGGCTGAAGTCAAAGCCGTGGGTGAAGACCTCGCTTGCACCCGGATCGCAGGTCGTTGCCGAATATCTCGACAAGTCAGGTCTGCAGAAGGATCTCGATGCGATCGGCTTCAATCTCGTCGGTTTCGGCTGCACTACCTGCATCGGCAATTCCGGTCCGCTTCCGCCTGCGATCTCCAAGACGATCAACGACAAGGGCCTGATCACATCAGGCGTTCTCTCGGGCAACCGCAACTTCGAAGGCCGCATTTCGCCTGACGTTCAGGCGAACTATCTGGCATCGCCGCCGCTCGTCGTGGCCTATGCTCTTGCCGGCACGGTCCAGAAGGACCTGACCAAGGAGCCGATCGGCGACGACCAGAATGGCAATCCTGTTTATCTCAAGGATATCTGGCCGACCTCGAAGGAAATCCAGGAATTCATCCTGAAATACGTCACCCGCGAGCTTTATGAAACGAAATATGCTGATGTGTTCAAGGGGGATGCGAACTGGCAGGCCGTTCAGGTTCCGCCGGGCCAGACCTATGCCTGGGATGACCAGTCGACCTATGTCCAGAACCCGCCTTACTTCGTGGGCATGGGCAAAAAAGGCACTGGCCTCAAGAACATCAAGGGTGCGCGCGTCCTTGGCCTGTTCGGCGACAAGATCACGACCGACCATATTTCCCCGGCCGGGTCGATCAAAGCTGCCTCGCCGGCTGGCGCCTATCTGACGGAAAATGGCGTTGCCGTTGCCGACTTCAACCAGTACGGCACGCGTCGTGGCAATCATGAAGTGATGATGCGCGGCACCTTCGCCAATATCCGCATCCGCAACCACATGCTCGGCCCGAACGGTAAGGAAGGTGGCTACACCATCCACTATCCGTCCAAGGAAGAGATGTCGATTTACGACGCTGCCATGAAATACAAGGCGGAAGGCGTCCCGCTCGTCATCTTTGCCGGTGTCGAATATGGTAACGGCTCGTCCCGCGACTGGGCGGCGAAGGGTACAAACCTGCTCGGCGTCAAGGCTGTGATTGCGCAGTCCTTCGAGCGTATTCACCGCTCCAACCTCGTCGGCATGGGTGTCGTTCCGTTCGTCTTCGAGGAGGGCACGACGTGGGCGAGCCTCGATCTCAAGGGTGATGAAGTCGTCGAGATCGACGGTCTCGAAGGCGAAATCAAGCCGCGTGAAAAGAAGATCGCCAAGATCACCTACAGCGACGGTTCAGTGAAGGAAGTTCCGCTTCTTTGCCGCATCGATACGCTTGATGAAGTGATCTACATGAACAATGGCGGTATTCTGCAGACCGTTCTTCGCGATCTGGCCGCCTGAACTTCAACAATCCAAGGCGCCGGGAGAAATCCCGGCGTCTTTCCATTTCCTGGGCTCGTTTTTTGTGATTGTCGCTCACCCCTTCGTGACTTTCTATTGAGGGGCAATAGACGTTATTTTCCGGTTTGTATCCCGGCAGGATTGATCACATCAATTCGTCTGGATTTCTTCCGGACAAAGGTTTTTGTAATGCCGCTGAAATTCCCCCTGTCGATATGTCTTCTCGGCACGTTCCTCGTCACCTCCGCGCAGGCGCAGGAGGCCGTGAAGGGCGTTGTCGAATTGTTCACGTCGCAGGGATGCGCCTCCTGCCCACCGGCGGATGAGGCCCTGCGCAAGATGATCCAGAAGGGCGATGTCGTTGGTCTTTCCTACCATGTCGATTACTGGAATTATCTCGGCTGGACCGATTCGCTGGCATCGAAGGAAAATACCGACCGGCAATATGGCTATATGCGCGCGCTCGGCCGCAACGGGGTCTATACGCCGCAGGCCATTCTGAACGGCCGGGACCACGTCAAGGGTGCCGACGTCCGTGGTATCTATGACAGGCTTGATGCCTTCAAGCGGGAAGGCCAGGGACTGAACGTTCCAGTATCGTCGAAATTTGCCGGTGAGGAGGTGGAGATCGATATTGGCGCGGGCAATGGCAAGGCCGATGTCGTGGTTGCCTACTTCACGCGCGAACAGACTGTGGACGTGCAGAAGGGCGAGAACCAGGGGAAAAAAATGTCCTACTGGCACAGCGTCTACGATGTGCAGACCGTCGGTATGTGGGATGGTTCACCGATGACGGTGAAGCTTCCGGCAAGCGTGGTGGCAAAGGTGAAAAAGGGTGGCTGTGCCGTGCTGTTGCAGACGGCAAATGCCAGCGGCGATCCGGCGGCTATCGTCGGCGCAAGTATTCTGCTGGGGAATGAAACACAGTAATCGCCGCTCTGGCGATGGAAGATCCGATCCGGGCATTGGGGGCTGGGGGTAAAGGGTCAATGCACCGGACCGGGTCATCTTGGTGCCTAGGCATCAATTGACAATAGGACTATTCCACCCAATTCAGGCCATGGTTTGACCGAAATACGGCAGGCTCCCCTAAAAAGGGTGCCTAAATGGTTACCAATTTTTACCTCTGCTTTTATGGCGGCAGCCTCTTTATGGGCCTTGCGGCCGGCGGTCCGGCATCGCCTCCTGCTTCATCGCTGCCCGAAGCCTGTCAAACCCTCTTGATGGCGCAAGGCTTGCAATTTCGCTGCCTCGGGCTCACATTGATCTGATGATTTGGGTGGATTCGGAGGTATTGGATGACCGATCAACCGGATGTGCAGCAGGTGCAGACCGCTTCACGCGACAATTCCACCGTTATCGATCTCCGTGAATATAAGACGAATAAGGACCCTTTGCCGGTCACCTTTCACCGCCGCGAGCTGGATGCCATCCTGCGTATCTATGGCCGCATGGTGGGGGAGGGAGAATGGCGCGACTACGCCATCGACCATCTGAAGGAGAAGGCGGTGTTTTCTGTCTTCAAACGTTCGGGTGAAATGCCGCTTTACAGGATCGAGAAGAACCCCAAGCTGGCGACGAAACAGGGCGCCTATTGCGTGGTGAATGTGGACGGGCGCATTCTCAAGCGCGGCCATGAGCTGCCGCAGGTTCTCAAGGTTTTCGACAAGGTTCTGAAGCTCATCGAGTGAACTTTGACTGGCGGGTCTGCCTCTCATGAAGAACGGGTGGGCCGCCAATGTGTGTAATGGCTATTCGCAATTAAAAAGGCGGCCGAAGGGCCGCCTTTCGCATGTCCGTCTCAAAGCCTCTCAGCCTTAGTCGTTGCGGTTACCGAGGAACTGCAGCAGGAAGGTGAAGAGGTTGATGAAGTCAAGATAGAGCGTCAGCGCGCCCATGATAGCCTTGCGGCCAGCCACGGCAACATCGTCGGCATCGAAATACATTTCCTTGATCTTCTGGGTGTCGTAGGCGGTCAGGCCTGCGAAGATCAGCACGCCGATCGCGGAGATCGCGAACTGCAGGGCGCCGGAACCAAGGAAAATATTGACGATGGAGGCGATGATGAGGCCGAACAGACCCATGATCAGGAACGACCCCATGCCGGAGAGGTCCTTCTTCGTCGTATAGCCGTAAAGCGAGAGCGCGCCGAACGAAGCAGCGGTCACGAAGAACGTCTGTACAATGCTTCCTTCAGTATATCTGAGGAAGATCGAGGACAGCGACACGCCCATGAGAGCGGCATAAACCCAGAAGGTCGACTGAGCCGCGGAAACGCTCATGTTCTGAATACGGAAGCTAAGGAAGAAGACCAGTCCGAGCGGTGCCAGCATGACGACCCAGCGCAGCGGCGACGCATAAACAAGGGCGCCCAGGGAGGTCAGCATCTTGCCGTTCGGCAGCGTTGCAACCGCGGCAGCGGGATCAGTTGTCGTAGCAAGCATGGCGAAGCCGAACGCCGCGACACCGGTGATGACCAGAGCCAGCGCCATCAGGTTGTAAACCTTGAGCATATAGGCGCGAAGACCTTCATCGATCATCGCACCAGACTGTGCACGGGTCTGCGCCATGCGGTTCTGGTAGTTATTGAAATCAGCCATTGTTTCCTCTTTTGAGCTCCGTGATTGCTACGGTGTCGGGATACCTCCCGGGCGCCGCTGCGGAGCTTCAGCAAGCCTGCTCAAGAATATGATGGCAGAACGTGTCCGATACAAGGCCTTTTGCTGCCGAAAAGACACCATATGCGCGAAAAGCGCTCACGTTTTGGCGATCATTACAAAGAATTAATCGTTAAAGTTAAGCGGCGCACAACCGATGATCATTCCCCCGCTTGCCGCAGAACCGGCGCCGCCTTCTGCCCGAGGATCCGCCAGGTGCCGATGAGGCCGATACCAACGGTCATGACGAGGGCAATGACAAGCGTACCGATCGCCACATCCGGCAGGAAGCTGGACGGCAGTTTCATGATGCGGGCGACCACGAACCATGCGGAAACGCCGCCGGCAAAAAGCGCGAAGACGGCGGTGGCGAGACCGAGTATCATATATTCGTAGGAGAAGGCGCGGATGAGCAGGTTTCGCGTGCCGCCCAGCGTTTTGAGGATGACCGCGTCATGGGTGCGGGCGCGATTGCCGGCGGCGAGTGCGCCGGCAAGCACCAGAACGGATGCGATGAGCGCAACGGCCGCAGCCGCGCGGATAGCGGTGGCGAGTTGGCCGACCAGCCGGTTGACGACATCAAGTGCATCCTTCACGCGCACGCTGGTGATCGTCGGATAGCTGTTGGTGACGGCGCGCAATATGCGGCCCTCGTCGCTGGCGGTTGCCGAGGGATCGGCAAGGGTCGCAAGCCAGGCATGGGGTGCGCCGCGGAAGGTATTGGGTGAAAACACCATGACGAAATTGATCGAGAGGGATTCCCATTCGACATTGCGCAGATTGGCGATCCTGGCCGTGATGCTGCGGCCGAGCACGTTGACGGTGACCTTGTCACCGATCTTGAGGCCCAGATCCCCCGCCTCTTTCGCCGCGAAGGAGACCAGCGGTTCGCCGCTATAATCCTGCTCCCACCATGTTCCCTCTGTCAGCGTCGCGTTTTCGGGCCCGTTTTCCGAATAGGTTATGCCCCTGTCGCCACGCAGCAGCCAGCGTCCTCCCGGCGGCACCTCCATTTTCGTCACATCCGTGCCGTTCAGCGCCATGATACGGCCACGCAGCATCGGCACTTCGGTCAGCGCTCCCTCGGGCGCTTCCCGTTTCAGGAGGTCGCGAAAGCCCTGAACTTCGCTGCCCTGAATATCCACGAAGAAGAAATTGGGTGCCTTTTCCGGCAGGCTGTCCGTCAGTTCGCGGCGCAGATTGCCGTCGATCAGCGTCAACGTCACGAGCAGGGTGAGGCCGAGGCCGAGGGATAGGACGACCGAGGGGGTGAGCGCGCCGGGGCGGTGAATATTGCCGATCGCCAACCGAAGTGCGGCTGAATGAACGCGCGGGCTGCGTTTGGCGATGGCCTTGACGCCCGAAGCCACCAGCCGCAACACCACGAAGGCAAAAGCGATTGCCGCAAGGAACACCGAGGCGATGAAACGGTCTTCCGCCGAAAAGATGGCGAGTGCGGCCAGCGCCGCCAGAAGCAGGCCGGTTGCGGCGAGATAAGGCCAGGATGGCCAGCTACCCTCCTCGAAACCCTGTTCGCGGAACAGTGCCGTTGCTGGCACCTCGCGCGCCTGGCCGAGCGGCACGATGGCGAAGGCGAGCGTCGTCAACAGGCCGAACAGGGCGGCGAGACCCAGCGCGCCGGGATAAAAGGCAAGCCCTTCCGGCACAGGCAGCACGCCTTCGAGAAACCGCACGGCGACAAGCGGCGCGATGGCGCCAACCACAAGGCCGATCACGATGCCGACGGCAGCAATGAAGGCGATCTGGAAGAGATAGGTCATGGTGACCACGGAGGCCGGTGCGCCCAGGCATTTCAGCGAGGCGATCGTCGTACGCTTGGAATCGAGAAAGGCGCGAACGGCGTTGGCGACGCCGACCCCGCCGACGATAAGGGCGGTGAGACCCACCAGCGTGAGGAATTGCGAAAAGCGGTTGACGTTTTCGGTGAGCGAGGGCGCTGCCCGGTCGCTGGTGCGAATGGACCAGCCGGCGTCGGGGAGGGCCTTGTTGGCCGCGTCTGTCATGGTTGCCCGCGCCGCCGGGTCGTTCAGCTTGATCTTGTAGGCGTGTTCAACGAGGCTGCCGGTCTGGATGAGGCCGGAAGCAAAGAGTGCATCGCGGCTGACGACAAGCCTCGGGGCAAAACCAAAACCATCCGACAGCGCATCCGGCTCGTCGACCACCGTGCCGGTCAATCTCAGCTTCGTATTGCCGAGCAGAATTTCATCACCGATCTTGATGCCAAGCCGTTCCAGCAGAAGAGGTGCTGCGACGGCGCCATAGGTATCGCCGTTGCCGGCCAGAAGCTCGCTGAGTGGCCCATTGGGGTCGGCCGCGAAGGTGCCATAGAGCGGATAGGCGCCGTCAATGGCTTTCACCTCCGTCAGGGTCTGTTCGGAGCCGTCGGCAAGACGGGCCATGGATCGCAACCCTGTGGAGACCGCGACGGTGCCGAGGCTGTCGAGATAGGAGCGCTCTTCTGCCGTCGCCTCCCTGTTGCGCAGTTCGAAACGCACATCCCCGGCCAGAATGGACTGACCTTCGGTAGCAATGGCGCTGGTGACCGCGCGGGACACGGAATTGACGGCGGCGATGGCACCGGTTCCCAGCGCAATACAGGCGAGAAAAATGTAAAAGCCGCGCAGACCGCCGCGGATTTCACGCCGGGCCAGCCTTGCGGCGTTTCTGATGTTGGCGAAAGATGGGAAAATCGAGCCGATCATGCCGATACTGCCCGTGCCATCTGGGGGCGGGCGCTGTCGCCCTCGATCTCGCCGGAGCGCACCTTGATCTGGCGCGAGCAGCGGGCGGCGAGCGACGGATCATGGGTGACGAGCACCATGGTCATGCCGCGCTCGGCCTGTTTGGCAAACAAAAGATCGGCGATCTGTTTTCCGGTATCGGTATCGAGATTGCCGGTCGGTTCGTCGGCGATCAGCACGGCCGGTGAGGGGGCAAGCGCGCGGGCGATGGCGACACGCTGCTGCTCGCCGCCGGAAAGCTGGCCGGGATAGTGGTTGAGACGTTCGCCGAGACCGACGGCAATGAGTTCGCGCTTAGCGATCTCGAAGGGATTGGGGGCGTTGGCCAATTCCAGTGGAACGGCCACATTCTCCAGCGCCGTCATATTGGCGATGAGGTGGAAGGACTGGAAAACAATGCCGATATTCCGGCCGCGAAAATCCGCTAGCGCATCTTCGCCGAGTTTGTGCAGTTGCTTATCGGCAATGACGATTTCGCCGCTGTCGAGCCGCTCCAGACCGGCAAGCACCATCAGCAGCGTCGATTTTCCCGAGCCGGAAGGGCCGACGATACCGACCGCTTCACCTTCGCCGATGGACAGATCGATGTTCTTGAGAACGTGAACGGAGGCGGCGGCATTACCAAGGGTGAGGTCGGCCTTCTTCAGCTCTATGATGCTTTTCGTCACAATTCTCGTTCCTATATAGGGTGATGAAGCGGTCTGGCGGTCGATGCGGTCGGTGTTTCAGACAATGTGAACCAAGTTAGGAAAGCCGTGATGAGATTTAAAGCTGCCCTGTTTCACTTCATCGTCATTATCGCGGGCGCCTTTTCCGTTGCTTCGGCGACGGCACAGGAGCGGACATTGCAACTGGTCGGCCTCGGCGACAGCCTGATGGCGGGGTATCAGCTTCCGCCCACCGACAGCTACACGGCACAGCTTGAAGCTGTATTAAAGGCGAAGGGCATCAATGTTGCCATCGCTAACGCCGGCGTCTCCGGCGATACCTCCTCCGGGGGTCTCGCCCGGGCGGAATGGTCGGTTCCCGATGGAACCGACGGGGTCATTCTGGAGCTCGGCGCCAATGACGCGCTGCGGGGCATTGCGCCGGAACAGACGGAAAAGAACCTCGATACCATTATTTCCGGTTTACAGAAACGCAACATAGCCGTGCTGCTGGTCGGCATTATGGCGCCACCGAATATGGGTGAAGATTACGCCAGGCGCTTCAACCCGATCTTTCCAAGGCTGGCCGAAAAATACAACCTGCCGCTTTATCCCTTCTTTCTGGATGGCGTCGTGACGGATGATGCGCTGAAGCTCGAGGACAAGATGCATCCCAACACCAAGGGCGTGGCGATGATGGTGGAGAAATCTTTGCCGGCTGTTGAAAGCTTCATCAAGACAATCGGTGCGCAAAAAAAATAAGCACTTGCGCCCGTCTGCATTGCGTGATTCGCTATGCTTGTTCTGCCAAGAGATTCGGGGAGCTCGCCATGCCGAGACTGTTTACCGCCCTCGAAATTCCGCGCAATGCGGCGATGAGCCTCTCATTGTTGCGCGGTGGTCTGCCGGGAGCCCGGTGGATCGATGTGGAGAATTATCACATAACCCTGCGTTTTATCGGTGACATCGACGGACGGACCGCCGATGAGGTTGTCGATAGGCTGGATCGGATCGAAAGGCCGGAGTTCCAGCTCAATCTCACCGGTATGGGTTCCTTCGGCTCGAAGAAACCGCATTCCATCTGGGCGGGGGTTTCTCACTCGCCGGAAATGCATGCGCTTCAAGCGGAAGTCGAGCGAATTTGTCAGAGGATCGGTCTCCCACCGGATCCGCGCAAATTCATGCCGCATGTCACGCTGGCGCGGCTGCGCTCCTCGCGTGTGGATGATGTGGTGCACTATCTTTCCGGACGCGGCAACTTCCGTACCTCGCCCTTCACGGTCGGCCGTTTCGTGCTGATGTCGTCGAAGGAATCCGTGGGCGGCGGGCCTTATGTCGTCGAGGAGGCTTTCCCGCTTCACGAGGCGCGGTCCAGCTCCATCTTTTCGAGCAACGATCTGCATCCCGCTAAGAGCATGTTGTAAACATCAAGGAACCCGTCCTCGGCCCCGTAATAGGGATCGGGGACGTTCTGCCGGCGGCCCGTGGCATAATCCATGAAGAGATGGATTTTGTGCCGGTGCCCTTCCGGGCTCACTTGAAGCAGGTTCGCCAGATTGTTTTCGTCCATGGCGAGGATGAGGTCGAAGGCCTCGAAATCAGCCCGCGTCACCTGTCTTGCCCGCTGTCGGGAAATATCGATACCGTGTCGCCGGGCCATGGCGACAGATCGCGGATCGGGCGCATCGCCCGCATGCCAGCCGCCGGTGCCGGCGGAATCGACGGTGATCCGGTTGGACATACCTTCACCATTGGCAAGGTCTTTCAAAACTCCTTCGGCAAGCGGCGAGCGGCAGATATTGCCCATGCAGACGAAAAGAACGGTGATATGTTTCATGTACGATGCGTCGATCCGGTCGTTGAGGCGTTAGTGGTTATCAAGCGGAGGCAAGATTCATGAAATATCCCAGACTTGAACCGGACGCCATCCGGCAGGCACTGTCGAAACTCGAGGGCTGGTCGCTGCGTGAGGACGGGGCGGCGATCGTTCGCTCCTTCAAGTTTTCGAGTTTTGCCGAAGCCTTCGGTTTCATGGCCGAGTCGGCGCTTGCGGCGGAAAAGCTCAATCATCATCCGGAATGGTCGAACGTCTATTCCCGCGTGAAAGTCTGCCTCACCACCCATGATTCCCAGGGTGTGACCGAGCGGGATTTTCTTCTGGCCGAAGCCATGCAGAAGGCGGCTGCGGGCCGGGGGAATTGAACGGCGGGCGTTCAGTCCCATATAATAACCGTGACCGGAGGATCGTCGATCATGGATGATGTGAAAATCGGTGAAATTCTTCTGCCGGGTGAAACCGACAAGCAGCAGGAGCGCGAGAATGTCGTGCGCGCCAAATTCTGGCCCAAGCTGAAGCGGGTGATGGCGAAGGTTCCCTTCGCGCGCGACGCGGCTGCGGCCTATTATTGCGCGATCGACCGTGACACGCCGTTGCGCGCCAAGGGTATTATTCTGGCTGCCCTTGCCTATTTCATCATGCCCATCGATGCGGTGCCGGACATGCTGGCGGTCGTCGGTTTTACCGATGATATCGCGGTCATCACCGCCGCGCTCGCCATGATCCGTGCCCATATCAAGATGGAGCATTACGACGCGGCTGACGCCATGCTGAAGCGACAGCAGGAAGCCGGGTAACGTCTCTGTGATGTGTCTGTCCGGCAGAGCCCGGCGGGTGACAAATTCTTGCCTGAATTTATGTGTCTTACACACGAGGGAAGGGCGTGCCACGCCTTTCTCCTCAGTGCGTCGGGAAGTCGCCAATCTGTAACACCGCAAGACGTTTCCGGCATTTTATGCGTGTTGTTGACGGTTTGGTAACCGCTTTCCGACCACAATGAGAAAAGACGATCCGCACCTGAACGTGGCCGATCCAGAAAATGGAGCCCGCCGCTGCTTCGGGCCAATGGAAGACAATAACCCGGCAGGAAATTCTATGTTTGTAAGAAGTGTAGCAACCGCAGCGGCCATTTTGCTGACCAGCGTCGGCGTAGCATCTGCACAGTCGCCCACGCGCATCCAGCAGTTCAATGCCTGGGGTGCATATTCGTACAAATCGGGCAACAGCACCGTCTGCTACGTTCTTTCCATCCCCACCTCCAAGGAACCGGCAAGCGTTGACCACGGCGATATCTTCTTCATCGTCTCGCAGCGTCCCGGCCAGAACATTTCCTATGAGCCGCAGGCCATGGTGGGTTATCCGCTGAAGCAGGGCTCCAAGGTCAACGTCACGATCGACAACAAGAACTTCGTCATGTTCACCAAGGACAAGGCCGCCTGGGTTGAAAACGCCGCTGAAGAGCCGGCCCTCGTCGCCGCCATGAAGGGTGGCAAGTCGATGACCGTCAAGGCGGTTTCCGGCCGCGGCACTGCGACGTCATATTCCTATTCGCTGTCGGGCATTTCGGCTGCTTTCAAACAGATCGAGAGCTGCAAGTAATCCTGACGCTTTGTCAGATTTGTGATTGGCCGGTCTTTGACCGGCCATTTGCGTTTTTGCCAGTTTGATGCTAAAGGCGCGGCAACATTGACAGGCGGATGCGCGAAAAGTGCTCCGCCTTTGATTTTCTCGACATGCAGACGATTTTCCGCCTTTTCGACAGGCCGGTCGTGCGATGCATGGAACGATGGGATAACGTGATGTCCGTAATGCAAGCTTCTGCCGGCCTGGCAATCAAAACTCCGCTGATCGCCAATAGCGATCTCATGTCCGGCAAGCCGTCGCTGATCGGCCTGACGCGTGAGGAAATGGGCGAGGCGCTGGCCGAGATCGGCGTGCCGCAGAAGCAGGTGAAAATGCGCGTCAGCCAGTTGTGGAACTGGCTTTATGTGCGCGGCGTCTCCGATTTCGATAATATGACCAATGTCGCCAAGGAGCTTCGCGAGAAGCTGAAGGCTGCCTTCACCATTGCCCGCCCGGAAATCGTCGAGGAGCAGATCTCCAATGACGGCACCCGCAAATGGCTGATGCGCTTTCCGCCGCGCGGCGCTGGCCGTCCCGTCGAGATCGAGACGGTCTATATTCCCGAAGAAGGGCGCGGCACGCTGTGCATTTCAAGCCAGGTGGGCTGTTCGCTGACTTGCTCCTTCTGTCACACCGGCACGCAGCGCCTGGTGCGCAACCTGACGGCGGAGGAAATTCTTTCCCAGCTTCTGCTCGCCCGCGACCGGCTGGGTGATTTCCCTGATGGTTCGACGCCGGTTGGCGCCTATGTGCCGAGCGAAGGCCGCAAGGTCTCCAACATCGTGATGATGGGTATGGGCGAGCCGCTCTATAATTTCGAGCATGTGAAGACCGCACTTCTGATAGCCACCGACGGCGACGGCCTGTCGCTTTCCAAGCGTCGCGTCACGCTCTCCACATCAGGCGTTGTGCCGGAAATCTTCCGCACGGGTGATGAAATCGGCGTGATGCTGGCGATTTCGCTGCATGCGGTGCGTGATGATTTGCGCGACATGCTGGTGCCGATCAACAAGAAATATCCGCTAAAGGAACTGATCGAGGCTTGCCGCAACTATCCGGGTCTTTCCAATGCCCGCCGCATCACCTTCGAATATGTGATGCTCAAGGACGTCAATGACAGCTTGGAAGATGCCAAGATGCTGGTGCAGCTTCTGAAGGGCGTTCCGGCCAAGATCAATCTCATTCCGTTCAATCCCTGGCCGGGCACCAATTACCAGTGCTCCGAGTGGGCGCAGATCGAGAAGTTTGCCGATTTCATCAATCAGGCGGGTTATGCGTCGCCGATCCGCACGCCGCGCGGCCGCGATATCCTTGCCGCCTGCGGCCAGCTCAAGTCGGAATCGGAACGCATGCGCAAGACCGAGAGACTGGCTTTTGAGGCGATGATGATCGCCAATCACGGTGCGGACGACTGAATTAGTCACAGTTGCGCCATAAAGCTTGCTTTCCCACGGTTGTGCGATTGATTTCGGCCGGTCTTGTTTTTAAGAAAGCGGCAATAAGAAACCAACTGGAGGACACCTATGCGCGCACTCATTCTGGCCCTCGCAGCCGCGACAGCACTCGCTCTGCCGGCTAAAGCCGAAACCGTCACCGTTGCCGTCACCGCCATTGTTGAACATCCGGCGCTTGACGCCGCCCGTGACGGCGTCAAGGCTGCCCTTACTGAGGCCGGTTACAAGGAAGGCGAGAACCTCAAGTTCCTTTATGAGTCCGCACAGGGCAATCCCGGCACCGCAGCGCAGATTGCGCGCCAGTTCGTGGGTGACGCGCCTGCCGTCATCGTGCCGATCTCCACGCCGTCGGCTCAGGCTGTCGTTGCGGCCACGCGCGACATTCCGGTTGTCTTCACGGCGGTTTCCGATCCGGTCGGCGCACAGCTTATCAAGAGCATGGAAAAGCCCGGCAGCAACGTAACCGGCCTTTCCGACATGCTGCCGGTTGGCGAGCACCTGGCGCTCATCAAGGAAATTTCCCCGACCGCCAAGTCCATCGGCTTCATCTACAACTCGGCTGAAGCCAATTCCGCTTCGACGCTCGCCCTGCTGAAGGCCGAAGCCGACAAGGCCGGTCTGAAGGTTGTCGAATCCGTCGCTACCAAGTCCGCTGAAGTTCAGGGCGCAACCCGCGCACTGGTCGGCAAGGCTGACGTGATCTATGTTCCGACCGACAACACCATCGTTTCCGCCTTCGAGGCGGCAGCCGGTGTAGCGAGCGAAGCGAAGATCCCGCTTTATGCCGCTGATACGGATTCCGTTGCCCGTGGCGCGGTTGCGGCCCTCGGCTTCAACTATTTCGACGTTGGCAAGCAGACAGGCGCCGTCGTTGTCCGCATCCTCAAGGGTGAAAAGCCGGGTGAAATTCCGGCAACCGTGGCTGTTGGCACCGATCTGGTGATCAACAAGAAGGTTGCCGAAAAAGTTGGCGTCACCTTCCCTGAAAGCGTCACGAAGCGCGCCACCAAGGTCATCGACTGAACCGAAACCAGACTGAATTGCGGGCGGCGGTATTTCGCCGCCCGTTTTACGTGGCACGAGATGGTGCCCGTATCCGCCTGATGGCGGCAATAACAAGGACATTACCGTGAGCCAAATCGCCTTTTGGGGTGCCGTGGAGCTGGGACTGGTCTTCGCTTTCGTGGCGATCGGCGTCTATCTCGCTTTCCGCGTACTTGATTTTCCTGACCTGACCGTGGACGGTTCGTTTCCGCTTGGCGCCGCCGTGGCCGCCGTGCTGATCATCGCCGGTCTGAATGCGTGGGTCGCGACGGCGGTTGCGATGGTTGCCGGTGCCGCTGCAGGCATGGTTACCGCAACGCTCAACGTTCGTTTCAAGATTCTGAACCTGCTTGCCTCGATCCTGACGATGATCGCGCTGTTTTCCGTCAATCTCAGGGTTATGGGAAAGCCGAATGTGGCGCTGCTCAATCAGGATACGATGATATCGCCGTTCTACGGCCTGGGCCTCTCCGAATATCTGGTGCGGCCGCTCTTCGTTGGTGCGCTGGTTCTGATCGCGGTTATTCTTGTCTGGCGCTTTCTTGAAAGCGATGCGGGCCTTGCCATGCGGGCGACGGGCGCCAATGCGCGGATGGCGCGGGCGCAGGGCGTGAAGACCGGCAACCAGATCTATCTCGGCATGGCGCTTTCAAACGCGCTGGTGGCTCTCGGCGGTGCGCTGTTTGCGCAGACCAATGGTTTTGCGGATGTGACCTCCGGTGTCGGCACCATCGTTGTCGGGCTTGCGGCCGTCATCATCGGTGAGACGCTGTTTGGTGCACGCGGCATCCTGATCGCGCTCATCGGCTGCGTCTTCGGCTCCATCGCCTATCGTCTCGCCATTCAGCTCGCTTTGTCGAGCGATGTGCTGGGTCTCAAGGCGTCCGATCTCAATTTCGTAACGGCGGTATTGGTGGCCATCGCATTGATCCTGCCGCGACTGCGCCGTGGGGGAGCAACATCGTGATTTCGCTTTCCGATATCCAGGTCGTCTTCGGACGCGGTACGCCGTTGCAAAAGCAGGCGTTGGCCAAGATCGATCTTACCATTGAAGATGGTTCCTTCGTCACCGTCATCGGCTCCAATGGTGCGGGCAAATCCACGCTTCTCGGTGTTCTGGCAGGCGATGTCCTGCCAACGGCGGGCAAGGTGATGATCGGCGGCGCCGACGTTACCCGCAAGCCGACCGCCAGCCGGGCGGGACGGGTGGCGCGCGTGTTTCAGGACCCGCTGGCGGGCAGCTGCGGTGCGCTCACCATCGAGGAAAATCTGGCGCTTGCGGCGTCTCGCGGCGAGCGTCGCGGGTTGTCGTCGGCGCTTGGACGCGGCAGGCGGGATTTCTTTAAGGAACGTATCGCCTCACTCAATCTCGGTCTGGAAAATCGTCTGAAGGACCGTATGGACCTTCTGTCCGGCGGGCAGAGACAGGCCGTTTCGCTTGTCATGGCGACGCTATCAGGCTCGGACGTGCTGCTACTCGATGAACATACGGCGGCACTCGATCCCGGCATGGCGGAATTCGTGATGGAACTGACCCGCAAGGTGGTGTCGGAGCGCAAGCTGACAACGCTGATGGTCACCCATTCCATGCGTCAGGCGCTGGATTACGGCACCCGCACCATCATGCTGCATGCCGGTGAAATCGTGCTTGACGTGTCCGGTGACAGCCGCAAGGACCTGGAGGTCGAAGACCTGATCGAGATGTTCCGCAAGATACGCGGTCAGACGCTTGACGATGACGAGTTGCTGATTGGCTGATTGTAGAAAAGGCGCCTTTCGGCGCCTTTTTATTTGCCCTCAGCGCGTTTGCGTGAAGAAAATCTTGACTGCAAAAAGCGAGAAGACGCCGGCGATGGTATAATCCAGCCCGCGCAGAACCTTCCGGTTGCGCTGCAGCCAGGCGGAGAGAACATCGGCGGCGACAACGATGCCGATACCGATCGGCAGCGCCACGATGATGGACCAGATGCCGAGGAAGATCAGCTTGCCGGTCACATGCGGATCGGTTGCGCTGACGAATTGCGGCAGGAAGGTCATGAAAAAGATGATGACCTTGGGGTTCAGCAGATTGACCCAGATACCGTTCAGCAAGGCCGACGTCAGGGAGGCTTGCGCCTTTTCACCGGTGCTTTTCACCATCACGAAATCTGAGCCTTTGCGGATCGCCTGTATAGCGAGCCAGACCAGATAGGCGGCGCCACCGGTTTTCAAAATCGTGAAGGCAGTCGGCGAGGCGACGATGAGGGCGGCTACACCAAAGGCGACCAGCATCGTGTGCACGGTGATGCCTATATTGGTCCCCACCAGCGTCATGAAGCCCGCCGCCCGGCCTTCACGCAGCGAGCGGCTGATCCAGAGCGTCATGTCAGGTCCCGGCGTCACCGCCAGAAGCAGAATGGCGATGGTGAAGGCGATCAATGTTGGCAGGCTTGGAACGAAATCCATCGCGGCACCCGTAAAATCTGGAGACTGCCGTTGCTTAACGCGGTTTCGTGTTTCTGCCAATGTTTTTGCGCGACGACGCGCCTGCGGGAAGAATAGCCGCCGCGCCCTTCTACGCACGGCGGTTGGAACTTCAGTTTTTCAGGAAGCTGGTGAAGGCGGCGGAATATTCCGTGTGCCAGCGTGAGAGCGGCGGGCGGTTCTGGACGATGTCCTGGGCTGCCCAGAGAATGCGCTTCTCATCCGTCGGGCGATCCACTTCGCCATCCGGGCAGAGAATGTAGAAATCGCCGCGGCCGATGCTTTCGACCATGAAATCGACGGTCTGTTCACCGGTCCATGCGCCTTCAGGCTTTTCCGTTCTGCCATGGGCAGTGAGGCCCGTGAAGACAAAACCGGGGATGAGGAGATGGGCGGACACCGCGGTGTTAGGCACATTGCGCAATTCGTGCTGAAGCGCTTCCGTGAAGGTTTTCACACCGGCCTTCGAGACATTATAGGCCGGATCACCCGGAGGCGTGGTGATGCCCTGTTTCGAACCTGTATTGATGATGAGCGACGGTTCGCCATGGGCGATCATGCCCTGGCCGAAGACGCGGCTGCCGTTCACGACGCCCATCAGATTGACGCCGATAATCTTTTCCCAGTTGGCCTGCGGTCCGAAGATGGCGCTGCCCGGCTGGATGCCGGCATTGTTCATGAGAACGTGGACGCGCCCGAAACGCTGGATCACGGCGCGCTCCAGTGCCTCCAGCTCATCGAGTTTCGATACATCGGTCGGGATGGCGACGATCTGCGCTTCGCCGTCCTTCGCGACGGTCAGAATATCCGCATGTGCTGCGGCGAGCTTTTCGCCATCGAGATCAACGAGCACCACGCTCATGCCGAAACCGGCGAATTTGCGGGCGGCGGCAAGTCCTATGCCGGATGCCGCACCTGTTATGACAGCGACATTATCTTCCTTGAATGCGGGGTGGATGGTCGTCATAGGTTTCTCCTTCGCGTCGTTTCTGCTGTTTCCAGCGGTTTGCAACGTTGCCTGAACCTGAGTGGCTTCATTCACGGTCTTCAAGTCGATCGCGCCGCTTTATGATAAAGCGCGAATTTTCTAAATGCATGTGACAATTGCTTCGTTCCCGTCGGCGGGACCGTTCGCCATTCATCATCATGCGCGCCCATCAATTGTTTTGTCGCTTATCTCACGGAAAATCGCTTCACACATTTCGGGTTGCACTGTAAAAGTGCCGAAATCCCAAGGAAATGGCGGTGCCCTGATGCCGTCATCATGCAGATGGACATCATTATGGCACTCCCGAAAGACGTTAAGAAAGTCGTTCTCGCCTATTCCGGCGGCCTCGACACCTCGATCATCCTGAAATGGCTTCAGACGGAACTCGGCGCTGAAGTCGTGACCTTCACCGCCGATCTCGGTCAGGGCGAGGAGCTTGAGCCGGCACGCAAGAAGGCCGAGATGCTGGGCATCAAGGAAATCTTCGTCGAGGACGTCCGCGAAGAATTCGTGCGTGATTTCGTCTTCCCGATGTTCCGCGCCAACGCCGTTTATGAAGGCGTCTATCTGCTCGGCACGTCGATTGCCCGTCCGCTGATTTCCAAGCACCTGATCGAGATCGCCAAGAAGACCGGCGCTGACGCCATCGCCCATGGCGCCACCGGCAAGGGCAACGACCAGGTCCGTTTCGAGCTTTCGGCCTATGCCCTGAACCCTGACATCAAGATCATCGCGCCCTGGCGCGACTGGTCGTTCAAGAGCCGGACCGATCTTTTGCAGTTCGCCGAGCAGAACCAGATCCCGGTTGCCAAGGACAAGAAGGGCGAGGCGCCTTTCTCCGTCGATGCCAACCTGCTGCACTCCTCTTCCGAGGGCAAGGTTCTGGAAGACCCGGCGGTGGAAGCTCCGGAATACGTGCACATGCGTACGATTTCCCCGGAAGCGGCTCCGGACAAGGCAACCGTCATCAAGGTTGGTTTCCGCAAGGGCGATGCCTGCTCCATCAACGGCGTTGAAATGTCGCCGGCGACGCTTCTCGCCACGCTCAACAATTACGGCCGTGAAAACGGCATCGGCCGTCTTGATCTGGTCGAGAACCGTTTCGTCGGCATGAAGTCGCGCGGTGTTTACGAAACACCCGGCGGCACCATTCTGCTGGCCGCACACCGCGCCATCGAATCCATCACGCTCGACCGGGGTGCAGCGCATCTCAAGGACGACCTGATGCCGCGTTATGCCGAACTCATCTATTACGGCTTCTGGTTCTCGCCGGAGCGCGAAATGCTTCAGGCGCTGATCGACAAGAGCCAGGAACATGTGGAAGGCGAAGTGACGCTGAAGCTCTATAAGGGCAATGTCATGGTGACCGGCCGCGAGAGCGAAAAGTCGCTTTATTCCGATGCGCTGGTAACCTTCGAAGACGACCACGGTGCTTACGACCAGAAGGATGCGGCTGGCTTCATCAAGCTCAACGCCCTGCGCCTGCGCACGCTCGCCAAGCGTAACCTCAGCAAGTAATTCTGCTGACGTGAGGATAATGAAACCCGCGGGCGGTGACGCCGGCGGGTTTTTTCATGTCTCTTTTCTGGAGACGATGCGGAAGCCGATGTAGCTGGCAACGGCTGTGAATTCCATCACCGGGATGATGATGCCGAAGCCGGTCACGGGCGAACCGATGAGCGAGGCGGCAGCGCCGCCCGCAAAACCAGATCCCATCTGGATAAAGCCCATCATTGCCGATGCCGAGCCGGCAATATGCGGGAAGGGGGCAAGCGCCGCCGTTACCATCGAGGGTGTCAGCAAGGCGATACCGACCGTTGCGACCGCCACGGGCCCCATGATGGACAGGAAGGACGGCGGTATCAGAAAGACTGACAGCATGATGAGCAGACCGCCTGTTCCCGAAAAACAGAGGCCGAGCATGACCGAACGGCGATCACCCAGTCGCGGTGTGATGTAGCGCAGCGCGATGGAGCCGAAGAAATAAGCGCCGGTCTGCATCAGCATGCCGATGCCGAAGGCGGTGGGTGTCATGCCGACCGTGTTGATAAGGATGAAGGTCAGCATGGTGGCCTGCGCATAAAGCGCGCCGATGGAGCCGCCGAGCACGAGGGCGGCGAGAAGAAAGCGTGGTTCGGTCAGCAAGGTGCCGTAGGCCGATAGGAGCTGGCGGGGGCGGATCAGGCTGTTGTCTGGGACCGTCGTTTCGCGCAGGAAAACCATGACGGATAAAATGCCGACGGCTCCGAGACCGGCCATCAGGAAAAACACCGATTTCCAGCCGAAAGCTGCAAGCGAAAGCCCGCCGATTGTCGGCCCCATGGCTGGGCCGACGGCCAGCATTATGCCGATGAGGTTCATGATGCTGGAGGCTTCCGCGCCGGTAAACTGGTCGCGGACGATAGCGCGTGCCACCGTCATGCCGACGGAGGCGCCAATGCCCTGAATGAGCCGGGCGAGGAGCAATACTTCTATCGTCGGGGCAAAAATCGCCAGCAGCCCGCCGCCCAGAAAGACCGAGAGGAAAACGAGGCTCGCCTTGCGCCGGCCAAAGGCATCGGAAGCAGGTCCGGCGAGCAGTTGCGCCACGGCGAAACCGGCAAAATAAAGCGAGAGGCTGAGTTTTATCGCGGATTCATTCGTGGCGAAAACCCTCGTCAATTCCGGCATGGCGGGCGTATAGATCGCCATTGAAATCGGCGCCAGCGCCGTCAGCAACGCGCCGAGAATGGCCGTGCGTTTTGTCGACATGATCGGTTCTGGCGGCATTGCGATCAGCAGCTCTGGCCCGGCTGTTCCGGCTGGAGATTGTCACGAAGCGTCTGCAGGAAGTCGCGGAAAAGCGCGACTTCTTCTTCGTTCAAGCCCCGCGTGGCGTGACGGACCAGTTCATCGATTTCCTGACGCACGGCTTCCAGCATGTTGGTGGAGTTTTTCGTCAGCACGATGCGTTTCGAGCGCCTGTCCTGCGGGTCCTGCTGGCGCTCGATAAGATCGAGGGATTGCAGCTTGTCGAGATAGGCGCAGATCGTCATGGGCTCGATGCCGAGACGGGCGGCAATATCCGACTGCTTGCTGCCATCCACGACGGCAACCGTCAGCAATGCGCGGGCTTCGCCGGGGGTCAGGCCCAGTCCGGCTTCAGAAATTCGGCGCTCAAAAGCACTGTTCAGCAGGCGTGCGCCGCTGTTCAGCAGAAATGCCAGTGAATCTTTTTCGCGTTTCGTGCCCATGCTTCGCCTTTTCGTAAGTCAGCCTTACTAAATTCCGGGCGATAATCAATGGTGCATAAATCATATTGTCGAAAATCGAGTAAAACATGCGTCAGTTCAAGTGCTGGATATTCGGCAATATAGTCGATTGCTACGCCGAAGCGAAAAAGACAGGCCTCAGGCCCTTATTCCCCCTCGTCCACCCTGCCGATAAAGAAGGTATTTTCGGTCGGCACAGGAAATGGCTGGCAAGGTCGAAATCCGTATCGTCTGTCACCATCCGGCATATTGAATTGGTAGTGGAGGCGTGCCCATATGGGCTTGAACCGGAATTGCACAAGGAAGATGAAATGCCATTGAAGACCGCGCTTTATCCTGCACTCGTTCACTGGAACGGTCATAATGGTCTGCCGAAATTCGATGCGGTCAAGGATGAGGATTTCGCGCCGGCCTTCGATGCCGCCCTTCCGTCCCACGAACAGGAAATCGATGCGATTGCCGGCAATGCGCAGGCGCCGAGTTTCGAAAACACCGTGACCGCACTCGAAATCGCCGGTGACGATCTCTCACGTATTTCATCGTTGTTCTGGAACAGGGCCGGCGCCAATACAAATGCTGTGATCCAGGCTCTTGAGCGGGAAATCGCACCGAAAATGTCACGGCATTATTCCAAGATCGGCATGAACGAGGCGCTGTTCAAGCGCATCGACACGTTGTGGGAAAAGCGCGAGGCGCTTGGGCTGACGGGCGAAGAGAGCCGCGTTCTCGAACGGCACTGGAAGGGTTTCGTGCGCTCCGGCGCCAAATTGCCCAGGGATCGGCAGGAGCGGCTGGCCGCGATCAATGAGGAGCTTGCCGGTCTCGGCGCGAAATTCGGGCAGAACGTGCTGGCGGATGAAAAGAACTGGAAGCTCTTGCTTTCCACCGAAGAAGAGCTTGCGGGCATTCCCGGTTTTCTGCGAGATGCGATGGCAGGGGCCGCCCGCGAACATGGCGAGGACGGCAAATTTGCCGTTACCCTTTCCCGCTCGATCATCGAGCCCTTCTTGACCTTTTCCGAAAGGCGCGACCTGCGCGAACAGGCCTTTAAGGCTTGGGTGGCGCGGGGTGAGAATGGCGGCGAGACCGACAATCGCGAGATCGTTCGCCGCACGCTTGAACTGCGCGAGGAGAAGGCAAAGCTTCTCGGTTATGCGAATTTCGCTGCCTATAAGCTGGATGATACGATGGCGAAGACACCGGACGCGGTAAACGGTCTTCTCGGTCAGGTTTGGGAAAAGGCCGTTCAGCGGGCGGGCGAGGAAGAGGCTGAACTTGCCGCCATCATTGCCGCGGAAGGCAAGAACCATGAGGTGCTGCCGTGGGACTGGCGGCATTATGCCGAAAAGCTCCGGGCACAGAAGTTTAATTTCTCCGAGGCGGAATTGAAGCCCTATCTGCAGCTGGAAAAGATCATCGAAGCCTGTTTCGATGTGGCAGGGCGGCTGTTTGGAATTCATGCGGTCGAAGTGAAGGGCGTTGCAGGCTATCACCCGGATGTGCGGACTTTCGAAATCCGCGACGACAAGGGCGATCTGAAGGCCATGTTCCTCGGCGATTATTTCGCCCGTCCCTCCAAAAGATCAGGTGCGTGGATGAGTTCGTTCCAGTCGCAGCACAAGCTGCCGCTGAAGAACGGCACGGTCGGTGAAATTCCGATCATCTACAATGTCTGCAATTTTGCCAAGCCGGCGGAGGGTAAGCCGGCGCTGCTTTCGCTCGATGATGCACGCACGCTGTTCCATGAATTCGGCCACGCCTTGCATGGCATGTTGTCCGATGTCACCTATCCCTCGGTGTCTGGAACCGGTGTCTCGCGCGATTTCGTCGAATTGCCGTCGCAGCTTTACGAACATTGGCTGACGGTGCCGGAAATTCTGGAAAAATACGCCCTCCACTACGAAACCGGTGCGCCGATGCCGAAGGCGTTGCTGGACAAGGTTCTGGCCGCTCAGACCTTCAATGCTGGTTTCAGCACGGTGGAATTTACCTCCTCGGCGATCGTCGATATGGCGTTCCACACCCGCGACAGCGTCGCCGATCCGATGGTGGTTCAGGGCGAGGTGCTGTCTGGCCTCAACATGCCAAAATCCATCGTCATGCGGCATGCGACGCCGCATTTCCAGCACGTGTTTTCGGGCGATGGTTATTCCGCCGGCTATTATTCCTACATGTGGTCGGAAGTTCTTGACGCCGATGCCTTTGCCGCTTTCGAGGAAACCGGCAATGCCTTTGACGGCGAGATGGCGCGGCGACTGAAGGATAATATCTATTCCGTCGGTGGTTCAATCGATCCGGAGGAGGCCTATCTCGCCTTCCGGGGCAAGATGCCAAGCCCGGATGCGATGCTTTCGAAGCGCGGTCTCCTATAAAAGACTGTCATAATTCTCAGCTAGAAACTGAGCGCAGGGGGCTTATGACATGAGCCCCCCCTTTCGCATTTGCAAAAAAAAGGTTATGAGCGCGCCAAACTAAATTGGCGTTTCTCATCAATATAGCGCCCAACCTCAGAGATTTTGAACAATGGCACTTCGCAACATCGCGATCATCGCGCACGTTGACCATGGAAAAACGACGCTCGTGGACGAGCTTCTGAAGCAGTCCGGCTCGTTCCGCGATAACCAGCGCGTTGCAGAGCGCGTGATGGATAGCAACGACCTCGAAAAGGAACGCGGTATCACCATTCTCGCCAAGGCGACCTCGGTGGAGTGGAAGGGTGTTCGCATCAACATCGTCGACACCCCCGGCCACGCCGACTTCGGCGGCGAAGTCGAGCGTATCCTGTCGATGGTGGATGGCGCGATCGTTCTGGTCGACAGCTCCGAAGGCCCGATGCCGCAGACCAAGTTCGTGGTCAGCAAGGCGCTGAAGGTTGGTCTTCGCCCGATCGTCGCGATCAACAAGATCGACCGTCCGGATGGCCGCCATGAAGAAGTCATCAACGAAGTGTTCGACCTTTTCGCGAACCTTGACGCCACCGACGAGCAGCTCGACTTCCCGATCCTGTACGGTTCTGGCCGCGACGGCTGGATGAACGTCAACCCGGAGGGTCCGAAGGATCAGGGTCTCGCACCGTTGCTCGATCTGGTTCTCGAACATGTTCCGGAGCCCAAGGTTGAAGAAGGTCCGTTCCGTCTAATCGGCACGATCCTCGAAGCCAACCCCTTCCTCGGCCGCATCATCACCGGCCGCATTGCTTCCGGTTCGATCAAGCCGAACCAGGCCGTGAAGGTGCTTGGCCAGGACGGAAAGACGATCGAAAACGGCCGTATTTCCAAGATCCTCGCTTTCCGCGGCATCGAGCGCACGGCCATCGAAGAAGCCCATGCGGGCGACATCGTTGCCATCGCCGGCCTTTCCAAGGGCACTGTCGCAGACACCTTCTGTGATCCGTCCGTCACCGAGGCGATGACCGCGCAGCCGATCGATCCGCCGACCGTTACCATGTCGTTCATCGTTAACGACAGCCCGCTGGCCGGTACCGAAGGCGACAAGGTTACGAGCCGCGTTATCCGCGACCGTCTGTTCAAGGAAGCCGAAGGCAACGTCGCGCTGAAGATCGAAGAAGCCGAAGGCAAGGATTCGTTCTTCGTGTCCGGCCGTGGCGAATTGCAGCTGGCGGTTCTCATCGAAACCATGCGCCGCGAAGGCTTCGAGCTTGCCGTTTCGCGTCCGCGCGTCGTGATGCACAAGGATGAGAACGGCACCCTCTTGGAGCCGATCGAAGAAGTCGTGATCGACGTCGATGAAGAGCATTCCGGCGTCGTCGTTCAGAAGATGTCCGAGCGCAAGGCTGAAATGGCCGAGCTTCGTCCTTCCGGCGGCAATCGCGTTCGTCTGAAGTTTTACGCTCCGACCCGTGGTCTGATCGGCTACCAGTCGGAACTGCTGACCGACACGCGCGGTACGGCCATCATGAACCGTCTGTTCCACGACTATCAGCCCTTCAAGGGCCAGATTGCCGGTCGCGTCAACGGTGTTCTCCTGTCCAACGGTTCGGGCGAAGCTGTTGCCTACGCCATGTTCAACCTGGAAGATCGCGGCCCGATGATCATCGAGCCGGGTGAAAAGGTTTACGCTGGCATGATCATCGGTATTCACACGCGCGACAACGATCTCGAAGTGAACGTGCTGAAGGGCAAGCAGCTGACCAACATCCGCGCCGCCGGCAAGGACGAAGCCGTCAAGCTGACGCCGCCGATCCGCATGACGCTCGACCGCGCCCTCTCCTGGATTCAGGAAGACGAACTGATGGAAGTGACGCCGAAGTCCATCCGTCTGCGCAAGATGTTCCTCGATGCAAACGACCGCAAGCGCTTTGAAAAGGCCAAGCTCGCAATCTGATTGCGGTTAGTCGTCACGAATTTGAAAAACCCGGCCTTGAGCCGGGTTTTTTTATGCTTTCGTTTTTATGTGTGCATGAGTCGAAAGGAGCTTGTGCGAAAGGTTAAGGATGCGTTAATTTTTCTTGGTCGTCCACATGAATAGGCTGTGGGTAAGCCTGCCGGCGTTAACCTTTATGACTGGCAAGTTTCCGTGGCCGGGGCCAGAATCGCGTTATGAAAACGTTATCCATCGATGTTCGCCGTGCCGAGCCGCATGATGCGCGCGCCATCTCCGAGGCGCACCGTCTCTCGTGGCAACAGGCCTATGCGGGGTTGATCCCGCACCGGCCGTTGACGCAAATGCTCGAGCGCCGGGGTGAAGGCTGGTGGAAGAAGGCGACCCGAGGTTCCGCCACCATGCTGGTGGTGGAAGTGGCCGGTGTGGTTGCAGGCTATGCGACGCTGGGCTTGAGCCGCGCACGCGGGCTGCCGCATGACGGCGAGATTTACGAACTTTATCTGCGGCCGGAATATCAGGGCATTGGGCTCGGCTCACTGCTGTTCACGGAGGCCCGCAGGCTGCTGACGTCGCTTGGCTGCAATGGCATCGTCGTTTGGTGCCTCGAAGACAGTGACGTCGCCAATCGGTTCTTCCGTTCGCATGGCGGCCGCGACATTGCCGAAGGCATGGAAGATTTCGGCGGCAAGTCGTTACGCAAGGTCGGTTTCGTCTGGAACTGACGGGGGAATTTTAGCACCGGTTTCATTTCTTGGCGGGCGATGCGTTATCGCTATGGCCTCAAATCGCTCATTCTGCCCTATGCGCCCAAAGCCGTGTTGCAATGCGGCGACTTTCCCAGTATCGAAAACCAAATCCAACCCGTCGAATGAGGGAAGCGAATGCGTATCGATGCAATTTCCATAGGCAAGAACCCGCCGGATGACGTGAATGTCATCGTTGAAGTGCCGGTGGGGGGACACCCGATCAAGTACGAGATGGACAAGGATGCCGGTGCGCTGATCGTCGATCGCTTCCTTTACACGCCGATGACCTATCCGGGTAACTATGGCTTCGTGCCGCACACGCTGTCCGACGACGGCGACCCGATCGATGTTCTCATCTGCAACACCCGTCCGCTGGTTCCCGGCTGCGTGATCAATGTCCGCCCTATCGGCGTGATGATCATGGAAGATGATGGCGGCAAGGACGAGAAGATCCTCGCCGTTCCGGCTCCGAAGCTGACGCGCCGTTACGACAAGGTCCACAATTACACCGACCTGCCGGAAATCACGCTGAAGCAGATCGAACATTTCTTCGAGCACTACAAGGATCTGGAGCCCGGCAAGTGGGTGAAGATGGGCGGCTGGCAGGATGTCGACGTCGCCAAGAAGCTGATCATCGAAGCTATCGAGCGTTACAAGGCACAGGGCTGATAGGCCTAAACCGCCAGCTTTTTAAAAAGCTTTTCGAAATCCTCCGGGTCGGTATCGATCCGGAGGATTTTTTTACGCGCTGTTTCGCCTGAAATGAAGGTGATTGAAGATTTAGGCAGGCCGATTTTTTTGCCAGCAAAACAATGAGGGCCTTGTTCGCCTTTCCATCTTCCGGCACGGCGCTGACACGGGCTTTCAGATGCGCGTTTCCGTCCGCATCCTGTTCCACGCCATCGATCACATCCCGCCCGCCGTTCGGCGTCAGGCGAACCGACAGGCGGACATGATCATCGTGTTTTCGTCAGAGGCCGTTCAAACGGTCATCGGATAAAGCGTGTTCCACATGAAGGAGCGGATGAAGAAGATGATCAGCAGCAGGATGATCGGCGAAATATCGATACCGCCGAGATTGGGCAGAATGCGGCGGATGGGGCGCAGGGCCGGTTCCGTGACATTGACCAGGAAACTCCCGATGGCGTTCACGAACTGGTTGCGGGAATTGATGACGTTGAAGGCGTAAAGCCAGGAAAAAATAGCGCTGGCGATCAGCACCCACGTATAGAGGTTCAAGGCCAGATCGATGGTCTGAAACAGGGCAAGCATCAATATCTCCGTATCTTGGTTGCTAGACATTTAGACATTGACGCATGAACCGGCAAGTGTTCCGCCAGATCGTAATGATCTTTGGTCTGGTCGACCGGCGATCAGACCAATCTGATTCAAGGCTTTGTGCGGGATTTCAGGCGAAAATCGCTCACACTTTTCGTCATCCCGCTGTTGAGGGCTGGTGATTCCTGCCATATCGCTCTATTGCAAAGCTCTCATATTGTCTCGCGAGCACCCAGCCGATGTCCCTGCCTTCTGCCGAAAACCGCTTTGGCGCATTCCGGCACAGTTCCTATCGCCGCTTCTTCAGCGCCCGGTTTTTTTCGGCTTTCGCCATCCAGATCGTCAGCGTTTCCGTCGGCTGGCAGATGTATGAGGTGACAGGCAACGCGTTCTATCTCGGCCTGATCGGTCTTTTCCAGTTTCTGCCATCGCTGCTTTTGATCCTTGTCACGGGAACGGTCGCCGACCGGCACAATCGCCGGCGCATCATGGCCATATGCCTGCTGATTGCGGCGCTCTGTGCTGTGGCGCTCCTCAGTCTCACCCTGACGCACAGCTTTTCGCCCTGGCCGGTCTTCGCCATTCTCGTCGTCTTCGGCATTGAGCGGGCCTTCATGGGGCCGGCGGTCCAGTCGCTGGGGCCCAATCTCGTGCCCGTCGAGGATTTACCGAACGCGATCGCCTGGAATTCGTCTTCCTGGCAGATGGCGTCGATCCTCGGCCCGGTTGCCGGTGGTCTGCTTTATGGCCTCGGTGCGTCCGTCGCCTATAGTGTGGCGTTCGTGCTTTTCATCCTGTCTGCAACGCTTGCGGTGGCCATCCGCAAGCCGGAACAACGCGGCCCGGCAAAAGCGATCAGCCTTGAAACCATGCTGGCCGGGTTCAAATTCATCTCGCAGGAGAAGATCGTTCTTGGAGCGATCTCGCTCGACCTTTTCGCTGTCCTGCTGGGTGGTGCTGTCGCGTTGATGCCGATCTTTGCCAAGGAAGTGCTGACGCTCGGGCCGTGGGGCCTCGGGCTCTTGCGCGCGGCACCAGGCATTGGGGCCATCACGGTTGCGGTCATTCTGGCGTTCAGACCCATCCGGCACCATGCCGGTCTGCTGATGTTTGTCGGCGTCGGTCTCTTCGGTGTTTCCACCGTGGTCTTCGGGCTTTCGCAAACCGCGTGGCTGTCTATTGCCGCGCTGGTGGTCATGGGTGCATCGGACATGGTGTCGGTCTATGTGCGCGAGACCCTGATTGCGCTCTGGACGCCGGACGAGGTGCGCGGGCGCGTGAATGCCGTGAACATGGTGTTCGTGGGCGCATCGAACGAATTGGGTGAGTTTCGCGCCGGCACCATGGCCCATGTCGTGGGGGCGGTTCCGGCCGTTGTCATCGGCGGGGCGGGCACGCTTGCGGTGGCGGTCATCTGGGCGCTTGGTTTTTCCAAGCTGCGCAAGATCGACAATCTGGACGCGCCGCAATGACACCGTAAGGTCTCAGCGCTGCGCCTTGCCTTCAAAAACCAGATCGAGAAAATTGCCGAGCCATGCCCTGAGCGGTGTGTCGAACAGCATGCGGCCTTCCAGATGCTGGCTGCCGACCTGCGCATTGGGCATGCCGAAACGCTGCGCACCGCGCACCACCCAGCTATGCATCATGGCGCGCGTGAGTTCGGCGTGAAACTGCAGTCCCCAGGCATTTTTTCCATAACGATAGGCCTGGTTGGGATAGGTCTCTCCCGATGCCAGAAGTTCGGCTCCGCGTGGCAGCTCGAACCCTTCCTTGTGGAAATGATAGACCATCTTCGGCCAATGCGGCATCAGAAGTCGCCCGTGTTCGGTGGCGTGAAGCGGATACCAGCCGATTTCCACCTTGCCCTCCCTGTCGGCCTCGACCCTGCCGCCCAGATGTTTGGACAGCATCTGCGCGCCGAGACAGATGCCGAGAAAGGGCTTGTTTTCCTTCAGTGGCACCTTCAGCCAGTCGATTTCGGCTTTGACATAATCATGCGGGTCATTTGCGCTCATCGGGCCGCCGAAGATGATGGCGCCGGCATGTTTCGCCAGCGTTTGCGGCAGGTCATCACCGAGTGCCGGCCGCCTTATATCCAGGCGATATCCCTTTTCCACCAGTATCTGGCCGACGCGGCCGGGCGTGGAACGTTCCTGATGCAGGACGACAAGCAGCGAAGGTTGTTCTCTCTGTTGCCTGGAGGGGTCAAACAGCATCGTCTTCGTTTTCGCTTTCTTCAGCGGGCCCGGACCTCGTGGCGGCCTGCTGACGTTGCAGAACCCTGTCGCGCACGGAAACACCAAGCAGATCGGCTACCCGCCAGATCACATGATCTTCCATTTCGCTTCGTTCGCCGTCAGCGTAAACAATATCCCATAATATTCCAATAAGCTCCACGCGCTGATCTTCGTCGAGATGGCGGCGGATATCGGCGGTGAAGCGGTAATAATCGACGGCCTCCTTGCCGGCCTCCTGACCGGCGGTGAGAAGGGCATCGAGCTTGCCGCCATCGAGATGGTAATATTCGTGCAGGATTTCACGCAGGCGGTGACGCTCGCTTTTCGAGACGGTGCCATCCGCTTCCATCACCTGGAAACAGAGGGCGGCGACCGCTACCCTCAGATCATCAGGGCTGAAATCACCCGCATTCGGGCCGACGAGGTTCTGAATGAACGACTGTATTTGCTGGAACATCGATAGCCTGTTGGTCAGAAGAGTTTGAGCCGGGTCTTGGGTTCGGCTTCCGCGCCGGGTTTCTTGACACCCGGATCATCCGGCGCACCGCCGAAAAACGGCACGGCGTCGGCCTTTTTATCCGACGCATCGGCTCCCACCGGCGCTTCGATCGGGACGGGCTTATTCTCCTTCGCGGTGGAGACGATCGGCTTCACCTCGATCGGCGTGGCCGGGACGGGTTTCGGCTCCGCACGGGCCTCCGGGGCGGCTTCGACAATGATTGTCTTTACAGCCGGTTCGGCCCTTGCCGGCGCTGCTCTTGCCGGTGCTGCGGCAATCGCGTTTTCGATCGCCAGGTCCTCGACGGGTCCTTCGAGCTGGCCAAAAGGCGCTTTCCATTCGAAGGCATCGAGACGGCCGGTGACGGGCGACACCGGCAGCCATTTTTCCGAAACGATACCATCGGCAACCCAGGCAGGGTCCCGCGGCGCGCGCAGCGCCTGCGCCATCCAGTAGCGCACCCGGCCCTGATCCCCGGTTTCGGCCTCCTCGATGTCGGCCATCAGCAGGAAGATGCTTTCGCGCGGTTCGATCCGCGCGGCTGCCTCGGCCTTGGCCCGGGCCTTGGCGAATTCCTTGGCGTCGAGCGCTGTCTGCGCCACGGCGAACAGCGATTCGATATTGTTGGGCTTCAGGCTTTCCAGCCGCTCGGCGCGTTTCAGCCGGTCTATGGCGGTATCGCCGCTACGGGCGCGGACATAAAGCTGGGCGATCTGCGGGTGCGGGTCGTTCTTCCACACGGGCTCCAGAACCGTGGCCGCCTTGCGCAGATTGTCTTCGCGCAGATAGGATTTTGCCGCGATCAGCGCTGCCGGAACGAGGCTCTTTGCGAGCTTGAGAGCATGCTTGGCGTCCTCTCGCGCACTCACCGGATCGCTTTCCAGCTTTTCGCCGGCCTTGGCGGTGAGAAGCACGGCCTTCAGCCGTTCCGCTTCACCACGTTCAATCACGCTTGCCGCCTTCTGCCGGTCGAGCAGGCGGATGGCATCGTCCCACTGCCCATTGCGACAACGGTTTTCAAGCGTCGCCTGCGCGGCCCAAGGCAGGTAGGGTGCCTTTTCCGCTGCGTCCTCGGCATATTGCTGGGCGGCTTCGTAAGCACCCTGACGACGTGCTTCAATATAAAGACCACGAAGGCCAAGCTCGCGGGTTTCGGGGTCGCGGGCCATCGCTTCGAATTTGCGGCGCGCCTCGTCATATTTGCCTTCGATGAGATCGGCCTGCGCATCGAGCAGATGGATCAGCGGCTCCTGATCGGCGCTGAGCAGTCCTTGCGTGCGGGCTGTCATCTTGCGGGCGAGGATGGCATTGCCGGCGCCGGCGGCGATGAGACCGGTGGACAGGGCCTGATAACCGCGGTCGCGTTTGCGAGCACGGAAATAGCGGCGAGCGGCATTGGGCGAGGTCCAGATGGCGTTGACGACCCACCAGACCAGCATGACGGCGGCAACCAGCGCCGCGATGATCGAGGCGGCGACCATCAGGCTCATTTCAATCAGCTGGCCCTGCCAGACGATGGAAAGCACACCCGGCCTGTCCGCCAGCCAGGAGAAACCAAAACCGAGCGCCAGAACGATAACGGCGAAAGTCAGAATTCTGGTCATGCCCTTACCCCTGCCTGCCGGTGCTGGTAATGGCACGGTTCAACGTGCCGCCCACCAGATTTTCGACCTCGATACGCGCATCCAGAGATTTTTTGTAGTCGGCGGATGCCGTCTTGGGCGCCTCGGGAAGCCCGTTCCATTCAAGTGCCGCACCCTGCAGATCGCCGTTGCGCAGCTTGTTTTCCATGCGCGCGATCATCGCGTCGGCTGTCTCGCCCTCGATATTTCCGACCGGACGGACTTTCACCAGCGAAAAGGCGCTTTCGGTCAGACGTTCCATGATGCCCTGATTGGGATCGGGCTGGTTGATGGCCGACAGCATCGCATTGGCGATATCAGGGAATTTCTGCATCAGCTCCGAACGCGACGGCACACCCGTGGCGGCGAAGGATTGCAGCGAGGCGATGGCCGGATCGTCGGGCGTGACCTTGGAGAGCGTGTCGAGTTCGGTGAGGAAGGGTCCGCCGCGATCGATCGCTGCCTTCAGTGCGGCCGACGCAATCGCACGGGCGACTTCGATATCGTCGCGCGGCTCGTTGATCTTGGCTTCCGCATCCGCAAGGCGGCGCGTCAGTTCCGATGAAGCGGCCGCCTGCGCGGATCGCTCCGACTGCAGGGCAGTTTCCAGCGCGGTGATTTTTTCCGAAAGGCCATCCACCTGCGGAGCTTCACCCTTCGCCCCTTCGAGCGTTGCGATGCGCTGTTCCAGGGCCGAGGTGTCTGCCGCCGGAGCGTTGGCGAGTTGCTGCCGCAGGCCGGTGATATCGGTTTTCAGCGCTGCGATTTCATCGCTTCCGGCTCTGCCTGCGTTAAAGGAAGGCAGGATGCCGGCATATTGCATGCTGCCGGCGGCGGCGAGTGCCACCAGACCGCCAACGATGCCAGCCGCAACCAATCCAGAGGTCGCCGCCTGTTTGCGCTCCACTTGCTGCGGCGTGGAGGGCTTCGCCGCCCCCGATGAGGAGGTGGCGGTCGAGGGTTTTGCAGCAGCGGAAGAAGAGGCGTTGCCGGATGTGCTGGAGGAGGCCGTGGAGCCAAAGCTCGGCTTGGAAGCCGCTGCGGCAGCCGAAGCGGCGCTCGTCCCGGCGGTGCCCGTTGCCGGTCCTGCATCGACTTTTGGTGGGACGGCAGTTGGTGAAACGGGTTCCTTCGGCTTGTCCGCAGAGCTTTCCGCCTTTGGCGCCGCAGACGCCGATTCCGTCTTGCCGACATTAGGCTCCGGCTCAAGAGGGGTTTTGTGCGGCTGGTCCCAGATGGGAGCAGGGTTGCTCGCTGCTGCTGCTGCGGGCTTTGTTTCTGCGACACCTGGCTCTGTCGTTGCGACCGGCGTTTGGTCACCGGGTTTTTCGTCCACTCTGGCAGTGTCCCCGTCGGCAGAAATCGCTTTCACGTCTTTCGCGTCCAGGTCGATTGTGACCGGTTCGGCTTTGGACTTGGAGTGGCGTGGCGGCTTTCCCGATACCATGACAACCTCATTTCTGCCTGCAGTAGTCTAAACCTAGTCAGTGACGGCGGCAAAGGAAAGAGGCGAACGCCAATTAGGTTCCAGAGTACTGGCATAGAAGTTCGAACATCGCCGCCTCGCTCGGCTCTTCGGCGGCGATGGATTTTGAGCGGAAAATTTCCGGAACCAGAGAAAGCACATTGCGGCTGATGCAGATGAACTGGACCGCCGCCAGCGCACCCACATATTTTTCCGCCGACACATGGCTAAAAAAAGCCCGTGCCGCTTCGGACGAATAGAGCAGGACTACATCGGCAGCGGTGTGGAGAAGGGCCGTTTCAAGCATGTTTTCGGAGACGTCCGAGGGCAGCATCTCGTAACAATCGACCGTTCTGAAGGGAATGCCCGCTGCGGCAAGGCCTTCCTCGAAGACTGAGCCACGTGGCCTGCCGGCGAGATAGAGCAGGGGTTGTTCCTCGGAAAAAAAGGCGCGGTGCTCCGTCACCAGTGCAGTCAGACCGAGGGCATCTCCTGACGCGGTGAATATCTGCCCGAAGCCAGCTTTTTCCGCCGCTTGCGCGGTTGCTCCGCCGACGGCAAAAAGCGGTTTCGACAGATGCGGTGCCAGCTGCCCCCCGAATGTGTCCAGCGCCTGTACGGCTTCCGCGCTGGTTACCGCGATGGCCGCCAGCGGGGTGGACAGCGCCGAGGTGGCGCGTTCGCCATGATGGATGGGATGAAACAGCGGAAGAAGCACCGGCGCATGGCCAAGCGCTTCGAGCTTTGCGGCCGTCCTTTCGCCCGAACGCTGCGGCCGGGTGACGACGATCCGCATCGGCTCAGCTCCAGCCTTCGAAGAAATTGCTGCCCGCTTTGGCGCGCACCTCTTCGCCGGCCTTTTTCCCCAGTATCAATGCGTCCCTGCGGTTGCCAGAGATTTCGATGCCGTGGCTTGTCTGGCCGTCTGGGGTGAGGATCAGGCCGGAAAAACGGACGTCCTCACCGTCACAGGTGGCGTAACCGGCAATGGGGGTACGACAGGAACCGTCAAGTGCTGCCAGAAAGGCGCGCTCACAAGTCACGGCGTCATAGGTGGGCCGGTCGTTTATGGGAGCCAGCAATTCATCCATGCGAGCATCACCGATGCGACTCTCGACCCCGATCGCGCCCTGGGCCGGCGCGGGGGGAAATTCTTTCGGATCGAGAATTTCCGTCGGCACGTTGTCTTTGCCGAGCCGCTTCAGGCCGGCAAAGGCAAGAAGCGTCGCATCCGCCTGGCCTTCTTCGAGTTTGCGCAGACGCGTGTCGACCAGGCCGCGGAAAACGATGACGCTGAGATCCGGGCGCAGGCGGCGGATCAATGCCTGGCGGCGCAGAGATGCGGAGCCGACAACGGCGCCGTGCGGCAGCTCCAGAAGCTTCGGTGCCGTGCGGCCGATGAAGGCATCGCGCATGTCCTCACGCGGCAGGAAAGCAGAAAGATAGAGGCCCTCAGGCAAAACCGTCGGCATGTCCTTGGAGGAATGCACGGCAATATCGAGTTCGCCGGACAGAAGCTGGTTCTCCAGTTCCTCCGTGAACAGGCCCTTGCCGCCGATTTCCGACAAGGCGCGGTCGGTGATCCGGTCGCCCTTGGTGGAGAGCACGACGATTTCGAACATTTCTTCCGGAAGACCGTGCGCCGCCATCAGCCGGCTGCGGGTCTCATAAGCCTGCGCGAGCGCCAGCGGGCTGCCGCGCGTGCCGATTCGGAAAGGTTTTGTTTGCATCCGCGTCTATCCATTGTTACCGGAGTTGTCTTAGACCAACTCAGCGCATGATCGCAATGAACGAACAGATTTGATGACCCCCTTTCTTCGTATCCTCGGCATAGAGACAAGCTGCGACGAAACCGCTGCATCCATTGTGGTTCGGCATGCGGACGGGCGTGGCGAGATCGTTTCCGACGTCGTTTTGTCGCAGCTTGAGGAACACAGCGCCTATGGCGGTGTGGTGCCGGAAATTGCCGCGCGCGCCCATGTCGAGGCGCTGGACACGCTGGTGGAAGAAGCGCTGGAGCAGGCGGGCGTCACCCTTGCCGATGTCGACGCCATTGCCGCCACCTCCGGCCCCGGTCTCATCGGCGGGCTGCTGGTGGGGCTGATGACCGGCAAGGCCATCGCCAAGGCGGCCGGCAAACCGCTTTACGCCATCAATCATCTGGAGGGTCACGCGCTGACGGCGCGACTGACTGATGGTCTGTCTTTCCCCTATCTGATGCTGCTCGTCTCCGGTGGCCACACGCAGCTGGTGCTGGTGCGCGGTGTTGGCGACTACGAGCGCTGGGGCACCACCATCGATGACGCTTTGGGTGAAGCCTTCGACAAGACTGCGAAGCTTCTCGGCCTGCCCTATCCCGGTGGGCCTGCGGTCGAGAAAGCGGCGGCGATGGGTGACTCGGACCGGTTTCCGCTTCCGCGCCCGATGGTGGGTGAAGCACGGCTCGACTTTTCCTTCTCGGGCTTGAAGACAGCGGTGCGGCAGGCCGCGACCGCCATCGCACCGCTTTCGGAGCAGGATATCGCCGATATTTGCGCCTCCTTCCAGAAGGCTGTGTCGCGCACCCTGAAAGACCGTATCGGCCGTGGCCTTGCGCGTTTCAAACAGGAGTTTCCGCATCTGGAAACGCAGCCGGCTCTTGTGGTGGCCGGCGGCGTAGCCGCCAACCAGGAAATCCGCCAGACCCTGCAGACACTTTGCGATATCAACGGCTTCCGCTTCGTTGCGCCGCCGCACCGACTTTGCACCGATAATGCTGCGATGATTGCATGGGCGGGGCTGGAGCGCATGGGGGAAGGCAAGGAGGCCGATGCGCTAGAGGTCGCGCCGCGCTCTCGCTGGCCGCTTGACGGTAGCGCAGAGACATTGATCGGTTTCGGAAAAAGGGGAGCGAAGGCCTGATGCAGCGGGAAAAAATCGTCGTCATCGGCGCCGGTGCCTTCGGAACTGCGCTCGCCGTCGTCATCGCGCTGGAAAACCGGCATGATGTGACCCTGCTAGGTCGCGATCCGGCGCTGGTGGCTGATCTCAGGAGCGACCGGGTGCACGAGGCGGCCCTGCCGGGCGTGGACCTGCCGGATGCACTTGAATTCTCGGCCGAGCCGGATGTGCTGGCTGGCGCCAGTATCGTGTTGTTCGCCATGCCCTCGCAGGCCCATGCCGACGCCGCCCGGCACTATGGCCCTTATCTGGCTAATGACTCTATCATCGTCACCTGCGCAAAGGGTATCGACCGCAGCTCCGGTCGTCTGCTGACGGAACTTCTGGAGGCGGAACTGCCGCATCATCCCATTGCGGTTCTGTCCGGTCCGGGCTTTGCTGCCGATATTGCGCGCGGCTTGCCGACCGCCATGGCGATCGCGGCAGAGGACGCGGCGGTTGCCGAACGGCTGGCGACCACGATTTCGGGTAGGACCTTCCGGCTTTATGCCTCGACAGACCGTATTGGTGTGCAGCTGGGCGGGGCGCTGAAGAATGTTCTCGCCATTGCCGCCGGTATCGTCGAAGGCGCGGGGCTCGGCGATTCCGCCCGGGCGGCGCTGATCTCGCGTGGGCTTGCCGAAATGTCTCGTCTCATCGTCGCCATGGGCGGCAAGGCAGATACGGTGCGCGGTCTTTCCGGCCTCGGCGATCTGGTGCTGACGGCCACGAGCCACCAGTCGCGCAACCTGCGTTTCGGCATCGCGCTCGGTCGGGGTGAGGGCAAGGACATGTCCGGCGGGCTGGTGGAGGGCGCCTTTGCGGCAGCCGTTGCCGCCCGGCTCGGCGAGGATCACGTAATCGACATGCCGGTTACCGAAGCGGTGGCCGCCATTATCGATGGCAATCTGGATGTGGCGAGCGCCATGCAACAATTGATGACACGGCCCATCACCACTGAATGAATGTTGGCCGACCATAAGGAGACGACAATGCTGTTTGCCTTTATCTGCAAGGACAAGCCCGGCCATCTGAACGTGCGCATGGAAACGCGCCCCGCTCATCTGGAGCATCTGAACAGGCTGAATGCCGAGGGCACGCTGAAGATCGCCGGCCCGTTTCTGGATGCGGAAGGCAAGCCGAATGGCAGCCTTGTGATCGTGGAAGCTGCCGATATCGAAGCGGCCAAGGCTCTCGCCGAGGCCGACCCCTATGCCAAGGCTGGCCTGTTCGAAAGCGTTGACGTGAAGCCCTATAACTGGGTCTTCAATAATCCGGGAGCGTAAGCGAGCATGGCGAATTACTGGCTTTACAAGTCCGAGCCGTTCAAATGGTCCTGGGAAATGCAGAAGGCCAAGGGCGAGGCCGGCGAAGAGTGGACCGGTGTGCGCAATTATCAGGCCCGCAACAACATGCGCGCCATGAAGATCGGCGACAAGGGTTTCTTCTATCACTCCAATGAAGGGCTGGATGTCGTCGGCATCGTCGAAGTCTGCGCCTTGTCGCATCCGGATTCGACTGCGGAAGGTGATCTGAAGTGGGATTGCGTCGATATTCGCGCGGTCTGCGACGTGCCGCAGCCGGTTTCCCTGAAGGATGTGAAGGCGAACCCGAAGCTGGAGAAGATGTCGCTCGTCACCTCCATGCGGCTTTCCGTGCAGCCGGTGACGGAAGAGGAATATCTTGAGGTCTGCCGCATGGGCGGCCTCACCAATCCGCCGAAATCGCCGGATTGATGCTTCGGTGAGGACCGATCCCGAGCGCTTCATTCTCGACAACACCGGCACCATGCATCCGCCGCATGTGCCGGAGCTGCGTCTTCATCTTGCCACCGAGGCGCATGAGCTATGGTTGAAGACGGAGGATGAGCTGGAAGAGATCGGCCTGCCGCCGCCCTTCTGGGCTTTCGCCTGGGCGGGCGGGCAGGGGCTTGCCCGTTACGTTCTCGATCATCCTGAAAGCGTTTGCGGCAAGCGCGTGCTGGATTTTGCCAGTGGCTCCGGACTGGTTGCCATCGCGGCTGCAAAGGCCGGCGCCAGCGAAGTTCTGGCCGCGGATATCGATCCGTGGACGGAAACGGCCATTCGGTTGAATGCGGCGCTCAATGGTGTGGATATCGGCTTTACGGGGCTCGATCTGGTCGGCAAGCCTGTCGAGGCCGATGTCCTGCTGGCGGGCGACGTATTCTACGACCGCGCCTTTGCCGACCGTCTCGTGCCGTGGTTTCTGGAGCTGACGGAGAAGGGTGTGAGCGTGCTCGTCGGCGATCCGGGACGGGCCTATCTGCCCAAAGAGCGCCTTCGTGCCGAGGCGACCTATCAGGTGCCGGTGACGCGGGCGCTGGAAGACAGCGAAGTGAAGAAGACCACGGTGTGGCGTTTTATCTGATCAGGGCCTGATGATGCAGACGCCATGTTCGTATGCGCAGGCATCGTCTGCGTTTTCGGCATGGACAGAGATGATTTTCGCCTTGGGGGCTAGCTGTACGCCCGCTCTGTCCGTTACACTTCTTCGCGAAAATCCGCTGCTGATCGCGAAATAATTACCGTTTCCGCGCACCCGTAGCGCCGATATGCCGCCGACATAGGTGCCGCCGGGGAGGGCGGATGGCAACCCATCGGTGGAGAAGCTTACCTCGGATTGATGGTGCCGATATGGGTGGCGGCCATAAAAACCCTCTGCCGCTGCCGGTGGCGCGAAGGTGAAAATGGCGCCTGAGACCATCATGGCCAGGGCAGCGATTCGGCGCTGTAACATGAGCGTCATGCTCCGGTTTTCGAGGTTAACCAATCGTAAATTACACCTTTTCTGAATTACGTAAAGGTAAATATTTTGAGGGCGTAAATCTTGGAAACGCTCGATTTTTTATTTTGACATGAAAAAATCCAAAAAAAATTCGTGAACCAATCGATTAAATTCGAATCGGTCATGAAATGTGCTTGTGATGACGCCCCCATGTGATTAAACGTCGCGGTTGGTGCAATGCACATTCTTTCGTCATGTGCTGTTGCTTGGGGGCGTCCTGTCTGAATGGGCGCACGGGAAAACGCCGCGAGGTTCTGATGGCGAATGTGACAAATAACCGGCCTCTGTCGCCGCATCTTCAAATTTACAAACCGATTCCGACGATGGTTGCATCCATCGTGCACCGCATCACGGGCGCTGCGCTTTATTTCGGAACGCTTCTGGTTGCCTGGTGGCTGATCGCGCTTGCCTCTGGTCCTGCCTATTACGACTGGGCCAGCTGGGCGATGGGCACGATCATCGGCAGGCTCATCCTGATCGGCTATACCTGGGCTCTGGTTCACCACATGTTGGGCGGTCTTCGCCATTTCATGTGGGATCTGGGTCATGGCTTCGAGAAGCACTTTACCACCAAGCTGGCAAAGGCCTCGTGGGTCGCGTCGATCTGTCTGACCGCGCTGATCTGGGTCATTGTCCTGATCGTGCGCTGAGGAGATTTTTCATGGATATGCGTACACCTCTCGGAAAGGTTCGCGGTCTCGGCTCCGCCAAGGAAGGCACTGACCATTTCCTGCGCCAGCGCGTCACCGCGGTCGCCAACGTTCCGCTGCTGATCTTCTTTGTGATCTTCCTCATCAAATATGCCGGCGCGCCGTATCCGGAAGTCGTCGCCGCGCTGTCGAACCCGCTCGTTGCGGTCATCATGGCTCTGGTGCTGGTGTCCGGCCTCATCCACATGAAGCTCGGCATGCAGGTCATCATCGAAGACTATGTTCACACCGAGGTTTCGAAGCTCGTTCTTCTGATGCTCAATACGTTTTTCGCGATTCTGATTGGCGGTCTTTCCATCTTCGCCATTCTGAAAATCGCATTCGCAGGATAAGTCCGCCATGGCATCGATCAGTTCACCTTCCCAGAATGGCAAGGCCTACACCTATGTCGATCACTCCTATGACGTGATCGTGGTGGGCGCCGGCGGCGCGGGTCTGCGCGCAACGCTCGGCATGGCCGAGCAGGGTTTCAAGACCGCCTGCATCACCAAGGTTTTTCCGACGCGTTCCCATACCGTCGCAGCGCAGGGCGGTATTGCCGCATCGCTCGTCAATATGACGCCCGACTGTTGGCAGTGGCACCTTTACGACACGGTGAAGGGCTCGGACTGGCTCGGCGACGTGGACGCCATGCAATATCTCGCCATGGAAGCGCCGAAGGCGGTCTATGAGCTGGAACATTACGGCGTTCCCTTCTCCCGTAATGCTGAAGGCAAGATTTACCAGCGCCCGTTCGGCGGTCACATGCAGAATTACGGCGAAGGCCCGCCGGTTCAGCGCACATGCGCGGCCGCCGACCGTACCGGCCACGCCATTCTGCACACGCTTTACGGCCAGTCGCTGCGCAACAATGCGGAATTCTTCATCGAATATTTCGCGCTAGACCTCATCATGTCGGCAGACGGCCGTTGTACGGGCGTCGTTGCCTGGAACCTCGATGACGGCACGATCCATCGCTTCTCCGCCAAGATGGTGGTGCTGGCGACCGGCGGTTACGGCCGCGCCTATTTCTCGGCGACCTCTGCCCACACCTGCACCGGCGACGGCGGCGGTATGATTGCCCGTGCCGGCCTGCCGCTTCAGGATATGGAATTCGTACAGTTCCACCCGACCGGCATTTATGGCGCAGGCTGCCTCATCACCGAAGGCGCACGCGGCGAAGGCGGTTATCTCGTCAACTCCGAAGGCGAGCGCTTCATGGAGCGTTATGCGCCGTCGGCAAAGGATCTGGCGTCGCGTGACGTCGTGTCACGCTGCATGACCATGGAAATTCGCGAAGGCCGCGGCGTGGGCAAGAACAAGGACCACATCTTCCTGCATCTGGATCACCTCGATCCGGCGGTTCTGCATGAGCGTCTTCCGGGCATTTCCGAAAGCGCCAAGATTTTCGCCGGCGTCGACGTAACGCGCGAGCCTATCCCGGTTCTGCCGACGGTTCACTACAATATGGGCGGCATTCCAACCAACTATTGGGGTGAAGTGCTGAATGCCGATGCCGACAACCCGGAACGCATCGCGCCCGGCCTGATGGCTGTCGGCGAAGCCGGTTGCGCCTCGGTTCACGGTGCCAACCGCCTCGGCTCCAACTCGCTGATCGACCTCGTGGTCTTCGGCCGCGCTGCCGCGATCCGCGCCGCCCAGGTCATCGACCGCGATGCGCCGGTTCCTGCGCTCGACATTGCTGCCTGCGACAAGATCATGGAACGCTTCGACAGCCTGCGTTACGCCAATGGCTCGACGCCGACGGCGGTGCTGCGCGACAAGATGCAGCGCGCCATGCAGGACGATGCGGCCGTGTTCCGCACGCAGGAATCGCTGGAAAGCGGTTGCCAGCGCCTTTCTGCCATCTGGAAGGAGCTGCCGGACGTCAAAGTTACCGACCGTTCGATGGTCTGGAACTCCGATCTGGTCGAGACGCTCGAGCTGCACAACCTGATGGCCAATGCGATCACCACGGTCTACGGTGCGGAAGCGCGCAAGGAGAGTCGCGGTTCGCATGCCCGCGAGGATTTCGTCGACGGTCCGTTCGCCGGTCGCGACGACGTGAACTGGCGCAAGCATACGCTCGCCTGGGTCAGCCCGGAAGGGGACGTCAAACTCGACTATCGCCCGGTTCACACCGACCTGATCGCCGACGGCATCGATCCCAAAAAGATCGAGCCGAAGGCGCGCGTCTACTGATTTGAGGAACTGGATATGGTTGAACTCGCTCTCCCCAAGAACTCCCAGATCAGCGAAGGCAAGGTCTGGCCGAAGCCTGACGGTGCCAAGAATGTGCGCGAATACCGCATCTATCGATGGAACCCGGATGACGGCCAGAACCCGCGCATCGATACCTATTACATCGATGTCGATGATTGCGGGCCTATGGTTCTCGACGCGCTTCTCTACATCAAGAACAATATTGACCCGACGCTGACGCTGCGCCGCTCCTGCCGCGAAGGCATTTGCGGTTCGTGCGCGATGAATATCGACGGCACAAATACGCTCGCCTGCACCAAGGGTATGGAAGAGATCAATGGCACGGTGAAGGTTTATCCGCTGCCACATATGCCCGTCGTGAAGGACCTCGTTCCCGATCTGTCGAACTTCTACGCCCAGCACCGTTCCATCGAGCCCTGGCTGAAGACGGTTTCGCCGACGCCTGCCAAGGAATGGAAGCAGAGCCATGAGGATCGTCTGAAGCTGGATGGTCTTTATGAGTGCATTCTGTGCGCCTGCTGCTCCACGTCCTGTCCCAGCTACTGGTGGAATGGCGACCGTTACCTTGGTCCGGCCGTTCTGCTGCAGGCCTATCGCTGGCTGATCGACAGCCGCGACGAGGCAACCGGCGAGCGTCTCGACGATCTCGAGGATCCGTTCCGCCTTTATCGTTGCCACACCATCATGAACTGTGCGCAGGCCTGCCCGAAGGGTTTGAACCCGGCCAAGGCGATTGCAGAAATCAAGAAGATGATGGTCGAGCGCCGCGTCTAAGGCGATTCGCTGGCAATGGCGATTTATGCGGGCCGCGGTCTCGACCGCGGCTCTTTTTACAACCGGACCTGGGAAAATTCGGTAAAAATCGACCGAAATGGTAATTATCCCTGCCATTGCTTGCACGAGATAAGGCTTTGGTAATAATTCAGCCTTCTTGTTTGGTCATGGTTTTTCCTGAAGCGAGAGAATCGGGAGCTTGATATGCAATTCAGATATGTGGTGACGGGCCTTGCGGTTGTGATGAGCCTTGCCGGTTGCCAGCGTACCTCCTACGATTACAACAATAACGGCAGCAACAATCCCGGTTATACGCCGCCCTTGCAGGCGCAGCCGGTGCCATCGGTCCAGTCCGGCGCCTTGCCGCCGCCCGGCGGCGCTTCCGGCAGCCAGTTCCCATCGGCGCCTGCATCCGCAGCACCTGGCGGGGTGAATGTCGCTTCTGCCGCCCCGCCGGCGACGGCGCTTGATGTCACCAAGGAATCCATGGTCGGCAACTGGCGCATTTCCAATGGCGGTGCCACTTGCGACATGTTCCTGACGCTTACCAATCTCGGCAGTGGTTCGCGTGGCGGCACGCGTGGTTGCTCCGGTGAACTGACGGCGATGGGTTCCTGGGAAGTGTCCGGCAAGATGGTCCTCTTCAAGAACCGTTCAGGCGATACGATCGGCCGCGTCTACAAGAGCGCCGATGCGCGTTTTGACGGCACGACCAATAGCGGCCAGCCGCTCAGCCTCAGCCGATAGAGCGTTTCCGGTGCAACCGGATCGCTTTCCTTGTTCTGAGCCATTCCATTCCTCGTGGGTGCTTTGCTGCGCCCGCGACCGGGGCGTTTTCCCATGAAGCCATTGCCTGACTACAATCATAGTGTCGTTGAACAGCTCAACGCATTGACAACGGCTGGCACCTTGCAGGCCGATGCCGCCCAGCTTGGCGTCGCGGCGCATCTCGACCGCATCCTTGCCGATCTGAAGGCGCGCAAGCCCGCAAAGAAAAAAAGCGCGCTCGGCTGGATGTTCGCACGCAAGGCCGGGCCTGCCACCTCCGTCAAGGGATTGTATGTCTATGGCAGCGTAGGCCGCGGCAAGACGATGCTGATGGACATGTTCTACGAGATGGCGCCCGTCTCGTCCAAGCGGCGTTGCCACTTCCATGAATTCATGGCGGACGTGCATAATCGCGTGCATGCGCACCGGCAGAAACTGAAGAATGGCGAAACCAAGCAGGCCGATCCCATTCCGCCCGTCGCGGCGCAGCTTCTGGCGGAAGCCGAGCTTCTTTGCTTTGACGAGTTTACCGTCACGGATATTGCCGATGCGATGATCCTTGCCCGGCTGTTCAGCGAGTTGTTTGCCAATGGCTGCACATTGGTTACGACATCCAATGTCGTGCCCGACAATCTCTATAAGGACGGCCTCAATCGCAGCCTGTTCCTGCCCTTCGTCGATTTGCTGAAGAAATATGTGGATGTGGTGTCGCTGGACAGCCCGACCGACTACCGGATGGAAAAGCTGGAAAGCCTGCCGGTCTATGTCACGCCGCTCGACGGCTCAGCGGATCAGGCGATGGACATGGCATGGCGGCACATGATTGCCGGTCACCTGGTTGCGCCGACAGAGATACCCATGAAGGGCCGATCCATTCTGGTGCCGCGCGCCAGCGGCCGCGTTGCCCGCTTTTCGTTCTCAGACCTCTGCGAAAAGCCGCTCGGGGCTTCCGATTTTCTAGCCATCGCCAATCGTTTCGACACGGTCTTCATCGATCATATTCCGCTCCTGAATGCGGACAAGCGCAACGAGACCAAGCGCTTCATCATCCTCATCGATGCGCTTTACGATCACAGTGTCAGGCTTTTCGCCTCCGCCGCAGCCATGCCGGAAGATTTGCTCGGCAAGCGCAAGGGGACCGAGGGTTTTGAATTCGATCGCACGGCCTCGCGTCTGTTTGAAATGCGCAGCGCGGATTATCTGGCGCTGCACCATGAAAAACGGCAGAAAGTTTGACACTTTCGTGACGCATTTTCTTACGTTTACGTAAGAAAATAATCATCTAAACGATTGAAAATATTCATCAGAAAAGAATCTGTTGCCAATTTTGGCCAATGGGGCTAATCGAAGTGCGACAATTTGGCTGCCGGTTTGGCGCGGTGAAATTGAATTGAAGCTCAAGAGGAAGCATTCGATGTCTCGCAAAAAGATTGCACTTATTGGTTCTGGCATGATCGGCGGCACGCTGGCGCATCTCGCCAGCCTGAAGGAACTGGGCGATATCGTCCTCTTCGATATTGCCGATGGTATTCCACAGGGCAAAGGTCTGGATATTGCCCAGTCCGGTCCGGTTGAAGGTTTCAATGCGAAGCTTTCCGGTGCTTCCGATTATGCCGCCATCGAAGGTGCTGATGTTTGCATCGTCACTGCAGGTGTCGCCCGCAAGCCGGGCATGAGCCGCGACGATCTTCTCGGCATCAACCTCAAGGTCATGGAACAGGTCGGCGCCGGCATCAAGAAATATGCCCCGAACGCTTTCGTGATCTGCATCACCAATCCGCTCGACGCCATGGTCTGGGCGCTGCAGAAGTTCTCCGGCCTGCCGAAGAACAAGGTTGTCGGCATGGCCGGCGTTCTCGATAGCGCGCGTTTCCGCCTGTTCCTGGCTGAAGAATTTAACGTTTCGGTTCAGGACGTCACTGCCTTCGTTCTCGGCGGTCACGGCGATACGATGGTGCCGCTCGCACGTTATTCCACCGTTGGCGGCATTCCGCTGACCGATCTCGTCAAGATGGGCTGGCTGACCGCCGAGCGTCTTGAGCAGATCATCCAGCGCACCCGCGATGGCGGTGCGGAAATCGTCGGCCTGCTGAAGACCGGATCGGCCTATTATGCACCGGCTGCCTCGGCAATCGAAATGGCTGAATCCTACCTCAAGGACAAGAAGCGTGTTCTGCCTGCTGCCGCCCATCTGTCTGGCCAGTATGGCGTTGATGACATGTATGTCGGCGTGCCCACCATCATCGGTGCCGGCGGTATCGAGCGCATCATCGAGATCGAACTGAACAAGGAAGAAGAAGCCGCCTTCCAGAAATCCGTCGGCGCTGTCGCTGGTCTTTGCGAAGCCTGCATCAACATCGCTCCGTCGCTGAAGTAATACTCCAAGCGGCTCCAAACAGGGATTATTCCATGAATATTCACGAATATCAGGCCAAGGCTCTTCTGAAGGGCTACGGCGCGCCGGTTGCTGAAGGCGTCGCCATCCTCAAGGTCGAAGAAGCCGAAGCTGCTGCAAAGCAGCTTCCCGGCCCGCTTTACGTCGTCAAGAGCCAGATCCATGCTGGTGGCCGCGGCAAGGGCAAGTTCAAAGAACTCGGCCCCGACGCCAAGGGCGGCGTTCGTCTGGCAAAGACGATCGACGAAGTCGTCTCCCACGCCAAGGACATGCTCGGCAATACGCTGGTAACGGCGCAGACGGGCGATGCCGGCAAGCAGGTGAACCGCCTCTATATCGAAGACGGCGCGGACATCTCCCGCGAGCTTTACTGCTCGCTGCTGGTTGACCGTTCGGTCGGTCAGGTTGCATTCGTGGTTTCCACCGAAGGCGGTATGGATATCGAAGCTGTCGCCCACGACACGCCGGAGAAAATCCACACCATCGCCATCAACCCGGAAAAGGGTGTGAGCGACGCCGACGTTGCGGCGATCTCCAAGGCTCTCGAGCTTGAGGGTGCAGCAGCCGAAGACGCGAAGTCGCTGTTCCCGATCCTCTACAAGGCCTTCAACGAGAAGGACATGGCTCTCCTCGAGGTCAACCCGCTGATCGTCATGGAAAATGGCCATCTGCGCGTTCTCGACGCCAAGATGTCCTTCGACGGCAACGCGCTGTTCCGCCATGACGACGTCAAGGCGCTGCGCGACGAGACCGAAGAAGACGCCAAGGAAATCGAAGCCTCCAAGTGGGACCTCGCTTATGTGGCGCTCGACGGTAACATCGGCTGCATGGTCAACGGTGCAGGTCTTGCCATGGCGACGATGGACATCATCAAGCTTTACGGCAAAGAGCCGGCTAACTTCTGCGACGTCGGCGGCGGCGCCGGCAAGGAGAAGGTTGCGGCAGCTTTCAAGATCATCACGGCTGACCCGAAGGTCGAGGGCATCCTCGTCAACATCTTCGGCGGCATCATGAAGTGTGACGTCATCGCCGAAGGCGTTATCGCCGCGGTGAAGGAAGTCGGTTTGCAGGTTCCGCTCGTTGTTCGCCTCGAAGGCACCAACGTCGAACTTGGCAAGAAGCTCCTGAACGAATCTGGCCTTGCGATTACGGCTGCTGACGACCTGGACGACGCAGCTAAGAAGATCGTCGCGGCGATCAACGGCTAATTGAGGGACCGGAAATAATGTCTATTCTCGTTAATAAAGACACCAAGATCCTCGTTCAGGGTCTGACCGGCAAGACCGGCACCTTCCACACCGAACAGGCGCTTGCCTACTACGGCACGCAGATGGTCGGCGGTATTCACCCGAAGAAGGGCGGCGAAACCTGGACCGGTTCCAAGGGCGAAAGCCTGCCGATCTTCGCAACGGTTGCCGAAGCCAAGGAAAAGACCGGTGCGGATGCATCCGTGATCTATGTTCCGCCGGCAGGTGCAGCAGACGCCATCATCGAAGCCATCGAGGCTGAGATCCCGTTCATCACCTGCATCACCGAAGGCATCCCGGTCATGGACATGGTTCGCGTCAAGGCTCGCCTCGACCGCTCCAAGTCGCGCCTGCTCGGCCCGAACTGCCCCGGCATCATGACGCCGGAAGAATGCAAGATCGGCATCATGCCGGGCTCCATCTTCCGCAAGGGTTCGGTCGGTATCGTTTCGCGCTCCGGCACGCTTACCTATGAAGCCGTGTTCCAGACATCCAACGAAGGCCTCGGCCAGACCACTGCTGTCGGCATCGGCGGTGACCCGGTCAAGGGCACCGAGTTCATCGACATCCTGGAAATGTTCCTGGCCGACGAAGCCACCCAGTCGATCATCATGATCGGCGAAATCGGCGGTTCGGCTGAAGAAGATGCGGCACAGTTCCTGATCGACGAAGCCAAGAAGGGCCGTAAGAAGCCGATGGCCGGCTTCATCGCGGGCCGCACGGCTCCGAAGGGCCGCACCATGGGCCACGCCGGCGCCGTCGTTTCCGGCGGCAAGGGCGACGCAGAGTCCAAGATCGCAGCCATGGAAGCTGCCGGCATCAAGGTATCGCCTTCCCCGGCGCGCCTCGGCAAGACGCTGGTTGAAGTCCTCAAGGGCTGAGACCACATGAGACCGGTAACGGGCGGCGCGGCTTTTACGCCACGCTGCCCGATGCCGCAAAGAACGACAGACAGAACGGCATACCGCCCCGGCGGCAGACAGCAATAATCAAAGCGGCAGGCCGGAAACGGCCCTAACGGCATCGAGGAGGCGGACGGACAAGTCCGCAAGAACACAATGGCAAGGCAAGAAGCGAACGAGCAGTTTCAGATCACGTCGTTTCTGGACGGCGCGAATGCAGCCTATATCGAGCAGCTCTATGCCCGGTACGAAGAGGATCCCTCTTCCGTGTCGCCGGAGTGGCAGAGCTTCTTCAAGGCGTTGTCCGACAATCCGGAAGACGTGAAGAAGGCCGCACAGGGCGCCTCCTGGAAGCGCGCCAACTGGCCGATCCCGGCCAATGGCGACCTGGTATCCGCACTTGACGGCAACTGGGCCACGGTCGAGAAGGCCATCGAAAAGAAGGTTCAGGCGAAAGCTGAGTCGAAGAGTGCCGATACCGGCAAGCCCGTCAGCGAGGCCGAAGTGCTTCAGGCGACCCGTGACAGCGTTCGCGCCATCATGATGATCCGCGCCTACCGCATGCGCGGCCACCTGCACGCCAAGCTCGATCCGCTCGGCATTGCCAGCGCCGTCGAAGACTACAACGAGCTTTCGCCGAAGTCCTATGGCTTCGAGGAAAGCGATTACGACCGCAAGATTTTCATCGATAACGTCCTCGGCCTCGAATATGCGACCGTGCGCGAGATGGTCGATATTCTCGAGCGCACCTATTGCTCGACGCTCGGCGTCGAATTCATGCATATGTCCAACCCGGAAGAAAAGGGTTGGATCCAGGAACGCATCGAAGGCCCGGACAAGGGCGTGGACTTCACGCCGGAAGGCAAGAAGGCCATTCTGTCCAAGCTGGTCGAAGCCGAAGGTTACGAGCAGTTCCTCGATGTGCGTTTCAAGGGCACCAAGCGTTTCGGCCTTGATGGCGGTGAATCGCTGATCCCGGCGCTCGAACAGATCATCAAGCGCGGCGGCCAGGACGGTCTGGAAGAAGTCGTGCTCGGCATGGCCCACCGCGGCCGCCTGAACGTGCTGACCAATGTCATGGGCAAGCCGCACCGTGCTGTGTTCCACGAGTTCAAGGGCGGTTCGTTCAAGCCTGATGACGTTGAAGGTTCGGGTGACGTGAAGTACCATCTGGGTGCCTCCTCCGACCGCGAATTCGACGGCAACAAGGTTCACCTGTCGCTGACGGCGAACCCGTCGCACCTTGAAATCGTCAACCCCGTCGTCATGGGCAAGGCCCGCGCCAAGCAGGACCAGCTGGCCAAGACATGGGACGGCGACATCATTCCGCTTTCCGAACGCGCCAAGGTGCTGCCGCTGCTTCTGCACGGCGATGCCGCTTTTGCGGGCCAGGGCGTGGTTGCCGAAATTCTCGGCCTTTCCGGCCTGCGCGGTCACCGCGTTGCCGGCACCATGCACTTCATCATCAATAACCAGATCGGTTTCACGACGAACCCGGCTTTCTCGCGTTCGTCGCCCTATCCGTCCGACGTCGCCAAGATGATCGAGGCGCCGATCTTCCACGTCAACGGCGACGATCCGGAAGCGGTTGTCTATGCGGCCAAGGTCGCGACCGAATACCGCATGAAGTTCCACAAGCCTGTCGTCATCGACATGTTCTGTTATCGCCGCTTCGGCCATAACGAAGGCGACGAGCCGGCGTTCACGCAGCCGAAGATGTACAAGGTCATCCGTGGCCACAAGACCGTCGCCCGTATCTATGCCGACCGCCTCATTGCGGAAGGCTTGATCAACGAAGGCGATTTCGAGAAGATCAAGGCTGATTGGCGCGCCCATCTCGAGCAGGAGTTCGAGGCAGGCCAGTCCTACAAGCCGAACAAGGCCGACTGGCTGGATGGTCAGTGGTCGGGCCTGCGCGCCGCCGATAATGCCGATGAGCAGCGTCGTGGCAAGACCGGCGTGCCGATGAAGCAGCTGAAGGAAATCGGCAAGAAGCTGTCGACCATTCCGGAAGGCTTCAGCGCCCACCGCACGATCCAGCGCTTCATGGAAAACCGCTCGCAGATGATCGAGACGGGTGAAGGCATCGACTGGGCGATGGCGGAAGCGCTGGCTTTCGGTTCGCTTGTTGTCGATGGCCACAAGATCCGCCTCTCCGGTCAGGATTGCGAGCGCGGCACCTTCTCGCAGCGCCACTCGGTTCTTTACGATCAGGAGACCGAAGAGCGTTACATCCCGCTTGCCAACCTCGCGCCGACGCAGGCCCGTTACGAAGTCATCAACTCGATGCTTTCGGAAGAAGCCGTCCTCGGTTTCGAATACGGCTATTCGCTGGCCCGCCCGAACGCGCTGACGCTCTGGGAAGCCCAGTTTGGTGACTTCGCCAACGGCGCGCAGGTGGTGTTCGACCAGTTCATCTCCTCGGGTGAACGCAAGTGGCTGCGCATGTCCGGTCTCGTCTGCCTTCTGCCGCATGGTTATGAAGGTCAGGGCCCGGAACATTCCTCCGCCCGTCTGGAGCGCTGGTTGCAGATGTGCGCCGAGGACAACATGCAGGTCGCCAACGTCACGACGCCGGCCAACTACTTCCACATCCTGCGCCGTCAGATGCGCCGCGACTTCCGCAAGCCGCTGATCCTGATGACGCCGAAGTCGCTGCTGCGTCACAAGCGCGCCACATCTTCGCTGGCGGAGCTTGCGGGTGAATCCTCCTTCCACCGTCTCCTGTGGGACGATGCGGAGGTCATCAAGGACGGTCCGATCAAGCTGCAGAAGGATTCGAAGATCCGCCGCGTCGTCATGTGCTCGGGCAAGGTCTATTACGATCTTCTCGAAGAGCGTGAAAAGCGCGGTATCGACGACATCTACCTGCTGCGCGTCGAACAGCTCTATCCGTTCCCGGCCAAGGCGCTCATCAACGAGCTTTCCCGGTTCCGCCATGCGGAGATGGTCTGGTGCCAGGAAGAGCCGAAGAACATGGGTTCGTGGTCGTTCATCGATCCTTACCTGGAATGGGTTCTGGCGCATATCGACGCCAAGTACCAGAAGGTCCGTTACACGGGCCGTCCGGCTGCCGCCTCTCCGGCGACCGGCCTGATGTCCAAGCATCTGGCGCAGCTTGCTGCATTCCTGGAAGACGCGCTGGGAGAGTGAGAACTCTCCCGCATCGCCCCGCAAAAAAGACACCCGAATAACGGAACTAGATCATGGCCACTGAAATCCGCGTACCAACCCTCGGCGAATCCGTCAGCGAAGCGACCGTCGGCACCTGGTTCAAGAAGGTCGGCGATACCGTCAAGGCCGACGAACCGCTCGTTGAACTCGAAACCGACAAGGTTACCGTCGAAGTACCGGCGCCCGCCTCCGGCGTGCTGACCGAAATCGTTGCGCAGAACGGCGAAACCGTCGGTCTCGACGCGCTTCTCGGCCAGATCGCCGAAGGCGCTGCCGGCGCTGCGACTTCCGCACCCGCTGCAAAGCCTGCTGCCGCCGCAGCCGCTCCGGCACCTGCCGCGGTCGCTGCCCCGGCTGCCAGCGCCATGCCGCCGGCACCTGCCGCCGGCAAGCTGCTTGCTGAAAACAATCTTTCGGCCGATCAGGTCGATGGTTCCGGCAAGCGTGGCCAGGTTCTGAAGGGTGACGTTCTAGCTGCCATTGCCAAGGGCGTTTCGGCACCTGCGGCCGCACCCGCTCCGGTTGCCGCGCCCCGTCCGGTTTCGGCCGAACAGGATCAGGTTCGCGAAGAGCGCGTGAAGATGACCCGCCTGCGCCAGACGATCGCCCGTCGCCTCAAGGATGCGCAGAACACCGCTGCCATGCTGACCACCTATAACGAGGTGGACATGAGCGCCGTCATGGACCTGCGCAACCGTTACAAGGACGTGTTCGAGAAGAAGCACGGCGTCAAGCTCGGCTTCATGGGCTTCTTCACCAAGGCCGTGACCCACGCGCTGAAGGAACTGCCCGCCGTCAACGCTGAAATCGACGGCACTGATATCATCTACAAGAACTATTGTCATGTCGGCATGGCCGTCGGCACCGACAAGGGTCTCGTTGTTCCTGTCATCCGTGATGCCGACCAGCTCTCCATCGCCGGCGTCGAAAAGGAACTCGGCCGCCTCGCCAAGGCAGCGCGTGACGGTTCGCTCGGCATGGCCGACATGCAGGGCGGCACCTTCACCATCACCAATGGCGGCGTCTACGGTTCGCTGATGTCCTCGCCGATCCTCAATGCGCCGCAGTCGGGTATTCTCGGCATGCACAAGATCCAGGAGCGTCCGGTCGCCATCGGCGGTCAGGTCGTCATCCGCCCGATGATGTATCTTGCGCTCTCCTACGATCACCGTATCGTTGACGGCAAGGAAGCCGTGACCTTCCTCGTGCGCGTCAAGGAGAGCCTCGAAGATCCGGAACGCCTGGTTCTCGATCTCTAAGACTAAAACAGGGGAGAAGAGGGATGGAAAACCTGGCCGGCGGGAATGGAGCTTTTGTGTTCCTGCTGGCGCTCAGCGTCATTCTTCTTCTCCTGCATATCTGCCTTCAGGCCATGTCCGTTACGCGGGAAGTTGGTCTTGCCTGGAATGCGGGTGCGCGCGATGCGCGTCCGGACCTCAAAGGGGTCTTTGCGGGACGCGCGCAGCGCGCCTCGGATAATTTTCGCGAGACCTATCCCGCTTTCGTCGGTCTGGTTCTCGCTCTTGCGATCGTCGGCGACGCCTCCGGCTGGGGGCTGACGGGCGGCTGGATATGGACCGTTGCGCGCGTCGTCTACATCCCGCTTTATCTTGCAGGCGTTCCCTATGTGCGGTCGATCGCGTGGTTGGTTTCCCTCGTCGGTCTGGTCCTCATGCTTGTCGCGCTGATCTGAGGTCGAGTCTATGCATCAATATCTCATCGAACTTGCATCCCTGATGGCGATCTTCTTTTTTGCGATCGTTTCCCCCGGCGCCGATCTGGCGATGGTCATGCGTCAGGCCATGGTGCACGGGCGCAAACAGGCCATCATCACCAGCTTCGGTGTCGGAACGTCACTGATGTTCCATGTCACCTATACGATCCTCGGACTTGGCCTCATCATTTCCCAGTCGATCTATCTCTTCAATATCGTCAAATGGCTCGGTGTCGCCTATCTGATCTATATCGGCATCAAGGCGCTGCGTGCCGGCAAGACCGAATTGCCGACGGCCGAAGGTGAGGATGGCGTTCGGGCCAGAAGCGGCCAGACAGGGCTCAAAGCCTTCACGCTAGGTTTTGCCGCCAACGCGCTCAATCCCAAACCGGTGTTTTTCTTCCTGTCGATCTTTTCGACGGTGGTTCACGCGCATACGCCGGTCGCTATCAAATTCGGATACGGGCTTGTCATGGCAAGCTGCCTTATCCTGTGGTTCGTCGGCGTCAGCCTGTTCATGACGACGCCACGCATGCGCGCCGCATTTCAGCGCGCCAGCCAATGGATCGACCGCACCAGCGGCGTGGTCTTCATCGCTCTCGGTATAAAACTCGCAACGGAAAAAGCGGCCTGAGTTTCAGGTCAAACGGAAGCAGGGCGGTTCAAAATCCTGCCCCATATCAATCAGGAACAAGAACATGGCATATGATGTAGTTGTAATTGGAACGGGTCCCGGCGGTTATGTTTGCGCGGTCAAGGCGGCACAGCTTGGCCTGAAGGTCGCTGTCATCGAAAAGCGCGCGACCTATGGCGGCACCTGCCTCAATGTCGGCTGCATCCCTTCCAAGGCGCTGCTGCATGCTTCCGAAACCTTTGCGCATGTTGCCCATGGCGTTGATACGCTGGGTATCGAAGTTGCCGCGCCGAAGCTGAACCTCGGCAAGATGATGGCCCACAAGGACGGCGTGGTGAAAGCCAATGTCGACGGCGTTTCCTTCCTGTTCAAGAAAAACAAGATCGATGCTTTCCAGGGCACCGGCAAGGTGGTTTCCGCCGGCAAGGTTTCCGTCACCAACGACAAGGGTGAGACACAGGAAATCGAAGCAAAGAACATCGTCATTGCCACCGGTTCTGACGTTGCCGGCATCCCCGGCGTTCAGGTCGATATCGATGAAACCGTCATCGTGTCCTCCACCGGTGCGATTGCTCTTTCCAAGGCTCCGGAAAAGCTCATCGTCGTTGGCGGTGGCGTTATCGGCCTCGAGCTTGGTTCGGTCTGGTCGCGTCTCGGCGCCAAGGTTACCGTGGTCGAATATCTCGACAACATCCTCGGCGGCATGGACGGCGAAGTTTCCAAGCAGTCGCAGCGTCTGCTGGCCAAGCAGGGTCTCGATTTCAAGCTCGGCGCTAAGGTGACGGGTGTTGAAAAGACCGCTGCGGGCGCTAAGGTCGTATTCGAGCCGGTCAAGGGTGGTGCAGCTGAAACGCTGGAAGCTGATGTCGTGCTGATCTCCACAGGCCGCAAGCCCTACACCGAAGGTCTCGGCCTCGCGGAAGCCGGCGTCGTGCTGGACAGCCGCGGTCGCGTCGAAATCGACGGTCACTTCAAGACTAATGTCGATGGCATTTATGCGATCGGTGACGTGGTGAAGGGCCCGATGCTGGCCCACAAGGCCGAAGACGAGGGCGTTGCTCTCGCTGAAATTCTTGCTGGCCAGCGCGGCCATGTGAACTACGACGTCATTCCGGCCGTGGTCTATACGCAGCCTGAAATCGCTTCCGTCGGCAAGACCGAAGAAGAACTGAAGGCCGCTGGCGTTGCCTACAAGGTCGGCAAGTTCCCCTTCACCGCCAATGGCCGCGCCCGCGCCATGCAGGTGACGGATGGTTTCGTGAAGATCCTCGCCGACAAGGAAACCGACCGGGTTCTCGGCGGCCACATCGTCGGTTTCGGCGCTGGCGAAATGATCCACGAGATCACCGTGCTGATGGAATTCGGCGGTTCTTCGGAAGATCTCGGCCGGACCTGCCACGCGCATCCGACCATTTCGGAAGCCGTGAAGGAAGCGGCGCTCGCGACCTTCTTCAAGCCGATCCATATGTGATCGGCCTAGAGCCCGACGCTCGAATATTAAATTTCAGTCATCTGTTGAACCCCGGCTTGCCATGCAGGCCGGGGTTTCTCATACTCGCGCCATGGCCTATCTAACCTTTTGATAAAAGGCAATAAAATGGCATCTTTCAGTCAAGTTTCCTTCTCCGTTCCGCAGCGTGTCATTCACTGGGCGATGGCGCTTCTGATCTTCTTCAACCTGCTGTTTCCCGACGCCATGGCCCATGCCTACCGGCTGATGCGGCGGGGTGAAACATTGACGCCGGATCAGATTTCCGCAGCCAATATCCATGCCTATGTCGGTTTTGCCATCCTGTTGCTTGCGGTCCCGCGCCTCTGTCTTCGCTTTTTCCAGGGTGTACCGCCGCATCCCGCCGAAGAACCGCGGCCGTTTCAGATTGCCGCCAAGGTGGCGCATTTCACCTTCTACGCCCTGTTCTTCGTCCTGCCGCTGTCCGGTATAGCCGCGTATTATTTCGGCGCCCAGCCGGCCGGGCAGCTGCATTCCGGCCCGTTCAAGGCATTGATGTGGGTGCTGATCGCCGGCCATGTCGCCGCCGTTCTGGTTCACCAGTTCTACTGGCGCACCAATCTCCTGAGGCGCATGACGCATGGCTAGGGTCTAAGCGGCGGTTTGTCGCCTTTCCGCCCCGTTGGAAAAAGAGGATGGTGGTCCTTGCCGCATCGGGCGGCTGGGGTTCAGGGATGCGAAACATTGAAGACATATTGCCGGGCGCCGACTGGTGCGATCGCTTTCAGGGGGAGACGATGACGCCGGGAACGACCTCGCTCGATGTGAGCAGGCTTCTCCTCGATCATCCGCCGGCATGGATCAGCGGGCTGATGGCGCTTCGAAACCGCATCGTCTCGCTTCTCGGATTGAAAACGGTCGCGTTGGCCGCAGGCACTTCGGCGGGTGGGTTTCCGGTTCTGTCAACCACGCCGGAGCGGACCGTGCTGGGTTTCGATGACCGCCATCTCGATTTCCGGATCGTCGTCGATCTCGAGGAAGTGGGAAGTCGCCAGCTGGTTAGCGTCACCACCGTCGTCCGGCGCAAGAACCTGTTCGGGCGGCTCTATCTTCTTGCCGTCGGGCCGTTTCACCGCCGTATCGTGCCGGCGACGATGCGGCCGTTTTGCGCCAATGTCCGGCCTGTCAGGACCGGGACTGAGTGGCTCAGTCGACCCGCGTAAGGGTGAAGCCCTCTGCGCGCAGCAGTTCGACTAAGCCTTCCTCACCCGGCAGATGCAGCGCGCCGACGGCCATGAAGACATTGCCCTTGGCAAGCTCGGGGGTGGCCCTGTTTGCCATGACGTGATTGCGGTCGGTGATGATGCGCTGTTCGAAGGCGGCGTAGCCCTTTTCGCTTTCTGCCGCGGCCTTCTTGGGGTCCAGGCTTTTCAGCATGGGCATGGTCATGCCGATATCGCCGGCGACGTAGAGATCGGTCATGGTCGTCATAACGTCATCCATACGGTCGCCGAGTTCCAGCGTTTCGATCAGCGCCTGCAGATGAAATTCCATCGGCAGTTCGGACATGGCCGTCAGCTGCTCGACCATGGTCTCTAGGCCGACAAGCCGTTTTCCGTCCGCAATCGCGTCTTCGGCCAGCTTCTTGTCGAGAAAGGAGAGGCCGGTCGCCTTGCGGGCGAACTCGCAGGCGGGCAGGGCGACGAAACTCGAAAGCATCCAGGGCTTCATCCGCGAAACCGCATTCAGCGGAATGCCGCGCTCCTTCAAGCCCTTTTCGAGACGCGAAACATTTTCGGGCGACAGGATGTCGGTGATCGATTTGCCGTCCAGAAACATGGTGAGCTCAGGCTTGCTCAACAGCGACGCCGCGACCTTCTTGTCGTCGACGATTTCGTCCGACTCCACGATAACAGTCGCGGCCTTTTCGAAAGCGGGACTGGCGGCGGCAGGCACCTCCAGAACACGCGGATCGGTGACATGCATGGTGCCGAGAAGATAGGACGGGGCCGTGTCTGCCTTTTCGATGCGCCAGAAATTACCCTTACCGTTCGGGATGGCGGCTGCTTCCTGTTCGATTTTCGCAAAGCCTTGCGGATCGGTCTTGCGCATCTCCACGAGAATATCGCTGCCCGTGCAGGTGATCTTCTGCTCAGCTGCTTCCGCTTTACTGAGCGACAGCAAGGTCATGAGCAGGATGGCGACGGCGGTGACATGCAGGGCGGCCAGCAGCCAGAGCAGGGCGTCGCCGGTCTTGCCCATCAGGGTAGCTGTGAGATGTTGGGGTTTTATCAGGCTGTGCATCGGTCCAATCCGGTTCTTGTTCGCTTATAGAACGGCGGTTTGGATGTCTGGTTAATGATTATGGTTAACCATTTCCTGCATCATGCGCGCGGGTGGGCGTTATCGTAGATTTCCAGTAGTCGCGCAGTATCGACGCCGGTATAGACCTGCGTGGTGGAGAGGCTCGCATGGCCGAGCAGTTCCTGAATGGTACGCAGGTCCCCACCGCCGGCCAGAAGATGGGTGGCGAAGGAATGGCGCAGCGCATGCGGGGTGGCGTTTTCCGGCAGGCCGAAAGCACCGCGCAGCTTCTGCATTTCCCGTTGGATGATGGCGGGCTGAAGCTTGCCGCCGCGTGCGCCAAGGAACATCGGTTCATTCGCCGCCAGAGCATAGGGACAAAGCTTCTTGTAGGTATCGACCGCTTCCGTGACAACTGCGAGCAACGGCACGATCCGCGTCTTGTTGCCCTTGCCGGTGATACGCAGGCTGCGGGCGCCGGGCGGGAAATCGGCCGGGGTGAGACCCAATGCCTCGGAAATGCGCAGACCGCAGCCATAAAGCAGCGAAAAGACCGCGGCATTGCGGGCGGCGATCCAGGGTTCTTCGTTCAATTGTGCCTCGGCCGTGGTGATCTTCAGCGCCTGCCGGTCGGTGAGCGGCTTCGGCAGGGATTTCGGCTGTTTAGGCGCGCGCATCGCGGTGGCGCCGGCCGCATTGACGAGTCCCTTTTTCTGCAGGTGGTGCAGCAACGAACGCAGACCTGCCAGATGCCGGCCGAGCGAACGCGCGCCGGCGCCTTCCTTGCGTCGGTTGGCCAGAAACGCGCGCAGATCGACAGGGCGCAGATCGGCTATATCTCTTATGGCCGCGGGCCTGCCGATATAGCCGGTGAGAAAGATCAGGAACTGACGTGTGTCGCGCTCATAGGCCTCGACGGTATTGTCGGAAAGACGGCGTTCGCCGGCAAGGGCTGCGAGCCAGGACTGGCGCTCGTTCAGAAGATCGGGTTCGGCAAATGTCAGGATTTCGGTCACGCGGCGCTCCATTCCATGCTTCAAAACTATGCGCTTATGGTCAGCATTTGGTTAAGAGGTGGACTTTGTGGGACGCGCCCACTACATCCGGGCGGTTTCCTTTTTCCTGTCGTCGGGGCATGGTCGCCACATCATGGCAAAAGATTCGTCCGATCTGTTTGGGGCTCTGTTCGACCCGCCGTCGCTCACGCGCACGGTGCCCGTTCTCGTGCCCATGCCGGCGCCAGGACCATACAGTTACGCCGTGCCTGAAGATATGGTCGTGGAGACCGGCTCCGTCGTTCAGGTGCCGCTTGGTCCCCGGCAGGTCTTCGGCGTGGTGTGGGACGATGCCGGAGAAAAGAGCGTCGATCCGAAGAAGCTTCGGCCCATTACCAAGAGTTTCGAGTGCCCGCCGCTGAAGGCGGAGATGCGCCGCTTCGTGGACTGGGTTGCCGCCTACACGTTGTCCCCGCCCGGCCTCGTGGCACGAATGGCACTGCGCGCGCCCGCGGCCTTCGATCCCGAACCGATGATCGAGGGGCTGCGGTTGACCGAAGGCCGGCCGGAGCGCCTGACCCCCGCCCGCGAGCGGGTGATGGAGCTGGCGGCGGAAGGGTATGGCTGGACGAAGAGCGGGCTTGCCCATGCTGCCGGCGTCTCGACGAGCGTCATCGATGGTCTCGTCAAGCAGGGTGTGTTCGAGACGGTCTTTCTGCCCGCGCCGCCTGTCGTCGCCGAGCCTGACCCTGACTATGTCGAGCCACGTCTGGAAGGTCCGCAGAAACAGGCCGCTTCGGAGATACTGGAGGATGTCCGCAAGGGCGGTTTTCATGTCTCGCTGATCGATGGCGTTACCGGCTCGGGCAAGACCGAGGTTTATTTCGAGGCAGTGGCCGAAACGCTGAGGCAGGGCAAGCAGGTCCTTATCCTGCTGCCGGAAATCGCCCTGACGGCAGCGTTTCTCGAGCGCTTTCAGGATCGCTTCGGCGCGAAGCCGGCGGAATGGCATTCCGATCTGTCGCCGCGCATGCGTGAAAAGGTCTGGCGGCAGGCGGTGACGGGTGAGGTGAAAGTGGTGGCCGGCGCGCGCTCGGCGCTTTTCCTGCCGTTCGACAATCTCGGTCTCATCATTGTCGATGAAGAGCACGACCCGGCCTACAAGCAGGAAGACCGTGTCTTTTATAATGCCCGCGATATGGCCGTGGTGAGGGCGCGCATCGCCGAATTCCCTGTCGTGCTGGTCTCGGCCACGCCGTCGGTGGAAAGCCAGGTCAATGGCAGTTCCGGGCGTTACAACACCATTCACCTGCATACGCGCTTTGGCGATGCGGCGATGCCGGACCTGCATCTTGTCGATATGCGCCGCCATCCGCCGGAAAGGGGAGGGTTTCTCTCACCCGTCCTGCTGCGCGGCATCGGCAAGACCATCGAAAAGGGCGAGCAGGCGCTGCTCTTCCTCAATCGTCGCGGTTATGCGCCGCTGACGCTCTGCCGGGTCTGCGGTCACCGTTTCCAGTGCCCGCAATGTTCCAGCTGGCTGGTGGAACACCGCTTCCGCAATCAATTGCAGTGCCACCAGTGTGGCCACAACGAGCCGACCCCGGACCATTGCCCGGAATGCGGAACCTTCGATCATCTGGTGGCCTGTGGGCCGGGTGTGGAGCGCATCGCCGAGGAGGTGGAGAAACATTTCCCGGAAGCCCGCACCATCGTGCTCTCCTCCGATCTCATGGGCGTCAAGCGGCTGCGGCTGGAGCTGGAGGCCATCGTCAAGGGCGAGGCGGATATCGTCATCGGCACGCAGCTGGTCGCCAAGGGACATAACTTCCCGCTGATGACGCTTGTCGGCATCGTCGATGCCGATCTCGGCCTTGCCAATGGTGATCCGCGCGCGGCGGAGCGGACGTTCCAGTTGCTTTCGCAGGTGACCGGCCGTGCCGGACGAACGGGGTTGAAGAGCCATGGCCTGCTGCAGACTTACCAGCCGCAGCATCCCGTCATGCAGGCAATCGTTTCGGGTGATGCCTCGGCTTTTTATGAAAGAGAGATCGTCGAGCGGGAAAAGGCCGTTCTGCCGCCCTTTGGACGTCTTGCCTCGATCATCGTTTCCGCCGATACGCGCGGAGAGGCCGAAACCCATGCGCGGGGTTTGAGGGCGGCTGCCCCGCAGGTTACTGGCATCATGCTGCTTGGCCCGGCGGAAGCGCCGCTGGCGCTGATCCGTGGCCGCCATCGTTTCCGTCTGCTGGTGCACGGGCGACGCAATTCCGACATGCAGTCCTTTCTTCGGACACTGCTGGCCAATGGCCCCAAGGAACGGGGCAGCGTGCATGTGCAGCTTGATATCGATCCGCAAAGTTTCCTTTGAACTTTGCCAATCAAGGCGTTTTCCCGCTGTCGTGACCGTGTCATAACGCGAGCGAACAACACAATGATTTGGGGAACGAGATGGAGTTTTATTTTCCGGCCGAATTCGGCGAGCAACTGGCCTTCGGCGCGGCGGTGGTATCAGCCATCATCGGCCTGTTTTTCATGTTTGCGCCGGGCTTGACGCTTCGTGCCTTCGGTTTGCAGCCGGCCGGCGAGCGCAGGGATGGTTATGCGCTCGTACGCTCGTCGCTTGCCGGGTTCTATCTCGGTCTCGGTGCGGCGGCCCTGCTTCTCGCCCAGCCCATGGTCTATCTCGCCTTTGGTGCGGCATTCGGCCTCAGCGTGTTCGGCGGCATTCTCTCCATACTGTCGGATGGTGGCGCAACCATGCGGAATTTCTTACTTCTGGTTGTGCACTTTCTGCTGTCCGCACTCGCGTTGAGCTACGTCTTCGGGCTGGTCTGAAGCGGGCTTTTTGGCATTTGTGCCGCAGATGCGCCGCATCCTGAGCGAAATCGGAAAATTTAAACGCATTCCCCCTTGCCCAAACGGCGCTTTCCGCTATTACGCGTGTTGCGAGTCCCGGCGTCCTATGCTAGACGGACCGCGAAATTGGGAAAAGGCAGGGGGGAATTCCGGTCTTTTTCGGGGAAATTGAAACGATTTCAAGAATTTGATGCGGTGGAGCCCCATCGCTGATGGTCTTGGACGATTAGCAGGGAAAAAGTGCCCGTGGCAGACACCTCCCAGGGAACATCCGGTGTAGCGGAAAGGTATGCGTCGTCGCTTTTCGAGCTTGCTTTGGAAGCGGGTACGGTCGAAGCGGTTCAGACCGAACTGGACAAGTTCGGCGCACTTCTCGACGAAAGTGGCGATTTGAAGCGTCTGGTTGCGAGCCCGGTGTTTTCCGCCGAGGATCAGTTCAAAGCAATCACCGCGATCTGCGAAAAGGCCGGCATCGCTGGTCTCGCTCTCAATTTCCTCAAGGTTGTTGCGAATAACCGCCGCCTCTTTGCCGTTCCCGGCATGATCCGCGCCTACCGCACCATTGCCGCCGCCCATCGCGGCGAAATCACCGCCGAGGTCACCTCGGCACATGCGCTCGACGAGGCGCAGGAAACTGAACTGAAAGCGGCGCTGAAGAGCGTTACCGGCAAGGATGTGACGATTTCCGTTACCGTCGATCCGTCGATCCTCGGCGGCCTGATCGTCAAGGTCGGTTCGCGCCAGATCGATACGTCTCTTCGCACCAAACTTTCCACCCTTAAGCTTGCACTGAAAGAGGTTGGCTGATGGATATCCGCGCCGCGGAAATTTCCGCAATTCTGAAAGATCAAATCAAAAATTTCGGCAACGAGGCGGAAGTCTCGGAAGTCGGTCAGGTGCTTTCCGTCGGTGACGGTATCGCCCGCGTTTATGGCCTCGACAATGTTCAGGCCGGCGAAATGGTCGAGTTTCCCGGCGGCATTCGCGGCATGGCGCTCAACCTCGAAGCCGACAACGTCGGTGTGGTTATCTTCGGTTCTGACCGTGACATCAAGGAAGGCGACACCGTAAAGCGGACTGGAGCTATCGTTGACGTTCCCGTCGGCCCGGAACTGCTCGGCCGCGTCGTTGACGCGCTTGGCAATCCGATCGACGGCAAGGGCCCGATCAATGCCGCCAAGCGTTCGCGCGTCGATGTCAAGGCTCCCGGCATCATTCCGCGCAAGTCGGTTCATGAGCCGATGTCGACCGGCCTCAAGGCCATCGACGCCCTCATCCCGGTTGGCCGTGGCCAGCGCGAGCTGGTCATCGGCGACCGCCAGACCGGCAAGACCGCCATCATTCTCGACACGATCCTGAACCAGAAGGCCATTCACGACAATGGTCCTGACGGCGACAAGCTTTATTGCGTCTATGTCGCTATCGGTCAGAAGCGTTCGACCGTTGCCCAGTTCGTAAAGGTTCTGGAAGAGCGCGGCGCGCTGCAGTACTCGATCATCGTTGCCGCAACGGCTTCCGATCCGGCTCCGATGCAGTACCTCGCACCGTTTGCCGGTTGCGCCATGGGTGAATACTTCCGTGACAACGGCAAGCACGCTCTCATCGGCTACGACGACCTTTCCAAGCAGGCCGTTGCCTATCGTCAGATGTCGCTTCTGCTGCGTCGTCCTCCGGGCCGCGAAGCTTATCCGGGCGACGTTTTCTACCTCCACTCCCGTCTTCTCGAGCGCGCTGCAAAGCTCTCCGACGAAATGGGCGCTGGTTCGCTGACGGCTCTGCCGGTCATCGAAACTCAGGGTAACGACGTTTCGGCCTTCATTCCGACCAACGTGATCTCGATCACCGACGGCCAGATCTTCCTTGAAACCGACCTGTTCTATCAGGGTATCCGCCCGGCTGTTAACGTCGGTCTGTCGGTTTCGCGCGTTGGCTCCGCCGCTCAGATCAAGGCGATGAAGCAGGTTGCCGGCTCGATCAAGGGTGAACTCGCCCAGTATCGTGAAATGGCTGCCTTCGCCCAGTTCGGTTCGGACCTCGACGCCTCCACGCAGCGCCTGCTCAACCGCGGCGCCCGTCTGACCGAGCTTCTGAAGCAGCCGCAGTTCTCTCCGCTCAAGACGGAAGAGCAGGTTGCGGTGATCTTCGCTGGTGTCAACGGTTACCTCGACAAGATCCCGGTCGCGCAGGTCGGCAAGTTCGAGCAGGGTTTCCTCTCCTACCTCCGCTCGGAAGGCAAGGCGATCCTCGACACCATCCGCACGGAAAAGGCTATCAGCGACGATACCAAGGGCAAGCTCAAGGGCGCTCTTGATAACTTCGCCAAGTCTTTCTCTTAAATCAGGGCTCTTTTACTCGGACGGATAACGGATGCCTTCACTAAAGGATCTGAAAAACCGCATTGCCTCCGTGAAGGCGACGCAGAAGATTACCAAGGCGATGAAAATGGTCGCCGCGGCGAAGCTTCGGCGCGCCCAGGAAGCTGCGGAGGCCGCCCGGCCTTATTCTCAGCGTATGAGCGCCGTTCTTGCCAACATCGCCACGGCGGTCGAGGCGGACGTTGCTCCGGCGCTGATGACCGGCACCGGCAAGGACGACGTGCATCTGCTCGTCGTCTGCACGGCTGAGCGTGGTCTTTGCGGCGGTTTCAACTCGCAGATTTCCCGTTTTGCCCGCGATCATGCCCGCAAGCTGATTTCCGAAGGCAAGACGGTCAAGATCATCACGGTCGGCAAGAAGGGTTACGACAGCCTTCGCCGCGAATTTGCAGCCAACATCATCGAGCGCGTCGAACTGCGCGAAGTGAAGAAGGTCGGTTTTGAAAATGCCGACCAGATCGCCAAGAAGGTGATCTCGCTCTTCAACGCGGGTGAATTCGACGTCTGCACGCTGATCTATTCGGAATTCAAGTCCGTCATCAGCCAGATCCCGACCGGCTTGCAGCTCATTCCGGCCGCAACGCCTGTTGTGGAGGCGGCTGAGACGACGCAGAGCGCCGTCTATGAATATGAGCCGGATGCGGCTTCTATTCTGGAAGACCTTATTCCGCGCAACATTTCGGTTCAGGTTTTCCGGGCTCTGCTCGAAAACGTTGCCGGTGAAATGGGCGCCAAGATGAGCGCGATGGACAATGCAACGCGCAATGCCGGTGAGATGATCAACAAGCTGACGCTTTCCTACAACCGTCAGCGTCAGGCTCAGATCACCAAGGAACTCATTGAAATCATTTCGGGCGCGGAAGCGCTCTGAGGTAAGGAAAGAGGGTAAGGATAATGGCTAAGGCAGCTACCCCCAAGAAAACCGCAGCGGTGAACGGCGCGGGCAAGGTTACCCAGGTTATCGGCGCTGTTGTCGACGTGGCGTTCGAAGGCGAACTGCCTCCGATCCTGAACGCGCTCGAAACCGAGAACAACGGCAACCGCCTCGTTCTGGAAGTCGCGCAGCATCTCGGTGAAAACGTCGTCCGCACGATCGCCATGGACTCGACCGAAGGTCTGGTCCGCGGTCAGGCCGTCGCCAACACCGGCGCACCGATCGAAGTTCCGGTCGGTCCGGAAACGCTCGGCCGCATCATGAACGTCATCGGCGAGCCGGTTGACGAAGCCGGTCCGATCACCACGGCCAAGAAGCGCGCCATCCACCAGGATGCACCGTCTTACGTCGAGCAGTCGACCGAAGCGCAGATCCTCGTCACCGGCATCAAGGTCGTCGACCTTCTGGCTCCTTACGCCAAGGGCGGCAAGATCGGCCTGTTCGGCGGCGCCGGCGTTGGCAAGACGGTTCTCATCATGGAACTGATCAACAACGTCGCCAAGGCGCATGGTGGTTACTCGGTATTCGCCGGCGTGGGTGAACGTACCCGCGAAGGTAACGACCTCTACCACGAAATGATCGAATCGAACGTCAACAAGCTCGGCGGCGGCGAAGGCTCCAAGGCTGCGCTCGTTTACGGCCAGATGAACGAACCGCCGGGCGCCCGCGCCCGCGTCGCTCTGACCGGTCTGACGATCGCTGAAAACTTCCGTGACGAAGGCCAGGACGTTCTGTTCTTCGTGGACAACATCTTCCGCTTCACGCAGGCTGGTTCGGAAGTGTCGGCTCTGCTCGGTCGTATTCCTTCGGCCGTGGGTTATCAGCCGACGCTGGCAACCGACATGGGCCAGATGCAGGAACGCATCACCACCACGAACAAGGGTTCGATCACCTCGGTTCAGGCGATTTACGTTCCCGCCGACGACTTGACCGACCCGGCGCCGGCAACCTCGTTCGCGCATCTTGACGCAACGACGGTTCTGTCGCGTTCGATCGCTGAAAAGGGTATTTACCCGGCTGTTGACCCGCTCGACTCTACCTCGCGTATGCTCGACCCAATGATCGTCGGCGAAGAGCACTACGAAGTTGCCCGTAAGGTTCAGTCGACCCTGCAGCGCTACAAGTCGCTTCAGGACATCATCGCCATCCTCGGCATGGACGAACTGTCGGAAGAAGACAAGCTGACGGTTGCCCGCGCCCGTAAGATCGAGCGTTTCCTGTCGCAGCCGTTCTTCGTTGCTGAAGTCTTCACCGGTTCGCCGGGCAAGCTCGTTGCGCTCGAAGACACGATCAAGGGCTTCAAGGGCCTGGTCAATGGCGAATATGACAGCCTGCCGGAAGCTGCTTTCTACATGGTCGGTTCGATGGAAGAAGCCATCGAAAAGGCAAAGAAGCTGGCTGCTGAAGCTGCCTGATTATGAATTGGCGGGCGCGTGGTTCAACTGCGCGCCTTGCCGGCAACGGTGGCGAAACCGGAATGGTGATGCCAGCGTTGTAGCAATGAAGTCCGTGACGCCCGCGTAATTGAAAAGAAGTGAATAGCCATGGCTGACAGTTTCAAATTCGATCTCGTTTCCCCGGAGCGTCTGCTCGTTTCCGAAACGGTTACGGAAGTCGTCATCCCGGCTACGCTGGGTGAAATGACGGTTCTGGCCAATCATGCGCCGACGATGACCACGATCAAGCCGGGTCTGGTAACGGTGAAGTTCGCCTCTGGAGAAACGCACAAATACGTCGTGTTCGGCGGTTTTGCCGATATTCTTCCGACGGGTTGCACACTTCTTGCCGAATCCGCCGTTTCGGCTGACGATATGTCTCCCGATACGCTGCAGAAGCGCATCGATGCGGCCAAGGCCGAAATTCAGGAAGGCAATCATCACCACGAGCACCTGACCAAGCTTGAAAAGCACCTCTATGAGCTGACGAACCTGCATGAGGTTCTCGTCGCCGCTTGAAAGCACCGGGCGGGTTCGAAAGAATGACTGCCCACAAAATATTTAAAACAGAAAGCGGCCGTTTCGGTCGCTTTTTTGTTTTTGGCTGTCTCCTGTTTTCACTGCTTGGGACACGTCGGATGGTGGCCTTGCAAAGCACCCTTCGGACTGCGTGCCGCGTTTGCCGAAATCGATTCCGATTTTTGGGTTGATGGGCTAAATGTGAAGACGAAGAGAAATGCCGCTTTACCGGTCACAGGCCGCGATGAAGGTGCGTTTCCTGTCATGGAGGGATGGATTGCTGTGTCGGTGGAAGCAAGTTATCGAAGGGTTGTTAGAACCGCTTTGCGACAGGGCGCACTTGCCACAGGCGAGCGAGCCGTGCCGGAAGAGGTCCCGGTTGCCTTTTCTTACGGCGGCAGCACCCATGCCGTGATGATGGCCAGTCCTGCCGATCTCGTCGATTTCGCTGTCGGCTTCAGCCTTACCGAGGGCATCATATCGATTCGTTCCGAAATCCAGGCTATTGAAGTGGTCGAGGCGGGGCAGGGTTACGATGTCCAGGTGGATTTGACGGATACCGAGGCCGATGCCCTGCGGGCGAGACGACGGCATATGGCTGGCCCGGTGGGCTGCGGTCTCTGCGGTATTGAATCGATAGAGCAGGCGGTGCGTGTCGTGCCGGATTTGAGCGGGGTGAACTCGTCTGTTTATGGCAACGACATCGTTGCGGCTGTGAAGGCCCTGAACGATGCACAAACCCTCAATCGCGAAACAAGGGCTGTTCACGGTGCCGGGTTCTACAGTCCGCGTGAGGGGCTTTTGGCGGCCCGCGAAGATGTCGGCCGCCACAATGCGCTCGATAAATTGGCGGGTGCGGTGATGAATGCGGGTATTTCTGCCGAGACGGGCATTGTGGCCGTCACCAGCCGCCTGTCGGTGGAGATGGTGCAGAAGACGGCGATCCTCGGCTGTCCGGTTCTGGTGGCGATCTCCGCCCCCACGGCGCTTGCTATCGAAACCGCCGATAAGGCAGGCATCACGCTTGTTGCGTTAGTCCGGGGTGAAGACTTCGAAATCTTCACCCGTGCGGACCGTATTATTCTGTAGTCTCGGAGTGAGGCTTCGGCATAGGCGGGTTTAGAACTCCGCCCATTCGGCCGCCGCATTGCCGTGCGCTCTTGCTGTGGCATATCGCGGCTGTGGTGTCGGCAGCTGGGTTACGCTGGCGGGTTTTTTATCGATGGGCTGGGCAGGTGATACCTGTCCCTCGCCGGATATTCTGAACTGTCGCAGCAATTCGTAGAGGTTGTCGGCCTCACTGGAGAGACCGTGGCTGGCGGCAGTGGTTTCTTCCACCATGGCGGCGTTTTTCTGGGTCGCCTGATCCATGACGTTGACGGCCTGATTGATTTCCCTCAGCCCGTTTGCCTGTTCGCGTGACGCCTCGACGATCGCCGAGACATTGACGTCGATTTCACCCATCTGCGACTGAATATTTCGCAAGGCCTCACCGGTTCTGCCGACCAGATCCACACCATTGGCGACCTGTTCGCGGGAGGTGTTGATGAGGGACTTGATTTCCTTGGCGGCGACGGCAGATCGTTGTGCGAGCTCTCGCACCTCCTGTGCCACGACGGCGAAACCCTTGCCGGCTTCCCCAGCGCGGGCGGCTTCAACGCCCGCATTCAGCGCGAGAAGATTGGTTTGGAAGGCGATGTCATCTATGACGCCGATGATGTTGGTGATCTCGCCGGAGGAACGCGAAATCGCATCCATGGCGGAAATTGCCTGCTGAACGACTTCGCCCGAATGTTCGGCGTGCTCTCTCGTCCGCAGCACCAGTTTGCCCGCCTCGCCGGCACGCTGGCTGGCATCGGTCACGGTGGTGGTGATCTCTTCCAGCGCGGCGGCGGTTTCCTCCAGCGAGGCTGCCTGCTGTTCGGTGCGTTGCGAAAGTTGATCGGCGGCGATGCGGATTTCGCCCGAGCCGGAGGCGATTGTGGAGGCATTGTGCGATATCGTCTGCATGGTGGCCTGCAGCTTGCCGACGACCTCATTGAAGTCCGCACGCAGCTTCTCCATGCTGGGTACAAAGCTGGTGTCCAGACGTTGCACGAGGTCGCCCTCGGCCAGCGCCTGCAGGGCATCGGCAAGCATGGTGATGGCGCTCATACGCGGGGTCACGTCGGTGGCGAATTTCACCACTTTCACGACTTTTCCGGTATCGTCCACGACTGGGTTGTACGCGGCCTGAATCCATATTTCCTTGCCGTTTTTTCCGTAGCGGACAAATTCGTCCGAGATGAATTCTCCCGATGCCAGCCGCTGCCAGAAATTGGCGTAAGCCGGAGATGCGGCGTAGGCAGGGTCGCAGAACATGCGGTGATGTCTTCCCTCGATTTCCTTGAGGTCGTAATTCACCGTGGCGCAAAAATTCGGGTTGGCGGTGATGATGGTACCGTCGGGAAAAAATTCGATGGTAGCCTGTGACCGGGATAGTGCATCCAGCTTGCCGGCATCCTCCGTCGCCTTGATTTTCTTTGCAGTGATATCGGTAGCGATTTTGACTACCTTGTAGGGTTTACCGGAGCGGAAAACCGGATTGTAGGAGGCCTCGATCCAGATCACTGACCCGTCCTTGCGGATGCGACGGTAGTCCTTTGCCTGGAATTCGCCGCGGGCAAGAGAGTCCCAGAACTCCTGATAGGCTCGCGAATTAGTGAGCTCCGCGTCGCAGAACATGCGATGATGTTTACCGACGATCTCACTGAGGTCATACCCCAGCGCCTCGCAGAAGTTCTTGTTCGCGGTGAGAATATTACCTTTGAGATCGAATTCTATGACCGCCTGCGATCTGGATATCGCATCGAGCATATTTCGGTTATCTGCGCTTTTCCCTAACCCCAGCATTAACGTCCCCCAAATATCGGTCCACGGAGCGGCTCGCCGCACGCAAAGTGCGGTCCTACGCCGTATAATGTTGAACAACGAACAGGTTTTGCCGCCATAGGCAGCAATGCAGGCACTTGCGACTTCGCGGCCTACGTCAGCGATCGGACCCCTATGATGTGATGCGGGTAGGTACTGTTCGTCGGCTTTTAATATTAGATATCCATAATATTAAAATGTTCTTATTTAAGTTGTAGGACGAACGGGAAAACAAAAACCGCCGGGCAGATGCTTCGGCGGTCTGGTTCTGTTGTCGATAACAGCGGTGAACGGTGTATCAGACCTTAATCGCCTGATCAGGCGGCGAGATCTTCGGCTTCGGTTCCCTTGAACATCTTGGCAAGGTTCAGGAAGCAGATCATGCCATGTTCGTTGGCAATGATACCTTCGGAATAGGACTTGTCGAAAGAGGCCGAGATTTCCGGAACCGGCTGGACCTGGTTTGCCGGGATCGTCAGGATATCGGAAACGCGGTCAACGAGCATGCCGATGACCATGTTGTGCACTTCCGCCACCACGATGGCACTTCTTTCGTTGGCGACGGTGCTCTTCATGCCGAGCTTGTGGGCCAGATCGATGATCGGAATGACCGAGCCACGCAGGTTCATGACGCCGATGACGTCTTTCGGCGCGTGGGGAATGGGCGTGGAAGGCGCCCAGCCGCGAATTTCGCGGATGGTCGTCGTCTTGACGCAGAATTCCTGATCATGCAGGCGGAATGCGATGATTTCGAGCGTCTCACCGCCAAAATTGGTGGAGTTAATCATTGCCATCAGAATTCTTCCCAATGCTCGCTGTGGAGGCCGGCGCAAGTGCACCGACACTTGCATGTGCGAATTTGGCGTTCTGCCTGGTGCCTGAACAGCCGGAAATCAAGTTTCCGTCTTCAATGGAAGAGTCGTAGCATGAGATGGTTTCGCAAACCTAAATGCGAAGCCGTCTCAATATTCCTTCTCGTAAAATATTCCGGCCGCACCCTCGCCATTGCCGCCCGCTTCGCCGCGCAGCTTCACGCCGCGCCCGACATCGAGGTTGATGATCGCCTTTGCGCCGGATTCGCCGCTCTGTTGCAGCTCGAGATAGGTTCTTTCATTGAGATACTTGCCGGCGGAAACGCGAGCCTGCCCTTCGGAATCCGTGGAAATATCGAGATCGTCGACGCCGAGATTGCTTCGGAGCTTGTCGAACAACGAGGTGGAACGACCGCCGGCCAGCTGGGCAGCGGCATCGGCCAGCCGCGCGATCTGCAGGGCGGAGAGTTTCGACATGGACTGTCCGAAGATCAGCTGCGCCATCACTTCATCCTGCGGCAGGGCCGGGGCGGAGGAGAAGGCGAAGGTCGGATCGTTAGCAGTGCCGGAAACGGATACGGTGACGGTCGTCGAACCGACGGTCGAGTCCGCCTTCATATCGAGAACCGGGACAAGGCCGCCGCCGAAGGTAATATTGCCCGTCGTGAAATCCAGACGGCGGGTAAGGATTTCCAGCCGGCCGCGGCGCATTTCAAAGCCGCCCGAGATAACGGGAACGGCGGCCGTGCCGCGTATGGTCAGGTTGCCGGTCAGTTCCGCATCGATGCCGCGGCCGCGCACGAAGATGCCGCTCGGAGCATTCACCTGCAGATCGAGATTGATGGTGGAAGAGCTTCCGCTTCCACCCTGATCCGCTCCGAGCGCCTTGGCCTGAGCGCGCACCTTTGGCGGTGCATTCTTGTGTTTGACATCGATTTCCGTCAGCGAGGCCGGAAGTTTCTCCGGAATGGTGATGGCGCTTCGGTCCAGCGTCAGGTTGCCGCCAAGGACAGGAGAGCTCAGCAGCGGGCCTTTCAGCGTCAGCGTGCCGCTCACCACCGTCGTCACCAGAGTACCGTCATTATAACCGGCGCGATCGAGCGTGATCGAAATATCGGCAGGGAAACCCGAGCCGCCGGCAATGCCGACGCTGCCCGTACCCGAGACCGTTCCGCCGCCGGCCAGCTTACCCGTCAGTCTGGAAATGACGGCACGGTCGCGGTCGAAGGTGATTGTTGCGCCGAGCCCATTGATCGTCAGGTTCCGACGCACATCCGTCAGGCGCGTGCCATCGGTGGTGATGCTGCCTGTCACGACAGGTGCGGAAGCGGTGCCGGAGATCTTGACGTCGATGGCGGCGGTGCCGTCCACATCGAGGCCCTGTGCGGCGGTTTGTGCCGCGACTGCGCTGAAAGGCAGCCGGCCGGAAAAAGCCATGGAAAGGGGACGATTGCCGGCAATGCCGAGTGAACCGCCGCCGGAAAGCGACATGCCGCCCTGACCTGTCACGTTGGTGTCGATCTGCAAGTTGCCGCCGGCAAACCGGCCATTGGCCTTGATGCCAAGGGCGGCAAGCCCCGCGGCACGCGTCTGTGCAACCTCTGCGTTGGCCCAGTTCAGATTATAATCAACCGAGGGGTCGGATGCCGCACCCTTGGCGCTGACCGTGCCGGATATGCTGCCCGCCGCATCCAGCCCGGCGGCAAAGGCGTTTGCCAGGCTCGCAGGAAGCGAGCGGATATCGGCCTTGATGTCCAGGGTGGAACCGGCGGTGCCGTTGACCTCAACGCGACCATCGCCCGTGATGATGGTCAGATCACTGATGCGGGCCGTACCATTCTGGATGGCGATGGTGCTTGGTTTTTCAAGCCGTACGGGAATTCCCTTGGGTGCGGCCGAAAAGGCATCGACCCGCACCGTCATGGGTGAACCGCCGGTATCGGCGCTGCCTTTCACCACAAGCGGCGCATTGTCATAACGGCCGCTGACATCGAACGCGGTCGTTGTGCCGGAATGTCCGATGGTGGCATTCAGGCCTGAAATCGCAGCCGTGCCAGCATTGACGCTCTCGGCGCTGATCTTGCCGTTGATGGCGAGCGCCTTGATGTCATCGATGGAAATATCGGCGGCCAGCTTTGAAATCGTCGTCGTACCCTGTCGGATGCTGCCGCCATTTGCCTTTATCGTCGCGGCGATCTTGCCATTGGCGTTATCAAGCGCGATATCGCCGGCAATATCGCCATCCGCCTGCTGGGCGGCGAGTGCTGCCAGCAGGGCGAGATCGGGGAAATTGAAGGAGAGATTGCCCGTCGGCAGGAACTGCTGCGAAAATTGCAGCTTCCCGTCCAGAATGTTGCGGCCGACCGCGACATGGAGCTCGGGTATTGCCGTGCCATTTTCGGTCTGCACCACGTTGGCGTTGGCGTCGATTTTCTGCCGGTCGAGGCTGCCGCTGGCAGTCAGCTTTGCCTGCGGTGCAGCCGGGTCGGCCTTGCCGGAGGCGTTGACCTTCAGTGCTTCGAGTTTTCGCCCGGCAAGGACGGCACTTTCGGAACTCAGGGTCACGTTGAAATCAGGGGCGGCAAGCGCACCGCTCGCTTCGATCGCAAAATCAGCGATGCCCTTCGCCTGCGGCGTCAGCTTTTCGAGCGCAGGGAATTTACCCTTGAGATCGGCGCTTAGTGCATCATTCTCGAGGCTGACATTCCCAGCCGCCTCGATCGTTCCGGACTTGACGACGAGGTTCTCGACGCTGGTGCGTCCACCGATGGTGACATCGATATCGCCCTGAAGGGCGATGGTGGTATCGAATTTTTCCGCGAGAGCCGGTGGAAGCGTGGCGGGCAAGGCGAAGAGCTGGACGCTTGACGTCAGGCGGTTATCGGTGAGATCGAAACTGCCGTTCAGGGTTCCGCCGACGCTGGCGCTTTCCAGCGTTGCGCCGTTAAAGCCGATGGTGGAGGAGCTGAGACTGAGCGGTGCCTTGATGGTGAGAGGCGCACGCACCAGCCGGTCGATATCGGGACTGACGAAGGATGATTGCGCCACCGACAGGACGGTGGCGATCGTGCCGCTGCGGTTGGCAATATTGAGATCGGCGCTTTCGGCGGTCAGTTTGACATCGTCAAGCCGGCCCTGTGGCAGCGCAAGGCTGCGCAGGGAAACCGTGGTGTTGAGGTGCGCGGCATCTGCACCGCCCTTCAGGGAAAGATCGAGGCCGTTGATGAGGGCCTGGATTTCACCATTGCCGAGCGGCCAACGGAAATCCACGGGGCCAGCGGTGCCGATGAGATTGGCGGCAAGATCGTTCTGACCGTTCGGATCGACGGTGCCGGATGCTGTCAACAGCAGCGTGCCGGTCTCAAGCGTACTGCTGCCGATTTCGATGCGGCCCTGCGGGAAGAGTGTGGCATTCGCATCGAGCTTCGTCTCGCCGGCAAAAAGCTGGCGGAAGGCAGGCGGCAGCAGCAGATCGGGCTGGCCGCCGCCGGCAATCTCGATACGGCGCGTTCCGTCATCGCCAAGGAGATGGCGACCGGTGACGTTGACCACCGCATTGCCGGCGACATTGCCGCGCAGGGTGCCGGTCCAGCTGGAAAGCGGACCTTCGCCGTTGAGGTCTATTGCCACCGCAGGCGTGCCGGGAAGCGAAAGCAGCGTGGCGAGCAGGCCGCCTTCGGGTTCCTTCATCTCCGCTTTCAGCTTCAGCACGTTCTCATTCGGCAGAAATGCGACGTCGGCATTGACCTCCGCATCCACGGCATTTCGCCTGTGGGCGGTGAGTGAAAGCCGCATGTCGTCCCGCGCGGCCTTGAGGTTGCCTTCCGCCGTCAGGTCGAAAGCACGGCCGAGAAGCGACTGCCCAAGGCTGATATCCGGAAAACTGAAATTATCGATGACGATTTCAATGGGAAGCGAAGAACCGCTGGAGCTCTTGCTGGTCGTCTGCTGAGCCGGCAGTGGTTGGCGCTCGACGTCGATCGATACGGCCGACACGCGGTCGGCATGGAAGGTGCCGGCAAGCAGCGACAGAGGCGACCAGTCGACGGCGATCTGGTTCAGGCGGGCATAGGGCCCCTGACGGTCCGAAAGCGTGACACTGTCGAGCCGCAGGCGACCGGTCAGAAGGCCAGCCGGCGGAGAAATCTCGATCGTCTGATCGGGTGTCGATACGAGCGATGAAATCTGCTTTGCGGCAATCCGGGCGCCCATCGGCGTAAAACCGATGAACAAAACCGCAAGCAACACCAGCACCACGCAGCAGAGTGCAGCGTAGCCCAGCCATTTCAGCAATCGAATCAACGTTTTCATCCAGGTTAATCTACACTCTGTTGCAAGGGTGTTCGACTGCGGCGTTTAAAAAGACTGGCCGATACCAGCATAAATGCCGAAATTGTTGCCGCCGTCGTATTTTTCAAGCGGCATGGCGACATCGAGACGCAGTGGCCCGAAGGGCGTCGCGTAACGCAGGCCGATACCGGCGCCAGCCCGGATATCGGAAAAATCGGGGGTCACTTCATCCGAAACCACGCCGGCATCGATGAAAGGCACGAGGCCGATCGTATCGGTGACCTTGATGCGGGCTTCAACGGAGCCGACCACATAGGAGCGGCCACCCGTCGCGTCGCCCGCCGCATTATAGGGCGAAATTTCCTGATAGCTGTAGCCGCGTACCGATCCGCCGCCACCTGCAAAAAACCGCCGTGTGGTCGGTATGTCCTGCAGATCGTTGCCACCCACGAGAACACCGCCGGAGAGCTTACCGGCCATGATCAGCCGGTCTTCGGCACCAAGTCCCTTATAACCGGTGATGGAGCCCTCGAAAGAGGAGAAGAACGTACCGTTCAACGCTTCATAGCTTGGCTTGGCGGCCAGGGATGCGCGGAAACCTTCGGTAGGGTTCAGCTTGTCGTCACGCGTGTCGCGAACGAATTCCAGCGGTATCGAGGTGGTCAGATATTCGTTCTTGCCAAAGGCGTCTTCGGTATCGGCCCATTGCACCTCGAGGCCGGCTGCGGCGGTATCGGTATCGTTCAGCTCATAGGCGAAACCGGCCGTGCCCGTCAGCGTCTTTGCTTCATAGGTATCGGGATGCTCGGTCTTGGCAATCAGGCTGGTCTTGAATGTGGTGCGCGGGTTGAACATACCGGGCTTGGTGAAGGTGATGCCCGCCGAATAATCCATGCCCTCGACGCTGGATGCCTCTGCGATGCGCGAGACCGAGCCTTCGATGCGCAGCGATTCCGCCTGTCCGAAGAGGTTGCGGTGGCCCCAGTAACCCTGCAGGCCGATGCCTTCCGTGGTGGAATATTGCGCGCCGACACCGAAATAACGGTGCTTGCCTTCGGATACTTCGATGGTCAGCGGAATGGAGCCATCGCGGGCGAGCGTTCCCGCCTCCTTGATCGTCAGGCTGGAAAAGACGCCGAGCTGGCGCAGGCGGTCGGCGGCCTTGCGCAGCTTTTCCGGCGAATAGGGCTCGCCGCCATTGAGGCGTGAATAACGGCGGATGAAGTCGCCTTCGACGGTTTTTTCACCGGTGACGGTAACAGTGCCGAGCGGCGCAATGGGGCCACCCTCGGCTGCCATCGTAATGTCGACCGTATTCGTTGCATGGTTTGCGACCGCCTCGCGCTTCGTCAATTTCGCGAGTGGCCGGCCTTCCGCCTTCAGATCGTCGATCAGCCTGTTGCCGGCGCGGATGATTGCCAGAGACCCGGCATCGCCGCCGTTGATCAGGCCATATTCCTCAAGATTACGGCCCGCTACATCGCCTTCAAGACGGACGTTGCCGAGTGTGAATTTCGGGCCTGGCGTCACCGTTATGACCACGGGTACGGGCGTGCTGTGATCGAACACCGGGTTGGGAGGCAGGTCATCAACGTTCTTTCCGGCCACGGTCACGTTGACGATGCCGCCATAACGGGCGTTTTCATAAAGTGCCGCGATCAGCCTGTCCCTGTCGTCGCGCGCCTTAATCAGAAGGCCGAGATCGCCGGAGGCAGGTTTGTCTTTGTCGGCCAGAAGAAGCGAGCTGTTTTCCAGACTGCCCTTGAGGGATTTGTCGGCGTCAGCCGCATCAAGAGTGACGGCGTATTTGACCGGGTTGATAACCTCGACCTCCGGTTCTTCCGAACCCCAGAGACGCATACCGAACAGTTTGAAGGCGAAAGCATCACGGGCAAACGCCGGATACAGGGCGAGTGTGAAAGCAACCGCAAGAGCGGTGCCAGCTTTCCGATACGCAATACCTGTCTTCGGGTTAGTTCGTGTTCTTCGCATAAGCTGCTTTATGGTTGAGCCTTTATTGTCGCCCTAACCCGTTTCCTGTCCGTTAACGTTGCAATTTAATCATAAATAAACGGCCTTGAGGACCCTTTGACTTGTTTTTGCCCGTCATAACGCAAAAAGCCCCGGATGACCGGGGCTTCTGTGCAACGGTATTTCGCGAAGCGATTAACGGCAACGTGCCGTGTAACGCTGACCGTACTGGTCGCGATAATAGCAATAACCCGGCTCGGATGCATTGCCGATCAAAGCGCCGCCGACGCCGCCGATTGCTGCGCCAACTGCTGCGCCGCGAACGTTACCCGTGATGGCCCCACCAATGACAGCGCCGGAAACGGCACCGATCGAAGCGCCCTTTTCAGTCTGCGTGCAGCTTGCAAGCGACAGGCCGACGAGCGCAAATATGATTGCCTTTTTCATGAAACTCTCTCCAACGTTACAATGAGCTCTTTGGCTCGATAGGCGTCCCATATTTATCTGCGGCGACTGCTACCTCCGACCGCCACAGATAACTAACAATTCGATGTCGTTTAGGGAAGCCTCATCTTCCAGGCATTCCTGTGAGCGTAAATCGATTGTGTGCCAGACAACGGCGTCACGCGAAAAAGGTTCCAAATCTCGCGGTTTTTTGATGTGAATCAATTTTGTACTTTTCATTGGCATCTATAAACGGTTTATTGGAATGGTTCAAAACAACGGCGAATTGACGCAGACGCGGTTAAAGTGGCCCACAAGGGTTGACGGTCCCGGTGTCGGGGGAGAAAACGATCTGGTCAATTCTGGAGCATGGCATGGACTTCGAGGCATTTTTCACGACGGAACTGCAGAGCCTGCATTCTGAGGGTCGCTATCGCGTTTTTGCTGATATCGAGCGCCAGCAGGGCAATTTTCCCCGCGCGACACGGTACAACGCCAATGGCGAACGCAAGGACGTAACCGTCTGGTGCTCCAACGACTATCTCGGTATGGGCCAGAATCCGAAAGTCATCGAAGCCATGAAGGCCGCCATCGATCACTGTGGCGCGGGTGCGGGAGGCACCCGGAACATTTCTGGCACCAACCATTATCACGTCCTTCTTGAACAGGAACTCGCCGATCTGCACGGCAAGGAATCGGCGCTGATCTTCACGTCGGGTTATGTTTCCAACTGGGCTACCCTCGGTACGCTCGGCCAGAAGATTCCGGGCCTCATCATTTTCTCGGATGCGCTCAACCATGCTTCGATGATCGAGGGCATTCGTTACGGTCGTTGCGAGCGGGTGATTTGGAAACACAACGATCTCGAAGATCTCGAAGCGAAGCTCAAGGCTGCCGATCCTGACGCGCCGAAGCTGATCGCCTTTGAATCCGTCTATTCGATGGATGGCGATATCGCGCCGATCAAGGAAATCTGCGATCTGGCCGATCGTTACGGCGCCATGACCTATCTCGATGAAGTTCATGCCGTCGGCATGTACGGCCCGCGTGGTGGCGGCATTGCCGAGCGCGAAGGCCTGATGGATCGCCTGACGATCATCGAGGGTACGCTTGGCAAAGCCTTCGGCGTGATGGGTGGTTATATCACCGGCTCCACCGCGGTCTGCGACTTCATCCGTTCTTTCGCATCCGGCTTTATCTTCACGACGGCCCTGCCGCCGTCGCTTGCCGCCGGCGCGATCGCCTCGATCCAGCATCTGAAGGCCAGTCCCTTCGAGCGCGCGCGCCATCAGGACCGAGTGCGAAAGCTGCGCGGTCTTCTCGATGCCCGCGGTATTCCCCATATGGACAATCCAAGCCACATCGTGCCGGTCATGGTCGGCGATGCGGCCAAGTGCAAATGGATCTCGGATATCCTGCTCGATAGTCACGGCGTTTATGTGCAGCCGATCAATTACCCGACGGTGCCGCGCAAGACCGAGCGCCTGCGCATAACCCCGACACCGCTGCATAGCGATGCTGACATAGAGCATCTGGTCGGTGCGCTGCACCAGCTCTGGTCGCATTGCGCACTGGCGCGTGCGGTGGCTTAGGGGCCGCAGTTCAGGTAGAAGAAATCGGGGCCGCGTTTACGCGGCCTTTTCTTTTGTGGCGATGAGTTCCAGCGCATGGCGGCGGGCTTCCTCGTCCGCCGCGAAAACATCCTCGATAGTCTGGGCAGTCCGGCCGTCATGCATACGGTCCATGACCGTTTCGACGATTTCGGCCATGTCGAGAAAACCGATGCCTCCAGCGACGAAGGCGTGAAAGGCGGTCTCCTCGGCTGCGTTCAGGGCAGCGCCCTGCAAACCGCCACGCTCCAGCGCCATGCGCGCGAGCCGCAGCGCCGGGAAGCGGGCTTCATCCGGCGCTTCGAAATCGAGCCGCGCCAGTTTCGCGAAATCCAGTCGCTCGACGCTCAGATTGCCGCGTTGCGGATAGGTGAGGGCATAGGAGATGGCGGTGCGCATGTCGGGAGAGCCGAGCTGCGCGATATAGGAGCCATCTGTATAACCCACCATCGAATGGATGATCGATTGCGGATGGACGATCACTTCCACCTGATCGGGTCTGAGATCGAAGAGATATTTCGCTTCGATCATTTCCAGCCCCTTGTTGAACATCGAGGCGCTGCCGATCGAGACCTTCAGCCCCATCGACCAGTTGGGATGGGCACGCGCGATATCCGCCGTGACGTTGGACATCTCGTCCCGCGACCAGGTGCGGAACGGCCCGCCGGAGGCCGTCAGCACGATACGTTCCACGGCCTCTTTGTGTTCACCCGTCAGGCACTGGAAGATTGCGCTGTGTTCGCTGTCGACCGGGATCAGTCGACCGCCGCCCTGTTTAACCGTGCGCAGAAAGACATCGCCCGCCGAAACGAGGCATTCCTTGTTGGCAAGTGCAATATCGGCACCGCGCCGGGCGGCCGTCAGTGTCGGGGCGAGGCCGGGGGTGCCGGCAATCGCGGCCATTACCCAGCCGGCATCCATCGAGGCTGCCTCTTCAAGGCCGGCCTTGCCCGCCGCGACCTTGATGCCGGTGCCTGTCAGCGCCGATTTCAGCGCTTCGTATTTGTCATCTTCCGCAGTGACCGCGAGTTGCGCGCCAAATTCCCGCGCCTGTTCCGCCAGAAGCGCGATGTTTCCAGCGCCGGTCAGAGCCATGATCTCGAACCCGTCGCGGCCACCCAGTTGACGCACGACATCCAGCGTATTGGTGCCGATCGAACCCGTCGAACCCAATATGGTCAGCTTTCGTGGCACTTCACCGGTATTCGTCATCTTCAGACCGTCAGTTTATTTGGCAGATTTAGGCTCTACCCGCGAAAACCCGCCATAACAAGGACAAAGCCCAGGCTATTGTTTTTGTGAAGGTCAAAGCCATATGCAAGAAAATGACAAGAGGATGTTGATGCGACGTTTCGTGGTTTCCAGCGGCTGGATTTTTGCGGCAAGCCTTGTGCTGGTTCTGGTTTTCATTCCTTTCGATCCACGCCTTTCCGAAACCGCGCAGGCCCTGCCGGGCCGAATAGTCACCTTCAATCGCGCGATTACCGATTTCGGAACCTTCCGCTGGATGCTTTATTCCACGGGCGCGCTCGCGATTCTCGCTTATGTCGCCGCGCGTGTCCTGCAGGCGCGGACCTATGGCGGGCGGCTGAGAACGGCATGGCGGCTTCTCGCTTATTTTTTCCTGACGATCGGCACGGCGAGTATTCTCGTCCATACGCTGAAATTCCTGATCGGGCGGGCGCGACCGGAGCTTTTTCTGGAAATGGGTGCCTACAGCCTCACGCCTTTCACCGGTGACAATCTTTATGAGAGCTTCCCTTCCGGCCATTCGACGGCGGCCGGGGCATTTTTCGGTGTTTTCGCCATGCTGATGCCGCGCTTCCGCTGGGCGTTCCTGCTGCTTGCGCTTGTCATCGGCGTTTCGCGTGTCATCGTCGGTGCGCATTATCCAAGCGATGTCGCAGCCGGGCTGTTGCTCGGCCTGTGGACGGCCATGGCCTTCGCCTTTATCTTTGCCCGGTCCGAAATGCTGTTTCGTTTCGATGCGCAGGGCTGGCCGCAGCCGAAAAATGCAAGCCCTGCGGCGGCTGAAATAAAGTAAAGACATTTAACGGGACGGGATGGGATAGGGGCGAGGGTGATGGAAGACGCGAAAGCCGGGCATGAAAAGGACGGCAGAGCCGTTCAAACCATCCGCACCTGCGTTGCCGTGGCCGGCGGCGGGCCGGCGGGCATGATGCTCGGTCTGCTGCTCGCCCGCAGCGGTATCGATGTTGTTGTCGTCGAGAAACACGGGGATTTTCTGCGGGATTTTCGCGGCGATACCATTCATCCTTCCACGCTTGAACTGATGGAACAGCTCGGTTTCATCGATGAGTTCTTAAGCCTTCCGCATACGCGTGCGCCGCGGTTGAATGCGGTTATCGGCGGCGAGCGTGTGACGATTGCGGATTTTTCCCGCCTGCCGGTCCGGCATCGTTTCATCGCCTTCATGCCGCAATGGGATTTTCTCAATTTCATCGTCGGCAAGGCAGGCCAATATGAAAATTTCCGCCTGCTGATGAACGCACCGGTGACCGGCCTCATCGAGAAGGACGGGCGCGTCGGCGGCCTCACCGTCGAAACGCCGGAAGACGTCATCGAGATCGCTGCCGATCTGGTGGTTGGTGCGGATGGCCGCAACTCCATCGTCCGCGAAGCGGCGGGGCTCGAGGTCCAGCGCTTTGGAATTCCGACCGAGGTGCTGTGGCTGCGCCTTTCGAAACAGCCTGACGATCCGGCCGAAACCATGGGGCATGCCGGTTCGCGGCAGGGTTTCGTGATGATCAACCGGGGTGACTACTGGCAATGCGGTTATGTGGTGCGCAAGGGATTTTTCGCGGACATAAAGCTGGAGGGGATTGAGGCCTTCCGGGACAGGGTCGCGGAAATCTGCCCTTTTCCGCGCGAAAGGCTCGATGAGATCAAGAGCTGGGACGATGTGCATCTGTTGACCGTTCGTATCGACCGTCTGAAGCGCTGGTGGAAACCCGGCCTGATCTGCATCGGTGATGCGGCCCATGCCATGTCGCCCGTCGGCGGCGTCGGCGTCAATCTGGCCATTCAGGATGCGGTTGCCGCTGCCAATATATTGGTGCCCGTGCTGGTGTCCGGCCGGGCCATTCGTGACGACGACCTCGCCGCAATCGAAAAGCGGCGGTCCTTCCCGACCAAGGCCACGCAGTTTCTGCAGCGGATGATGCGTATCGGTCGCAAGAAAGGGCAGGAGGAAAGGGCAGAAAAGCCCAAAGGCCCCCCTGCCTTCGTGCGGGCGATCATTCGATTTCCGCTTCTTTCCCACCTGACGGGGCGGCTGGTGGGGTTGGGGTTTCGAAGGGAAAAGATCGAAACGCCGTGAGGGCCATCAGGACGGGCGGGCGATCTCCTGCGCATATTTCAACCCGATAACGGCTGATCCGATCAGCCCCGGTTCGATGCGGCAGATGGCGGGCACGACCAGCGGGCGGTCTAAACGTCTGAGAATGCGGGCCCTGACCGCTTCATCCAATGCGGCGAGAAGTTCCCGCGAATTCGAAAGCCCGCCGCCCACGGGAACGATGGTCGCTCCTGTCACATTGATCACCATCGCCAGCGGCGAGGCGAGAATATCGACGAGGACATCGATGGTTCTTGCAGCTTGCGCATCGCCCGCCTGCCAGGCGGCGATAATGTCCTCGCTGGTCATCTCCTGCGCGTGAAGATGCGCATGCAGCTTTTCCATGCCGCGGGCGCTGCCGATGGCATCGACACAGCCGGTGAGGCCACAGCCGCATTCGAAGCGGGGCAGCGAGACCGGCGGATTGCCAGCCAATGTCGCGGCCACCGGGCCGTGGCCCCATTCGCCGGCGAAACCGCCATGGCTGTTGATGAGCTTGCCATCGATCACCAGCCCGCCGCCGACGCCCGTTCCGAGGATGACGCCGAAAACCACGCGATGGCCCTGACCCGAGCCGATTTCCGATTCGGCGATCACGAAACAATCCGCGTCATTCGACACGATGACGGGAAGGTTGAGGGCTTTTTCCAGCTCGTCCTTCAAGACCCGACCATGAATGCTCGGAATATTGGCGACGGTAGCCTTACCGGTATCGGGATCGATGACACCGGCAATCGACAACGATACGCAGCCGGGCGTGCCGCCGCTCGCATCGATGACGGATTTGAGGCCGGCGGCGAAGTCTTCGAAACTGGTTTTCGGCGTCGGAATGCGCGGCACCGGGCGAATATCGTCCGGGGCATGGGCGATGGCGCCCTTGATGGTCGTTCCGCCAATATCGAAACAAACGATCATGGTTTAAACTCCGGAATGCGCGGCATCGTAGATTTTTTCTCCACCAATCCAGGTCGAATGCATCTGGAGGTCGGGTGTCAGCACAACGAAATCGGCATCGAAACCGGGCAGGAGTTTTCCCTTGTCCGATGCGCCGACAGCCTCAGCCGGATAGGCCGATGCCATTCTCAAAGCTTCTTCCAGCGGCGTGTCCAGCTTCTCATGCACGAAGCGGATGCAGGAGAGCATGTCGATATCCGCCCCCGCCAGCGTGCCGTCTTCAAGCGTCAGCCGGCCGCCATTGCGATAGACGCGCCGGCCGTTCAATTCGAAACCGTCATCATCCGTGCCGATGGTCGACATGGCGTCAGTAACGAGGAAAATTCGGCCCGGACCATTCTTGGCCCGGAGCGCAATACCAATGGCGGCCGGATCGACATGAAATCCGTCAGCGATCAGCCCGCAATCCAGCTTGCCGTTCGAAAGCGCTGCGCCAACCAGACCCGGTTCGCGGTGGCCAAGCGGGCTCATGGCGTTGAAAAGATGCGTCACCATGGAAGCGCCTGCATCAGCATAGGCCGCCGCTACATCAAGGCCGGTATCGGTGTGGCCGAGACTGACAACGATGCCGGCTTTTCTGAGTGCTGCGACCTGTTCAGCGGTCACGTTCTCAGGGGCAATTGTCGTCATCACGAAGGCAAGTTCCGCCTTGCAGCCGGTCAGAACGGCAAGATCGGCCGTCTCCATCGTGCGGATCAGCGCCGGATCATGGGTGCCCTTGCGTGCGACGGAAAGATGCGGCCCTTCGAAATGCAGGCCCAGAAAGCCCGGCACCTGCCGCTTGCTGGCGGCAATACCCGCCTGCGCCGCTTTTGAGGTGACATCCGGCCGGTCGGTGATGAGCGTGACCATCAACGCTGTCGTGCCGAATCTGGCGTGAGCGGAACAGATGCGGGCAATGCCGTCAACATCCGGCTGGTTGTTGAACATCACCCCGCCGCCGCCATTGACTTGGAGATCGATGAATCCAGGTGCGATCAGCAGTCCCTTTAAATCGATCGGTTCGACTTCGGCCGGCACGCCGTCAGAGATTGCAGCAACATGGCCGTCGTCGAGCAGGAGCACCCTGCCGTCGTGCCATGCGGCGCCGTCGAAAATGCGTGCGCCGATAAATGCCTTGGTGCCGCTCATTGGGTTTCTGTGACCTTTTTCAATGCCACGGGCGCATCTGGATTGAAGCCGCGCGCGCGCGACAATTGCTCGATGAAACCGTAAAACGGCGCGATCAGCAACAATGCATCGGTCAGCGGGTGGTTGGTTTCCACGAAGGGCAAGGGCTTGGCCGGGCTGCCCTTTGTGGAAGTGACGAAAACACTCGCACCCTTATGGGCAAGACCTGCGGCAATATCCGTGACCGAAGTCTCGGCACGGTCGCGCGCGGCAAAGGCGATGACGGGGAATTGCGGCGCGACCAGCGAGACCGGGCCATGCATGACTTCCGCCGAGGAATAGGCCTCTGCATGCAGCTCGCAGGTTTCCTTGCATTTCAGTGCGGCTTCCGCGGCAATGGCAAGGGCAGGGCCGCGGCCCAGCATGTAAAGCGATTCTTCGCCCTTAACCGCCTCGCCGATATGGCTCCAATCGAGCGCGATGGCCTTGGCGAAATTCTGCGGCAGGGCGCTGACGGCCTTGGCAAGCAGGCTGTCTTCTGTCCATTCGGCAAGGATCGCCAGACCGGCAACGATGGAATTGACGAAGGATTTGGTCGCTGCCACGGCCTTTTCCGGCCCGGCCTGGATATTGATGGCGTGGTCGGCCGCCTCACCCAGGGGAGAGGGCAGGGTGTTGACGAGCGAGAAGGTGAGCGCGCCGCCCTTGCGGGCGCTTTGTGCGAGCGCGACGATGTCAGGGCTCTTGCCGGACTGCGAGACGGCGAAGGCCGCTGCCCGCTCCAGTCGCAGTTTCGTCTGGTAGATGGAGGCGAGCGAGGGGCCGAGAGAAGCGACCGGCAGACCGGTCTGCAATTCGATCGCATATTTCAGGAAATGTGCAGCGTGATCGGAGGAGCCGCGGGCAATGGTGACGACGACCGCGGGGTCACGGGCCTTCAGCTTGCTGCCGGCCTCCTGGAAGTCGGTCTTGGCATTATCCAACAGGCGGGCGACAGCATCGGGAATCTCATCGATTTCCTGGCGCATCAGGGTTGTCATCGTTTCGTGTCCTTGGTCAATGTTTCACTCTGGACCCATCGTCAGTTCGGCGACGAGGTCGTAGGCATCACTGCGGTAAAGCGCGAGGGATATTTCCATGAGGCGCCCGCTTTCCAGATAGGCCATGCGCTGAACGGAAAGCGCTGCCGAGCCCAGCGGAACCCCAAGGAGCAGGGTTTCCTCATCCGTGAGATTGCGTGCCGAGATGCGCTGAATGGCGCGCACGGGGCGGATGCCGCTTTTCTCAAGCTCCAGATAGAGCGAGTTTTCGACGAGTTGCGGATCGGGCAGAATATCGCCCGGCAGGCTGGTGACTTCCAGTGCGATTGGCTGGTCATTGGCAAGACGCAGGCGCGTGAGCCGCGCCACCATGGCGGATTGGGAAAGGCCTAGTGCCATCATTTCATCGCCGGTCGGGTGGAACAGGCCCCTGTCCAGCCAGCGGGTGCTTGCCGTCATGCCGCGCCGGCGCATGTCCTCGGTAAAGGAGGTGAGCTTGGTCAGCGGCTGCTGCATGCGGGTGATGGGCTTGACGACAAAGGTGCCCGAACCATGCCGGCGAACGAGAAGGCCGTCGCGGACGAGATCGTCCACCGCTTTGCGCACCGTAACGCGGCTGACGCAGGCGCTTTCGGCAATATCACGTTCCGGCGGCAGGGCGTCGCCATGCTTCAGGCGGCCGCCATTGATGGCGTCTTCGATCGTCTGGCGCAATTTCAGGTACAGCGGGCCGCCGCCTGATTGCAGGTCCTCCAGATTAAGCGCTGCCCCGTTCATCCATAACCTCTGTCACAATCCGAAATGGCTGCTTCTGGCTATACCACAGAAGATGGGATGGGCAATACCAAAATAGAACCATTCGCGAACTTGTATGGTTGATCGGAGCTTTTTTCGTTGTGATGCCTTAAATTAAGGCCATATAATCTAAATTTCCGCATTAAACTAAAAAATTTTCCCATTGCCGTAATTGCTCTAGACGATTGGCATTTTTTTGGTATTGTTTTGGCATCGGTTGCCGGTGAATAGCTGTTGCGCGTCTCCGCTGGCCTGGAAGAATCGGTTTCTTATCCGCGACTTGCCAGAGTAAATCGAATTTTGCTTGACCGTTGTGAAAACTAATTTCATCATGGTCAGAAATTATCGCAGATAATTGAATAACCAACACAGAAATGGTTGCTTCTGCGAAAATTATTTACGAGTGAGCAGGGAACAAAGTTCATGAAGGTGGGAATTATCGGACTCGGATTCCGTCTCGGTTATCTGGGCTACGTTTTTCACGAGATCGACAAGGATTTCGAGATCGTCGGTTATGTTGATCCTCATCCGGCAGGTCTGCCGGGTCTGCAGGAAAAGGGCATTTCGGCCGGCAAGGCCTATGAAAGCCCGGAAGCGCTGATCGCCGGTGAAAAATTCGATCTTCTGATGATCGGCTCTCCGAACCACATGCATCTGGAGCATATCCGCATCGGCCTTGAAGCCGGCTGCACCATCTTCTCGGAAAAACCCATCGTCGTCAGCATCGAGGAAAGCCTCGAGCTTGCCCGGCTGCTCAACAAGCACGGCCATGAGCGGCTGCTGGTCGGTCTGGTCCTGCGTTATTCGCCGCTTTACCGCGATCTGCGCGCCGCGCAGGCCGAGGGCAAGCTCGGCGATGTCGTCTCCATTGAGGCTTCCGAACATATCCCGCCCTATCACGGCGCATTCTTCATGCGCGACTGGCGGCGTTACGAGAATTACTCCGGCTCCTTCATGCTGGAAAAATGCTGCCACGATCTCGATCTCTATAATGGCGTGGTCGGCGCGCGGCCGCGTTTCGTGTCAAGCTTCGGTGGGCGAAAGAGCTTCACGCCGGCGAACGCGCCGCAGAATGACGGCATCAACGACATGGAGGTTTACCATCGCAAGCCGAGCGGCTGGATGGGCTCCGACAAGGTCTTCGACAGCGACGGCGACATCATCGATTACCAGACGGCGATCGTCGAATATGAAAACGGCGCCTCGCTTGCCTTCCATACCAATCTCAACGTCCCCGACGATTTCCGCCGCTTCTGCGTCATCGGTGCCAAGGGCATGGCGGAGGGTGATTTCGTGCGTGGTTTCCTGAACGTTCACAATGCCCGCACCAATGAAAAAACCGTCGCCAAGACCTATTCTGCGGCGACCACGCTCTCGCAGCATTATGGCGCGGACGAGCAGATGGCCGAGGATGTGATCGCCCATATCGTCAAGGCTACGCCCCTGCCGGTTTCCGCGCTCGACGCGATCGAGGCCGGCATTCTGGCGCTTGCCATGGATGAAGCGCGCCATGGCCGCAAGGTGGTCGATCTCAAACCGGTGTGGGAGGAGTATGATCTTGCGCTGCACGGTCAGCCGAAATCCCCCGCCGTGAAATCGGCTTGAGGGGGACTGCGCGATGGATGCAAAACGCAGCGCAGTCATTTTCGCCTGGTTTCTTCTTCTGCCGGCGCTCCTGTACATCACGCTTATCGTTGCTTACCCGCTCGTGGATACATTCATCCTGTCGTTCACCGATGCGTCGCTCAAAAAAGTGACGAACTGGGTCGGCTTCATCAACTACGAGAAGATCTTCAACGCGACTTTTGCCGATGTCATCACGCGGACCTTTGTCTGGACGTTCTTTTCCGTCTCGATAAAGATGATCATCGGCACATTTGGTGCGGTGTTGCTGAACTCCGCCGTTCCCGGCCGTGCGCTGTTTCGCATCCTGACCATGCCGCCATGGATCGTGCCGATGGCTATCGGCATTTTCATGTGGGGCTGGATGTATAACGGCCAGTTCGGCATGATTTCCGGTGTGCTGCAGAATCTCGGACTGGTGGATGGCCCGGTCGCTTTCCTCGCCTATGGCAGAACCGCTTTCTGGGCGACGATCGTCACCGATGTGTGGATCGGCGTGCCGATGGTGACGCTTTATCTGCTGGCCGCAATCCAGTCCATTCCGCAGGACCTTTACGAAGCGGCGTGGACGGACGGTGCCAGCCGCGCCTATCGCTTCCGCCGTATCACGCTGCCGCTGATGCTGCCTGCCATGATCACCATGTCGGTCCTGTCACTGATTTCGACGTTCAATTCCTTCGATATCATCTGGATTCTCACGCGTGGTGGTCCGAACGGCGAAACCACAACGATGATCATCGACACCTACAAGACGGCGATCGGCGCCTACAAATATGGTGAAGGTGCCGCGCGCGCCGTGCTCATCTGCATCTTCCTGTCGATCTTCACCTTCTTCTATTTCCGTATCACCCGCCGTTTCTCGCAGGAGGCCACACGATGACCGACAGACATGCGAGGATCAACCGCTACACCTGGTATGAAATGGTCGGAATCTATTGCGGTATCGCCGTATTCCTGGCCTTCGTGCTGGCGCCCTTCGTCGAAGGCTTTCTGGTATCACTGAAGCCGCTCAGCCTGCTGTTTTCCTCACCCTACAGGTTCTGGCCGGAGAACGGTTCCTTCGAGGCCTACCGGACGATGTGGGTGAGCGTACCGGGCTTCGCGCTTTATATTTTTAATTCGTTCTTCATTGCGGGCTCGATCACCCTGATCGTGCTTGTGCTCGTCATACCCGCCGCCTATGCCTTCGCGCGTTTCGAGTTCAAGGGAGCCGGCCTTTTGCTGGGCATATTCCTGGCGGTGAAGATGTTCTCCGGCGCGGTGCTGCTCATCCCGCTGTTTCGGTTGATGCGGTCCATCGGCGTGCTGAACAGCTATTTCGCGATGATCATTCCCGGTGTCGCTTTCATCATCCCCACCGGTATCCTGCTTCTCGTGACCTATATGCGCCGTATCCCGCGGGAGCTGGAGGAAGCGGCCTATGTGGATGGGGCGAGCCGGCTTTATACGCTTCGCAGGGTGGTGTTGCCGATCGCAACGCCGGGCATTGCCGTTGTCGCGATCTCCTCCTTCATCGAGGCCTATGCGCAGCAATTCATCTACGCGCTGACCTTCAACTCGAAGACGGAATACATGCCGCTGCCGGTCGGGCTGTTTGCCTATTTCGGCCGGCAAGAAGTCGTCTGGAACGAGCTGATGGCGGCGAGCTTCGTGGGCATCGCACCGGCGATGATCGCGATCTTCCTGATGCAACGATATCTCGTCGGCGGGCTGACCGCCGGCGCGGTGAAATAAGCAATAACCGGAACGACTACCAAAACGGGAGACTACAATGGCACTGAAACATTACGGATTGGCGCTCTGCGCTTTCGCATTTGCCGGTTCCACCGCCCTTGGCACGGTGGTGGCGCATGCCGCCGACAAGGAGATCAGCTGGATCTATTGCGGCGACAAGATGGACCCCATCCATGAAAAATACATCAAGGAATGGGAAGGCAAGAACGCAGGCTTCAAGGTTGTGCCTGAGGTTGTCGGCTGGGAGCAGTGCCAGGACAAGGCCACCACGCTCGCCGCTGCCGGCACGCCGGTCGCCATGGCCTATGTCGGCTCGCGCACGCTGAAGCAGTTCGCGCAGAACGATCTCATCGTTCCGGTGCCGATGACAGAAGACGAAAAGAAGACCTATTACCCCAACATCGTCGACACGGTCACCTTCGAGGATACGCAATGGGGCGTGCCGGTCGCGTTCTCGACCAAGGCGCTCTACTGGAACAAGGACCTGTTCAAGCAGGCCGGTCTCGATCCGGAAGTGCCGCCGAAGACCTGGGCTGAAGAGATCGCCTTTGCCAAGCAGATCAAGGAAAAAACCGGCATTGCCGGTTACGGCCTGCCCGCCAAGACCTTCGACAACACCATGCACCAGTTCATGCATTGGGTTTACACCAATAACGGCAAGGTCATCGATGGCGACAAGATCACCGTCGACAGCCCTCAGGTTCTCGAAGCTCTCAAGGCCTACAAGGACATCACGCCCTATTCCGTCGAAGGTCCGACGGCCTATGAGCAGAACGAAATCCGCGCCATCTTCCTCGACGGCAAGGTAGGCATGATCCAGGCCGGCTCGGGTGCAGCAACTCGTTTGCAGGCAACCAAGATCAACTGGGGCATCGCAACCCTGCCGCTCGGCCCTGAAGCCAAGGGTCCCGGCACGCTGCTCATCACCGACAGCCTCGCCATCTTCAAGGGAACGGGCGTGGAAGAAAAGGCGACCGAATTCGCCAAGTTCATCACCTCTCCCGGCCCGCAGGGCGAATACGAGTTGCAGGGCGGCGCTGGCCTCACCCCGCTTCGTCCGTCGCCGAAGGTTGATGAGTTCATCGCCAAGGATCCCTTCTGGAAGCCGCTGATCGACGGTATCGCCTATGGCGGTCCCGAGCCGCTCTTCACCGACTACAAGGGCTTCCAGGACACGATGATCGAGATGGTGCAGTCTGTCGTGACCGGCAAGGCGACACCGGAAGATGCCGCGAAGAAGGCATCCGCCACTCTCGAGCAGTATAAATAATTCCTTGTTAATACGGATGCGGGCGCAAGGCCGCCCGCATCCGGTCAATTTCGCCGCGGGAATGCCTGCGCCCTTTTTTTGGCGCTCCTCCCCGTGTTTTTCAACGGTTCCGATCCAGCGCGGTTTTGTCCCTGTTTCGGAACGTCTCTGAACGCAGCCTGATGTCGGCTGGTGACGGGAGAGGCAAGTTTTGGGTCAGCTTTATCTCAACAACGTCCGCAAGAACTATGGACATTTCGACGTCATCAAGGGCGTTCAGCTCGACATCAGGGATGGCGAGTTCGTCGTTTTTGTCGGCCCTTCGGGATGCGGTAAATCGACATTGCTGCGCATGATCGCCGGCCTTGAAGAGATTTCCGCTGGCGACGTCGTTATCAACGGCGTGAAGGTCAATGAATTGCCGCCGGTCAAACGTGGCATCGCCATGGTGTTCCAGTCCTATGCGCTCTATCCGCATATGACTGTTTTCGAAAACATCGCTTTTCCCCTCCGTGTCGAGAAGATGGCGGAAGAGAAGATCAAGCAGAAGGTCGAGGGTGTCGCGAAAATTCTCCAGCTCGACCAGCGCCTGCAGCAGCGCCCCGGCAATTTGTCCGGCGGCCAGCGCCAGCGCGTGGCGATCGGGCGCGCCATCGTTCGCGAGCCGAAGATATTCCTGTTCGACGAGCCGCTTTCCAACCTGGATGCCGCTCTTCGCGCCGATATGCGCATCGAACTGACCAATCTTCATAAGACGCTCAAGGCGACGATGATCTATGTCACCCACGATCAGGTAGAGGCCATGACCATGGCGGACCGGATCGTGGTGCTGAATGCCGGCGAAATCGCGCAGGTCGGTGCGCCGCTCGAGCTTTACCACAAGCCGGCGAACCTGTTTGTGGCGGGCTTCATCGGCAATCCGAAAATGAATTTCCTGAAGGTCACCTGCAAATCGGTCAGCGCCGAGGGCGTGACGGTGGCCTATGAGGGCCAGACGATCACCGTGCCGGTGGAGGCCCGTGCCGGTCTCGAGGGTCGGCAGCTGACGCTCGGCATTCGTCCGGAACACACCGGTCTCGAAGCGGCCGATCTCAACATCAAGGTCGCGCCGAGCGTGATCGAGCGGCTTGGGGTGAATACCATCGCTTATGGCGTCGCGCCGACGGGTGAGAACTATTGCGCCCTGCTTCCCGGCTCTGCGCCTGTCGTCGTGGATGAGACGATCGTCACCGGCATCAAGGCATCGGATTGTCATCTGTTCGATGAAAGCGGCATTGCTCTCGATCGGCGCGTCGATCTGTCAGTCCTCAAGCTGATCCAATAGGAACGGAGCCGGGCCATGCACTCTGTCGTTCCATGCCCGGCTTTTCCTGATGCGATCCGTTTTCGGCGTTTTTCCACCGTCGTCGCCAGGCGAAAAAACACCGGGCTTCCGGCCCGGCGTCCAAGCCTGTCGTGCCTGCCCGCTGGATCAGGGCATGGGGTTGGGCATGTAGCCGGTAAAGCCGCTGATCTTCCAGCGGCCCTGGTGCAGCCGGCAATAATAGAGCGTCTGCCACTTCATGACGTCGAAGCTGCCATCGGCCTTGCGAAGCCCGCCGTCGAACTTCTTGCGCACCAGCGCGGTCTCGCCTTCCACTTCGATCTCTTCCAGCGTGGTGGTCGTAAAAATCGCATGGCGCGGGTCTTCCGCGAATTGCTGGGTCTGGAAATCTTTCGCCTGCCGCAGCCACTCGTCGCGATAGGCCTCAAGCGAGGGGAAGGACAGGCGCCAATTGTCCGGGTTCGCATCGCGATTGGCGTTGATGCCGAGGAAACCGTCCTCAACGAAATCATCCGCGACCTTCGACCAGTCGGCGGTGAGGAAGGCATCGATATCGCGCGTCACCAGCATCTCCCAGATGGAGTGGCGGGCAGTGTCGGTTTCGGCAAAGGGGTTTTTGAAGGGATCGCGCATGGCTTGGGTCCGTTGTTGAAATTATTTTCAAGATTTGGAGATTTCTCTGGTGAATATTGTTGGCATATGCTCATCTCTCAATCAACAGAGAAAATTATTTTCAAATCAAAGGTGTCCGTCGTGTCGTCAAGGGGGCGAAACATGGTCGATTCATGGGTCTATGCAGTTGACGGGCGCGCTTTATTAGGGTGCATCGGCAACGGGGCCAAGCGTTAAGTTTTGGCGGAACGGAGACCGGTGAGCATGGATATTTTCGCAAGGATACAGGAAGACAGGGGGCAGTTCTCGCAATCGGAACGGCGGATTGCCGATATTCTGGTTTCGGACTTCGAATTCGCCGTCAATGCGTCGATCATCGAGCTTGCGGCCCGCGCGGAAGTCTCTCCGCCGACGGTGACGCGGTTCTGCCGTCGTCTCGGTTGCCAGAGCTTTTCGGATTTCAAGGTCAGCCTTGCCAAGACGGCCTATGTGGGTGTCCGGTATCTCACGTCGGAACCTTCCAGCACCGGCCCTTCCGATGTCGCAGAAGAGGTGTTGGCAAAGGCGCAGGAAGCGCTGTTCCTGTTGCACAAAACGCTCGATCCAGCGCTCGCCGATGAAGCGGCAGTCAAGATTGCCAATAGCGGCATGATCTACGCCTTCGGTGCGGGCGGCAATTCCTCGATGATCGCTTCGGAAATCCAGAACCGGCTGTTCCGGCTGGGTTTGCGTGTTTCGACCAGCGCCGATCACAGCATGCAGCTGATGATGACGGCTGCGGCGCGAAAGGAAGACGTGATTATCGGTTCGTCCTTTTCCGGTCGCAACATGGAACTGGTGAAGTGTTTCAGGCTGGCGCGGGAAATGGGGGTCACCACCATCGCGCTCACCCAGAGCGACACGCCGGTTGCTGCCGCAGCCGATATGGTGGTGGCCGTGAATGTGCCCGAAGGAAACAATATCTTCCGGCCGACTTCGTCACGTTACGCTTATCTCGCCGCCGTCGATATTCTTGCGACGCTTGCCGCCTATCAACAGCGGCAGAGATCGATGGTGACGTTGCGCCACATCAAGCAGCAGCTCGTGGAGCATCGCGATCCCGATGACAAGCAATTGCTCGGTGACTGAGGGCGAGGAAAAAATAAGGGCAGTTTTGCCTCGGACCCCTGCGGTGGGTCGGAAAATTTCACGGGAGTTGTAAAGGTGATGAAGGACAGGAAAGACCAGCTCGCCGTCGTAACCGGTGCGGCGGGGGATATTGGCCGGGCGATTGCTGCGGCACTTTCTGAAAGCCATGCGAAGGTGGTGTTGGTTGATATCGATGCCGACGCCCTGTCCGATGCGCTTTCCAAGCTTTCCGGTCCGGGCTTCGCTGCGAAAACCTGTGATGTCACCGATCCGCAGGATCTTGCGCGGCTGGCCGCCGAGGTCGCGAAACTGGGCGATGTCGCCACCCTCGTCAATAATGCCGGTGCGGCACGGGCTGTCAGCCTGCATGACACGACCGCTGAGATATGGCGTAAGGACAATGCTCTCAATCTGGAAGCGCCGTTTCTCTGCTTCAGGGCTTTCGAGGAGGCGTTGAAGCGTACCCAGGGTTCCGTGGTCAATATCACCTCCGTCAACGGCATGGCGGTGTTCGGTCATCCGGCCTATAGCGCGGCAAAGGCGGGGCTGATCCATCTGACTAGGCTGATCGCCGTCGAATACGGCAAATTCGGCATCCGTTCCAACGCGGTTGCGCCAGGCACCGTGCGCACGCAGGCATGGGAGGCGCGCGCCGCCGCCAATCCCCAGGTCTTCGAGGAAGCCAAGCACTGGTATCCGCTGCAGCGTATCGTCAGACCCGAGGATGTGGCGAATGCGGTTGCCTTTCTGGCCGGCCCGCAGGCCGCTGCTGTCAGCGGCGTGTGTCTGCCGGTTGATTGCGGGCTGACGGCGGGGCAGGCGCCGCTGGCCCGAACTTTTTCGCAATCCGAACACTACTGACCGAGCCCTCTGACGGGTTCAATGCGCAATAAAGGGGAGCATCATGGCGCTCGCACACTATCGTCTTGAAAATTCATGGCATCCGCTCGCAGACTCCGCATCCGGCGGCTTCACCTTCACGCTCGTCAATCTTTCCCGCGAACCGCTGAAGGATTTTCGCATCGTCTATACGTCGCTGACGCGGACGGTGGACAAGCCGGTGTGTGGCAACGCCGTTTACCTGCGCCGCAACGCCAATTTCCATGAATTTGCACCTCCATCCGGTTTCGTGCTGGAGACGGGCAAATCCTGGCGCTTCACCGTCGATGGCCTGCTGAGACCAGCCCGGCATCGCACGGACGGCGCAAAATCCGCCTATGTCAGCCTTGCCGATGGCACACATCGCGCCGTGGATGTGGGTGACCTGATGCTGGATGGGCGCCACAGCGAGCCGGCGCCGGTGCTGCTTCCCGAAGGAAAGCTCGATCTGCCCTTCGCCGTCCAGCCCTGGCCCGCTGAAATCGATGCCGAACCGGGCGAGGGTTTTCCCGTCGCACTTTTCCCGATGGAAGACGCCAGGGCGGAAGAAGTGCTTGCGGTGGAAACCGTGCTGTCGCTGTTCCGCAGGCTCTTTGCCGTCGGGCATGTGCCTTTCAGCCTTGCGCCGGTGCATGAGGGAAAACCGCTGCATTTCAAGCAGCATAGCGGGCTCGAGGCGGAAGGTTACCACATCACTTTCTCCAACGAAGCCGTTACCGTGGAATATTCGGCCGCTGCCGGCCTGCAATATGGCCTGACGGTTCTGGCGCAGCTGCTGCACGGCGCGCGTATCGACCCGAAGTTCCGTTTTCCGGCCTCCGGCACCATCAGCGATGCGCCGCGCTATAGCTGGCGTGGCTGCCATCTGGATGTTTCGCGGCAATTTTATCCGACCGATGATGTGCTGCGGCTGATCGATATTCTCGCATGGCTGCGCATGAACCGCTTCCATTGGCACCTGACGGATGACGAGGCGTGGCGTCTCGAAATCAAGGCTTATCCATTGCTGACCACCGTTGGCGCGACGCGCGGTCCGGATGCGCCGCTTCTGCCGCAGCTCGGCAATGGGGCGGAACCGGTTTCCGGCTATTATACGCAGGATGATGTGCGTCTGGTCGTGGCGCATGCGGCGGCGTTGAATGTCGAAATCGTGCCGGAGGTGGATATTCCCGGTCACAGCACCGCGGCTCTTGTTGCCTATCCCGAACTGACGGACGGGCAGGAAGCGCCGGACAGCTATCGCTCGGTGCAGGGATATCCCAATAATGCGCTCAACCCGGCCATCGAGCCGACCTATGAATTCCTCGGCAAGATATTCGACGAGATGGTGGAGCTCTTCCCGTCGCGGCTGATCCATATCGGCGGCGACGAGGTTGCGGATGGGTCGTGGCTCGCTTCGCCGCTCGCCAAGGCGCTGATGGAAAAGGAGGGGCTGGACGGCACCTTCGGCATTCAGTCCTATTTCATGAAGCGTATTCAGGGGATGCTGCATGAGCGGGGCCGCCAGCTTGCGGGGTGGGATGAGGTTTCCCATGGCGGCGGCGTCGATCCGGCCGGAACATTGCTGATGGCGTGGCAGAAGCCGGAAGTCGGGCTTGAGCTTGCAAAGCAGGGTTATGACGTGGTGATGACGCCGGGTCAGGCCTATTATCTCGACATGGTGCAGGACGAAGCATGGCAGGAGCCCGGCGCAAGCTGGGCCGGCACGGTTCCGCCTTCGCACACTTATGCTTATGAGGCTGTCGGCGATTTCCCGGAGGAATTGAAGGAGCGGATGAAAGGCGTGCAGGCCTGCATCTGGTCCGAACATTTCCTCAACCGTGCCTATTTCAACCATCTGGTCTTCCCGAGGCTGCCGGCCATTGCCGAGGCGGCATGGACGCCAAAGGCGCAGAAAGATTGGCTGCGCTTTTCCGCCATCGTCCCCTTGAGCCCGGTTTATTGAGGGGAAGGCGAGATGCGTATTGCCGTTGGTGGAATTCATACCGAATGCAGCACCTATTCCCCCGTGCTGATGGGGCAGGAGGATTTTCGCGTCTTTCGTGGCGCGGAGCTTCTGGAGGCCGAGTATTTCAATTTCCTCGGCGAAGGTGGAGCGGACGTATTGCCGCTTCTGCACGCCCGCGCCGTGCCGGGTGGCCCGGTGTCACGCGGGGCCTATGACGCATTCAAGCACGAGTTCCTCGAACGCCTGAAGGCCTCGTTGCCGCTGGACGGGCTTTATCTCGCCATGCATGGTGCGATGAATGTCGAAGGCATGGACGATGCGGAAGGTGACTGGATTTCCAGCGCCCGCGCCGTGGTCGGACCGGATGTTGTTGTCGCCGCGAGCTATGATTTGCATGGCAATGTCAGCCAGACGATCATCGATCAGCTGGATATATTTGCCGGCTACCGAACTGCGCCGCATATCGATGTGCGCGAGACGATGGTGCGGGCTTGGACGATGTTGCTGAAGGCTCTGAAGACGGGAGAAAAGCCCGGCGTGGCCTGGGCGAAAATCCCCGTTCTGCTGCCAGGCGAAAAGACCTCCACGGAAGATGAGCCCGCCAAAAGCCTCTATGCCGTTCTGCCGGATTACGATGCGCGGCCCGGCATATGGGATGCAAATTTCATGATCGGTTACGTCTGGGCCGATGAACCCCGGGCGACGGCCTGTGCGGTGGTGACGGGAACCGACAAAGCGGCAGCAAAGGCCGTCGCCACCGAGATCGCGCAATGCTACTGGAATGCCCGGCAGGATTTTCGTTTCGGGCCTGTGACGGAGCCGCTCGACGCCATCATGGATATTGCGGAAAAGACGACGACACGGCCGATTATTCTCGCTGACTCCGGTGACAACCCGACCGGCGGCGGGGTGGGCGATCGCGCCGATGTTCTTTCGGCGCTGATTGCGCGCAACTGGCAGGGTGCTCTTCTGGGCGGCATCACCGACCGGCCGGCGGTCGAAGCCTGTTTTGCGGCAGGTGAGGGCGCGCGTCTTTCCATAAAGATCGGCGGCAGTCTCGATCCGCAAAGTCCTTCTGTCACCGTCGAAGCCAGGGTTCTGAAACTGGACGATCCCGGTGCTGCCGATCACCGGCAGGCGGTGGTCGCCATCGGTGCCATCACGGTCATTCTGGCGGCACGACGCAGGCCCTATCACATGATTTCGGATTTCACCCGTCTGGGTTTCGATCCGAAAGAGGTCAGGCTGCTGGTCGTCAAGTCAGGTTATCTTTCTCCGGAGCTTGCGCCGATCGCCAATCCCAATCTCATGGCGCTGACGGAAGGGGTGATCAATCAGGATATCGAAAACCTTCCCAATCACCGCCGGTCCGGCGATTTTTATCCGTGGAAGCCGGATTTCGACTATATCCCCAAACCCATCCTTTCGGCCCGCTGGCAATGACAGCGGTTCGGTAGCTTTTACCCCAGCGATCCGGCCTTGCCGGATCATCTCAGGCGAATATCCATGCCGTCGGCTCTTTCCATCGTCATCAACAATCCGTCGATCCGCATCGGGGCGCTCGCCATCCTGTTTTTCGGGTTTTCCAATGCGGCGACAGCGCCCTATCAGGCGGTCATCGGCATTCGTGAAATCGGGCTGAGCAACAGCGTCTATTCCCTGCTGATGCTGTTTGCCGCCGTCATCAATGTAAGTGCCAGCGTGCTGATGGGCATCGTCGCCGACAGGCTGGGTGAATATCGCAAACCCATGCTGCTTATCGCACTCTTCGGGGTCAGCGGTTATCTGCTGGTTTATCTGGTCGGCAACGCCACGGCTTTCGTCAGCGCCAAACTCCTTCTGCTGCCGATTTTCGGGGCGATGAACTCGCTGATCTTCGCGCATGTGCGCGCCGATGCCCGCAATCTTTCGACTGGCGACATGATCGCCGTGAATTCGATCATGCGGGCCACCATCTCGCTGTCCTGGGTGCTGGTGCCCGGCATTGTCGGCATTTTTCTGGTGAATTCCGGCAATATGCTTCTGGCATTCTTGTTCTCGGGCATCTGCGCGCTTATCTGTTTTCTGCTGGTCGCTTTCTGCCTGCCGCGCGCGGCCACGCCGGCAGTCGTCAGTAACGAAGCACGCTTCGGCCTCATGGCCTCCCTTGCGGAAATCGGATCGCGGCGGGTGCTTTTGCGGATCATCGCCATCGCCCTGATCTGCTCCATGCTGCACCTGAATGATTCCATCCGCTCGCTCATCATAACCGGACAGGCAAAGGGTACGGTCGCGGATATCGGTATCGTTGCGGGCATCGTCGCCGCGCTGGAAATCGTTTTCATTCTCCTCTGGGGCTGGATCGAAAAGAAGGTGCCGCAAACGCTGACGCTGGCGGCGGGTGCGGTGCTTTACGCCATCTATCTCATCCTCCAGGGGCTCGCTTCCGCGCCTTGGCACATCTATGCGCAGACCGTCATCAGCGCGCTCGGTGCCGCCGCCATCATCAGCATTCCCATCACCTATCTGCAGGAGTTGATCGCCGACCGGCCGGGGCTCGGAAGCTCGCTGATCGCGGTCAATATCTTCCTCGGCGCCGGTCTCGGTGCGTTGATTTTTGCCGTTGGAACCCTGGTCTCCAGTTATTCGGGAACCTCCATATTGGGGGCGATCGTGGGTCTTGGCGGGGTTTATATGCTCTATGCGCTTGATGGGACGGGTCGCCGCAGGTAGAGCGTCGACCAAAAGTGTGGGCGGTTTCGGATGATCCGGCGCGTGAACAGACCGCGGCCAGACAAAAGAGGTTAGAATGATTCTCGAAATTTGCGTGGACGATGTGGCCGGTCTGGAAGCGGCGGTCAGGGGCGGGGCCGACCGGATCGAGCTTTGCGCGGCGCTGTCCGGCGGTGGAGTGACGCCATCGGCGGGGTTCATGCAGCGGGCGGCGGCCTATGGGTTGCCGGTGAGCGTCATGATCAGGCCGCGCGCCGGGGATTTCGTGTTCACGCGCGACGAGGCCGATGTGATGAAACGCGATATCGATGCCGCGCGCGCGGCAGGGCTTTCCGGCGTGGTGCTCGGCGCATCGCGTGGCGATGGCTCGCTTGATATGGCTTTGCTCGAAGAATTGCGCCGTCACGCTGACGGAATGGATGCGACGTTGCACCGGGCGTTCGATATCGTGCCGGATATGGAGGAGGCCTTGGAGGCTGCCATTTCGCTTGGTTTTCCACGCATCCTGACCTCCGGCGGCGCGCGTTCGGCGCTTGAGGGCGTCGAGACTTTGGCGCGTCTATCGGAGCTTGCCAAAGGCCGGATCGTCATCATGCCCGGAGCCGGCGTGCGCCCGCAAAGCGTTCAGACATTGCTGGATCGTTTTCCGATTACGGAAATCCACGCTTCCTGTTCCGCCGTACCGTTTTATGATCCGGAAAGCAGGGTGGCGAAGCTCGGCTTTACCGGCGCGGGGCGCAAGGCGACGGATGAGGCCGCCGTGCGCGAATTAAAGACGATCCTCAGCGCTCATCATAAAGGCGGCGCAGTGCTCTAGCGGTGCCTGCCGCGCCATCGAGATCGAGGTGGACCTTGCCCGGTTCCGGCAGCGCCAATGCCGCGTTGATGGCCTCGGCCATGGACTGCGCGGAGATGTGTTTTTCCTCCAGCACCTGCGCCAAGCCCAGCCGCGCCAGCCGTTCGGCCCGGGCGCTCTGTTCCGTTTCGCCACCGGCCGCGAAGGGGATCAGCAGCGAACGGCATTTCGCCTGAAGAATATCACAGACGGTGTTGTAACCGGCCTGTGATACCGAAAGCCGCGCGCCGGCAAGCAGGCTGGCGAAATCCTTGCGGAAGCGGAAGACGGAAACATTGTCCGGCGCTTCGGCGGAAATCGCATCGAAATCCGCCTGCGGCATGTTGGGACCGGTGACGAGGCACCAGCTCTTGATGTCAGGCAGCAGCGGGGCTGCCTCAAGGGCTGCCCGGATGAGGGCTGCGCCGACGGCGCCGCCCCCTGCGGAGACGACGATATCGAATTTTTCCGCCGGTTCCGGCGGTGGTTGCGGGGCGACGAGCCCGGTATAGATAATGCGCTGGCTGATTTCACTGGCGAGGGGGAACGTATCTTCCAGCCGGGCGAAATCGGGATCGCCGTGCACGAGCACCGCGTCGAAATGTTTCTTCACCAGGGAAACGGTCTCTTCGTCCCGGCCGGGCTTGGTTTTTTCCTGGAGGATATCGCGCAGCGAGGTCATCACGAGCGGGCGTGGTTCGCTGTCCTCGATCTCGTCCAGCAAGGGCAGCAATTCGAAGCGCACCTGTCTGCGGCCGAATGGAAAAGCCTCGATGATGACGATATCGGGCTTTGCGCCGTGATAGGCGCCGATCAGCATGTCGGTTCTGAGGTTCTTGAAGGTCTCGTCCACCGGCTTGCCGGAACTGTCGATAAGTCCTGAAAAGTTGCCGTCGCTGACAGCGATCGGCGGCAGTTCGACATGGCGGATGCCTTCACCGGGAAAGCCCGGAACCGGGGTGCCGCCGGTGACCAGAACGACATCGAAACCATCCGCCTGCAGGGCATTGGCAACGCGGCTGGCGCGGGCAATATGGCCGATGCCGAGAAGATGCTGCACGTAAAAGAAAACGGAAGGACGCTTTTCCATCTCGGTCATGGTGTCTTTTCCCACTCGGTCTCGAACAGAGACTTCAATTCGGCGATGCTGGTGCGATGGTCGAAAGCTGTTCGAACGCGGTCCTCAGCGGCAGCGCCGAGACGCTGGCGCAATTGCGGATCGGTGATTGCGGTGCGCAGCGCTTCTGCGAAGGCTGCCCGATTTTCCGGCTCCGTCAGCAGGCCGTTTTCGCCATTCACGAAGAATTCCGGGATGCCTGATATATTGGTGGAAATGCAGGTCAGCGCCTGGCTTGCGGCCTCGACTAGTACATTGGGAAGACCGTCGCGGTCGCCATCGCTGGTGATGCGGCAGGCAAGCGCGAAGAGATCCGCCTCGCGGTAGTTCTCCAGCACCTGCTTCTGGTCCATGGCGCCGGTCCAGACAATTCTCTCGGCAATGCCAAGTTCGTCGGCCAGTTTTTTCAGCGCGGTCAGTTCGTCGCCACCGCCAATATGGGTGAAGCGCCAATGGACGGTCTCAGGAAGCGAGGCGAGCGCCCGCAGCAGAATATCGATGCCCTTTTTCTTGACCGCTCGGCCGACGCTTAAAATTCTGACCGGATCGGCGGCATTCGATCCGTCCCTTGCAGGGCGCGGTCCCTCAAAATGCGGGAAACGGGTGAGATCGAGCCCGTGATAGCTCAGATGCACATTCTGCTTTGGCCCGGAGAGCGCTTGCAGATGCTGAAAACCGCCGGCGGTGCAGGTCACGGTCCAGCGGGCGCTTTGCAGCTTAGTTGCAAGGTCGTGGTCGCTAGAGGTCCAGATGTCCTTGGCATGGGCGGAAATCGTCCAGGGCGTGCCTGTTATGAGATGGGTATAGGCGGCGACGGAGGCGGGCGTGTGGATGAAGTGAACGTGCAGCCATTCGGCATCCACAGGCCATTCATGGGCCAGCACAGCGGCCTGCCCGAAACGGCGAAATCGGTTGCGGCTGAGATCATGCGGCAGGTCGCTGAAAAACCGGCGAAGCGCGCTTCCGAAGCCAGGCTTTTTACGGCAGGCCCATAGCGCTTTCAGAACCCGCAGCGGCTCTTCATGCAGATATTCCGGCAGGTATGTGACGGGCGCGCGGATTTCATCATGAACGGGGTGTCGCTTCTTGTCCGTCGGACGGCGCATGGACATGAGTTCGAGTTCCAGCCCGGCCTTTTCGAGCCCTAGAAGCTCCTGGGCGATGAAAGTCTCGGACAGGCGCGGATAGCCCTTGAGGAGCACCACGATTTTTTTTGTATCAGTCACGTTGCGCGTGTCTCTTTTGAAGCTGTGTTCGTCGGGAAGCCGATCACGCGGTGAGCGTAATCGGCGCCTTTTCGCTCTCGGGCGGCAGCCATTCGGCGATCCGGCGCGAGATGTTTTCCAGACCGTCGAGCTTCAGATTCTGCGAGTTGACGGAAGGTGGTGCGCGGTTTGGCAGGGCTTTGAGAGCCTCTGCCATTTTTGCGGGGTTCTCTGCGTCTTCCGGCAGAAGCATGTCGAACAGACCGAGCTCAGATGCGCGGGTGGCGCGGATAAGCTGCTCTTCCCGTGGCACCGTGCGCGGCACGACGAGGGCGGGCTTATCGAAGGACAATATTTCGCAGACGGTATTATAGCCGCCCATGGAGACAACGGCCTGGGCTCCGGCGACGAGGTCTTCCATGCGGTTGTCGAATTCGATGATCTCGATATGCGGAATATCGGCAACGCTGCTCATGAAGCGCTGGCGCTGATCCGCCGGCATATAGGGGCCGAGCACGACAAGCGCCTTGTGCGTCAGTTCCGGGTCATGGCGATAGGCGTTGATGACGTCATCGATCAGTTCACTGCCATCGCCGCCACCGCCGGTGGTGATGAGAAGATAATCGCCTTCCGGCCGGTGCGCCACGGTTTCGGCCTGCGTCTTGGATCGCTGCAGGAATCCGACGAAATCCATTTTGTCGCGCACGGTCTCAGGAACATCGAGCCCCGTCAGCGGGTCGTGGAAATCCGGCGGGCCATAGACCCAGACATGGTCATAGAACTGGCCGATCTTGGTCATGACGTTGTTGCGCTTCCACTCGGCCTCGAGCAACTGCGGCGCATCCATGACGTCACGCAGCCCGATGACGAGCTTGGTGCCCTGTCCCTTGAGATAGGCAAGCGTTTCCTCTACCTCGCCTCGCAGGCCCATCGGCTCCTTGTCGACGATGAAGATATCAGGCTGGAAGCTCTCGGCGGTATGATAGATGATCGAGCGGCGCATCTTCAGCGTTTCCTGAAGATCGATATGCCTGTCCATCGAAGTGTATTCGCCATTGCGCAGCTTGATGACGCTCGGGATTTTCACGAAATCGACGCGGGCGCGATAATCGAAGGCGCCGGCAATGGTCGCTCCCGATATGATGAGAACGTTGAGGCCGCGATAATCCTCCACCAGGGCATGCGCGATGGTGCGACACCGTCGCAGATGGCCGAGGCCGAAGGAATCATGGCTGTACATGAGAATACGCGCGTCGTTCAAACGGGAGCTCATGGGCCACACCTCTTTTTGCCTTTCACGATGAAGGCGGCTTCGGAAGGGCAGTTAATCAAGGCGTATTCCATTTTATCTGAAGGGGTCCGCAGCATCACGTAGTCCGTCGCCGAAGAAATTAAAGGCCAGAATGACGAGAACGACCGGGATCGTCGGGATGAGAAGCCACGGATATAGCGCAATGACGCTGACGCTGCGCGCCTCCGTGAGCAGAATTCCCCAACTTGTGATCGGTGGCCTGAGACCGAGGCCGAGGAAGCTCAGTGCGGTTTCGCCGAGAATCATGCCCGGTATCGTAAGGGTGGCCGATGCGATCAAGTGCGACATGAAGCCGGGAATAAGGTGTCTGCCGATGATGCGCGGCGTGCCGGCACCCATTAATTGTGCAGACAAAACATAGTCTTCCTCGCGAAGCGCCAGAAGCTTCGAGCGCACGGCGCGCGCAAGGCCGGTCCAGTCCAGCATGCCGAGAATGATGGTGATGCCGAGATAGACGAGGATCGGGCTCCAGGTCACCGGCATGATTGCCGCGAGCGCCAGCCATAGCGGAATGCTGGGGATGGATTGCAGCACCTCGATGATGCGTTGGACAATCAGGTCGAAGGTGCCACCGCGATAACCCGCCAGACCACCGATCACAATGCCGAGAACGAAGCTCATGGCGACGCCGAGAAGGCCGATGGTCAGCGAAATGCGCGCACCATAGATGATCCTCGACAGCACATCGCGCCCCAGCCTGTCGGTGCCGAGCAGGAACATTTCGCCGCCTTCGGCCGGGCATACGAAGTGGGTTCTGCCCTCGAACATGCCCCAGAAGCGATAGGTATCGCCCTTGCAGAAGAAACGCAGCGGCTGGATATCCGTCGGCACATCTCGGTAGACGCGCCGCAGATTGTCCATATCGAGTGTCATTTCCCGGCCATAAACGAAGGGGCCGACAAATTTTCCGTCGTTGAAAAGATGAATGGACTGCGGCGGTGCGTAGATATGCTCGATATTGCGGGTATGGAGATTGTAAGGGGCGAGGAACTCGCTGATCAGGATCGAAAGATAGATCACCGCCAGAAACGCGCCGGACCACACAGCGATCTTGTGCTGGCGGAATTGCCACCACATCAGCTTCAGTTGTGATGCCTTGCTGAAGGCCGCCATTCCAGAAGTGTTGGGTTCGATGAGCGACGGGTCGAAGGGTGCCGTCGAGACGTAATGGGGGAGCGCTTCGCCTGATTTCGGAATGGATGAAGTCATTTGACGTTACCACCTCCGAAGCGGATTCGCGGGTCGAGTATGGCAAGGGCGATATCCGACACAAGAACGCCGATGACAGTCAGGAAAGCCAGGAACATCAGGAACGAGCCGGCCAGATACATATCCTGGCTTTGCAAAGCCCGGATGAGCATGGGGCCTGTGGTTTCGAGCGACAGGACGACGGCGGTGATTTCCGCGCCTGATATGATGGCGGGCAGGATCGAGCCGATATCCGAGATGAAGAAATTCAGCGCCATGCGCAGCGGATACTTGATCAGCACCTTGAAGGGATGCAGCCCCTTGGCGCGGGCTGTCACCACATATTGTTTCTGCAACTCGTCCAGCAGATTGGCCCGCAGGCGGCGGATCATGCCGGCTGTGCCTGCCGTTCCGATGATGAGGACGGGGATCCAGATATGTTCGAGGATCGATTTGAACTTTGCCCAGCTCATCGCCTGATTCAGATATTCCCGGTCCATCAGATGACCGATCGAAATACCGAACCAGATATTGGCAAAATACATCAGGATCAGCGCCAGCATGAAGTTGGGGATGGCGATGCCGAGCAGGCCGAGGAAGGTGAGCCCATAATCGCCCCAGCTGTATTTATGCGTGGCAGAGTAGATGCCGATCGGAAAGGCAAGGATCCAGGTGACGATGATGGTGACGAAGGAGACCAGAACCGTCAGCCAGAGGCGGTCTCCCACCACATCGCTGACCGGCAGCTGATATTCAAAGGAATAACCGAAATCGCCGACCAGCATGCCGGTCGCCCAGCGGAAATAGCGGATCGGGGCCGGCTGATCGAAACCGTAGCGGGTGCGCAATTCCTCGATTTCGGCAAGGTTTGCCGTCTCACCCATGGCGCGCAGCTCGGCGACGTAGCTTTCGAAATAATCGCCCGGCGGCAGTTCGATGATGGTGAAGACCAGCATCGAGATCAGGATCAGTGTGGGGATCATGACGAGGATGCGCTTGATTATATACCGCAGCATATCAGGCGTCTCCGTCATACCAGAAGGCATCCGGCATATAGACGCCGAGATAGGATGTGGGTTCGTAACCGAAAAGCGCCTTGTCCGGCACGTTTCGCATGCGTTTGACATGGACGACGGGTTGCAGCGCGCCGTTGACGATGCCGATCGAAAATACCTGCTGCGTATAAATCCCGAGCATTTCCAGCCAGATCGCCTCGCGTTCTTCCTCGGTAACGCTTCTGCGCCATTTTTTGAGGAGATCGAGAAGATGCGCCGCCTCCGGCAGGTCGGGCTCCTTGCCCTCGCGGCCGCCAGAAAGATAGTGCACGCCCCAGACCGGCCATTGCAGCTGATCGTCGCCGGTGGGGGCGAGGCCGGAAGGCAGCATGTCAGGTGTGGGCACGCCATTGTCCATGCCCATCCACACCGACATCAGCACCTCGCCGCCCATGGCGCGCTTGCGGAAGACGTCGCGCTGGGTGGGGCGCACCGAAACCGCAATGCCGATATGCCGCCAGTGATCCGTTACCAGTTCCATGACATCGGTTTCGAGCGTGCTTTCGCCTGTCGTCTCGACGATGATATAGGCGGGTCGACCATCCGGCAGGAGCCGAAGGCCGGCATTGTCGCGTTTGTCGAAACCCGCTTCATCGAGCAGCCTGTTGGCCGCTGCCCGGTCAAAGGCGCTCCAGGCGTCGGCAAATTCCTGCCGGTAAAGCGGGCTTTCCGGCAGGACGGTGTCGGCGCTTTCTTTTGCCAGCCCGTAGAAGCAGACCATGTTGATTTCATGCCGGTTGATCGCGAGCGACAGGGCACGGCGCACGCGCACGTCCTGGAACGCGCTGCGCCAGACCGGGTCGGCGCAATTGAGATTGGGCAGCAGCGCGATGCGTGAGCCCTGGGAGCGCTTGTAGAGATTGACCTTCAGGGGGAAACGCTTTTCGGCATCCTTCAGGAAGGTGTAATCGGCAAAGTCGAGGCCGAAATATTGCAGATCGCTGTCACCCGATGCCGTCTTGGCGGAGATGATATCGGAGGAGGTGACGTTGAGCAGGAAACGGTCGAGATAGGGCAGCTGCAGGCCATTTTCGTCGACGCGGTGATAATAGGGATTGCGCTCGAACACGAACTGCTCCGCCGGCGGCGAGGTCGTGTTTCGCCATGCGTCGAGCGTCGGCAAAGCGGGGTTCTCCGGCCGGACCTGCCGTGACATCTTGATATGCAGCCCGCTCCAGTCGTCCGCCTTGTTCTTCTTGATGAGCTTGGCGAGATTTTCCGCTGTCTGATATTTGACGTGGAACTGTTTCATGTAAGCGGCGGGAAGGAACAGTCGCGCAGGCGAGGCCGCCGCGAGCTTCGCCAGGAAATCCGGGTTCGGGCCTTCCCAGGTGTAACGCACCGTCAGCCGGTCGACGACTTCGATCAGCGGCGGATTATTGTTGACCAGAAGTTCGATCGGCGGACCGCCCTTGTGAATTTCCTTATTGAGAGCGACATCCTCCCAGAAATAGCGGAAATCCTCTGAAGTAAAGTCGCTGCCATCGGACCATTTGTGGCCCTCGCGCAGCTTGAAGGTGAAGATGCGTTCTTCCTGAACGTCATAGCTTTCCAGAATGTCCGGATGAAGCTCAAATTTTTCGTCATAACCGACAAGGCGGGCATAGCTGCTGATCGGCATCAACCTGATATCGCGCTGGCCGCCAATCAGCATACGCACCGAGCCGCCGTGTTTTCCCGGCTCGCGGCCAAGCGCTTTCATGTCGATGACGCGCGGGTTTTTCGGCAGGCGTTCGGCCACGCCGGGCAATTCGCCCTTTTCGCGTTTTTCCTTGAAATAGGCTGGGTCGATATAGGCGGCGCGCGCATAGGCCGGCAGGAAGACGGAGGCCAGCAAGGCGAGCGTGGTGCGGCGCGTGATCAAGGGCGAAGCTCCCGGATATCGACATTGCCGTTGGCAAGGACGAAATGGCCTTCGCCGAGATCGGCTGATATCATCTCGCCATCACCCTCGTCCCGGAACTGCCTGCCCCAGTCGAATTTGCCCGTCGCGCTGATCTTGCCGATGGTGCGGAAATCGAGCGGACGATCGAGATCGGGAAAAGGCACGGCGGCCAGCAGGGATTTCGTATAGGGGTGAACCGGAGAGCGCATCAGGATTTCCCGCGGCGCCAGTTCCACGATACGGCCCTCGCACATCACGGCCACGCGGTCGGCCATATAATCCACCACCGCGAGATTATGCGAGATGAAGAGATAGGTGAGCCCGAGGTCCTGCTGCAAATCCTTCAGCAGATTGAGGATTTGCGCCTGCACCGAGACATCGAGAGCGGAGACGGGCTCATCGCAGATCAGCAGTTCGGGGCCGAGTGCCAAGGCGCGGGCAATGCCGATACGCTGCCTCTGGCCGCCGGAGAAGCTATGGGGATAGCGGTTCAGCGCGCTTTCTCCAAGGCCGATGGCCCTGACGAGACCCCGGACTTTTTCCGCGCGGTATTTCGCATCTCCCCGTCCGTGGATTTCGAGCGGCTCGCTCAGGATATTGCCCACCGTCATGCGGGGGGACAGCGATGAAATCGGGTCCTGAAAGACCATTTGTATCTTCGAGCGCAGCTCCTTGAGATCACCGTCCTTCGCATTGAGGACATCGATATCACCTTCCGGCCGGTGAAAGGTTATCGAACCCTCATCCGGGCGGACGGCGCGCATGAGGATTTTACTGACGGTGGTCTTGCCGCTGCCACTTTCGCCGACCAGCCCGAGGCACTCGCCGCGACGGATTTCAAAACTGACGCTGTTGACCGCCTTCGTGGCATTGGCGTCGCTTTTGCGGAACCAGCTGGATTTGCGGCTCGTGAAGGTCTTGCTGATGTTATCGACGGTCAGAAGCGGGCCGGGGGTTTTGTTGACCGCGGCGGTCTTTTTTCCGACAAGGCTTTCGTGGTCCACCTTGATTTCGCGCAGCGCCTTCAGCCTTTCGCCGGGCTTCATGTCGAAATGCGGTACGGCGGCCATCAGGCCCTTGAGATAGGGGTGGCCCGGCGCCTTGAAAATGTCATCGACCGTACCGGCTTCCATGATCTCTCCCTGATAGATCACGGCCACTTCGTCGGCGATATTGGCGACCACACCAAGATCGTGGGTGATGAGCAGCATGCTCATATTCAACCGGCTCTGAAGATCGCGCAGCAGCTTGAGGATTTGCGCCTGTATCGTCACATCCAGCGCCGTCGTCGGCTCATCCGCAATCAAAAGTGCAGGCCGACAGATGAGCGCCATGGCGATCATGGCGCGCTGACGCATGCCGCCCGACAGTTCGAAGGGATACATGTTCACGACCTTCTTGGGTTTGGAAAACCCCACGAGATCGAGCGTTTCATACATTTTTTCCGCGCGCTCGGCCGGCGACAGGATGCTGTGGATCCTGAGCGCTTCATCGATCTGGTTGCCGATGGTGTGCAGCGGCGAAAAGGAGGTCATGGGCTCCTGAAAAATCAGACCGATGCGATTGCCGCGTATCGAACGGATTTCCCGGCCGTCCTTCGGCAATTGCAGCAGATCGATGGGGCCGGCTGCGGCATTTTCCGGATCGGTGAACAGCACGCGGCCGTTCACGCGCGCCGTTTTGGGATGGATGCCCATGATGGTCTGGCCGATGACGGATTTTCCGGAGCCGGACTCGCCGACGAGGGCAGTGACTTTTCCCGGAAGAATACGAAGGCTCGCGCCCCTGACGGCATCGATGGTGCCGCCCATGAGAGAAAAAGAGACCCGCAGATTTTCAATACGGAGCAAATCTGCGCCTGCGCTCATGCCAAAAGGTTCCTTGCCGTCTCTTTATCGTTGCCTTGTGACAATTGTTCAGGAGGGCTTAAATTCACGTTATCGCAGGGTTTGTTGTCTGTCTATGCCTCTGAAACATCGAATTGTTTAGCAAATTCAAAGCCGGCTTCGGAAATGTGGCGGCTTGCCTGACCGCGCGTGTTTCGTGATATGTTAACGGGCGCTTTTGAATGAGGATCCATGTCCGACAAGAAATATTATGACGCTGAGCTCGATAAAGCCCGGCAGTTGCAAAATGACGGCCGATATGCCGAAGCCAATGCGCTTCTCTTATCGCTGGTTGCAGCAAAAGACGCGCATGTGATGGGCGAGCGAACCGTGCTCGGCCTGCCACGCCGGCTGCATGCCGCGCGGCTGCGTCTCGCCAAGGCCGAAGGCGATCTCGTCGCCCGGATCGGTTATCAATACACGCTGGTTCCGCCGCCGCAGACGCTGGCAAAATATGCCCGGTTTTCCACGGAAGAACGGCGCATGATCAATCTCAAAAGCCGGGAGGATGTGCCGCGGCTCATTCACCAGATATGGATCGGGGAAAAAGCTCCGCCGGTATCGGTCAAGGCCTGGGCCGCCCATGCCGCACGGCATGGTTATGACTATCGCCTCTGGCGGGAGGCCGATCTTGAGCGGGAGGGCGTGTTTTCGAATAGTATCTTTAACAGGATGCTCGCCGAGGGCGATTATCCCGGCGCGGTGGATGTGGCCCGTTACATCCTGCTGGAGCGTTTTGGCGGCATCTATCTCGACTGCGACTGGTATCCGGCGCGCGATGACAGGAGTTTCGATGCTTCCCTGCCTTTGATGGGGCTGACGGCGTTTGACGAAAAAACGCCGCGCGATACGGGGCAGGGCAGCATGCTGCTTGCCAATTCCTTCATCGCTGCCCCCGCCGGACATCCGGTCTTCCGCAAGATGCTTGAGGCCTTTCCCGGGATCATCGAGGAAATGCCGCGTGCGCCGGCCTGGTGGTCGACCGGTCCTTTGATCTTCACTGTCATCGCCCGGGCGGGAAGCATCAGCCTTGCGCCGGCGTCGTTTGTCGCCGCGTCCCTTGCCGACCGTGCGCCGCTTGAGGCGGTGGAAGCGATCAGGCGGGAACTCGCCGCGCAGGAAAGCGGGATGCTGATCGCCTGGAAGTCATGGTGATATCCCGTTGACGAGGTCCTTCGAGGAACGCCAGCGGGCGGCAGGATGCCCGGTGGTCACTTCGAAAAGCCGCCGCAGGAAGCGCCACACAGTGTCGTCATGCACGAGATGATGGGTGAGGATGCCGGTCGTGCCGCCCTCTTCGGCGGTGCGCAGAATGCGGGCGGCGGTCTCGGAAAACAGGATATCGTCGTCACGGCCGCCGCGGCTGCCATGCCAGTCGATGACATCGACATGGGTGTTCAGACAAGGCGGCACGGTGTTTTTCTCAGGGCCGAAAACGGATAAGGCGCGATATCCGATATCCGCCAAACTCTTCACGATACCGGCGTCGATTCGGTTCCACGGCGGCACCAGCATTGGCACCAGACGACCGCCATGCAGGTCGTGGAGCTTATCCAGTCCCGATTGCAATTCATCAAGCACGATGGCCGGGTCGCGATGCGACCCGAGTTCCTGTTTCTTTTCTTCGGCCCCGGCGTAATTCACATGGGACCAGCCATGGACGGCGACCTCAGCGATATCTGAGGCATCCAGATGTGTTGCGAGCTTATCCGTCGTCATCTCGGGAATGACCGCGAGAGTGACCGGAACGGAAAAGCTGCCGCAAAGATCAAGCAATAGGTCGAGAGCCGGTGTCGGTTCCACGGCATCGTCGTCCCGCAGCCAGAGATCGGCCTTTATGCCGCGTCGGCTGCATTCATCCAGTGCCGCTTTGAGTTTTTCCAGACTCATGATCTTTGTGCCTTTGCCTGCAAAAGAATTTGGTTCAGCTTTGCTGCGGCGTTTTCCAGAGATCGTTCATTGATGACGAACTGGCGGGCCGCTTTTGCCAGTTCCTCACGCTGCCTGTCATCACCGAGCAGGGTCTTGATCGTCTCGGCATAAGCGGCTGTATCATTTTCCGGTGTCAGTAATCCTGTCGTGCCGGATTTTACCACTTCGGGAACGCCGGCGACTTTTTCGGCCACGACGGGCAGGCCGGCGGCCTGTGCTTCAAGATAGGCGAGACCATAGGCCTCGCCATGGCCCGGCCAGACATAGAAGGCAGCTTTTGAAAGAAGTGCCGCGATCTCCGTTGGGCTTTTTTCCCCGTGCCAGACGAGGCGGTGATCGGGAAAAGCGCTGAACATCGCCTCTACGGCCGCGCGTTCCGGGCCGTCGCCGACGATGTCCAGCGTCCAGTCGAGATTCCCAGGCAACAAGGCCAGCGCTTCGGATAGGGTACGATAGCTCGAGAGCTTGTCGCCCGCCCGCATCATGGCGACGGTGATGAGCCTTGCTGGCTCCGGCCGGGGTGTGTTGCTGAGAAATGCCCCGGCATCGATGAAGGGCGGCAACATCGCCCATTGCAGGGTGGAGGAAGCGCGCACAAGCCCTTCACGATCCCGCGCGGTGAAGCAGATATTGACCGCGGCCCCGTTCAATGCGGCGAGCAACCCGTCCTGAACCGCCTGCCAGCCCATGCCGTTGCGTTTCGGTGAATAGGATGCCTCGGCGGTGACATAGGAAAGGCCAAAACGCTGCACCAGTTCCGGGCCGAGCAGGTCAGGGGCCTTGTAATAGGGGTGATAACAAAACCAGAGGTCCGGCGCGCCCTCCCGCCGCCAGCGCTCCGCGATCGTTTCGATTTCGCGCCCGGCCTCATCGGCGAGCGATGGCCGCGCCGGATCGTCCGGCTGTTTCAGGAAGCTGCGTAGTTCGGAGGCGACGAAAACGTCGTGGCCGCCCATCGTCATCGCTTTCATCAACAGTCGGGCCATCAGCCGGTCGCCGGAGGGAACGGGATGGTTGGGCGATTTGAGCGGCGAATAAAAGGCGATCTTCATGCGGATGGTTGTGCGTCGCCGGCGGCTGGGGCGTCAACCGGAATTTGAAAGGGTCGAGCCTTGACAGGTCGGTCATTCTTGCCCAACTGAAAGGCATCTTTTGCACATGCGCGGAGCGTGACACGCTTTGACTTCTCCAGACATTTCCCAGACCTTGCTTTCCAGCATCGAAAACAGAAGCGCAAAAGCGGGGGTGATCGGCCTCGGCTATGTTGGCCTGCCGCTTGCCATGACGGTCGCCAAGGCTGGTTTCAAGGTTGTCGGTTTCGACATCGACCCCGGTAAAATTACTGCGATCGAAGCGGGCCGCAGCTATATCGAGGCAGTTTCCGATGAGGTGCTGGCAAGTGTGCGGCAGGATGACGGTTTCGTTGCCAGCAGCGATTTCTCCAGGCTGGCCGAATGCGATGTAATCGCCATCTGTGTGCCGACGCCGCTGACGAAATATCGCGAGCCGGACCTTTCCTATGTTGAAAAAACCTGCCGGGAGATTGCCACCCATCTGCGCAAGGGGCAGCTCGTGGTGCTGGAATCGACCACCTATCCCGGCACGACCGACGGGGTGGTGAAGACCATTCTGGAGAGCACTGGCCTGGTCTCCGGCGTTGATTTCTTCATCGGCTTTTCGCCCGAGCGGGAAGACCCCGGCAATAGCGACTTCGAAACCTCTACTATCCCGAAGGTCGTCGCCGGTGACGGCGAGGCTGCCGGAAAATTGATGGCCGCCTTCTACGGCTCCGTGGTGAAGAAGATCGTTCCGGTTTCGACCAATGCCACGGCCGAGGCGGTGAAAATCACCGAAAATGTCTTCCGCGCCGTCAATATCGCCCTCGTTAACGAACTCAAGGTCGTCTACGAGGCGATGGGTATCGACATTTGGGAAGTGATCGACGCGGCGAAAACCAAGCCGTTCGGTTTCATGCCGTTTTATCCCGGTCCGGGTCTCGGCGGCCATTGCATACCGATCGACCCGTTCTACCTCACCTGGAAATCACGCGAATATGAATTGCCGACGCGGTTCATCGAGCTTGCCGGCGAAATCAATACCGGCATGCCGCGCCATGTCGTCGGGCGGGTTGCCGAAGCGCTCGATATCCATTCCGGCAAGGCGCTCAGCCGCTCCAAGGTTCTGGTCGTCGGTCTCGCCTACAAGAAAAACGTGCCCGATATTCGCGAAAGCCCGTCGCTGAAGCTCATGGAGCTTATTCAGGAGCGCGGTGGCGAAGCGGCCTATTTCGATCCATATGTGGCGGAAATTCCGAAAACCCGGGAATATAGCCACCTTATGGGCATGAAATCCGTATCTTGGGACAGTAATACCATCGGCGGCTTCGATGCCGTTCTTGTCGCGACGGATCACGACAATGTCGACTATGCTGCGCTCAGCGACTGGGCGCCGCTGATCGTCGATACACGAAATGTCTTCGCGCGCCGGGATATCGCCGCAAAACACATCATCAAGGCCTGATAATATGAGCAGACTGGACAGTTTTATTCGCCGGTTGACCGCGCAGCGCGATATCCTCAACCATGTCGAGGCCGATCTCGATCTGCCCGATCAGGGCGCGCTCATGGAAATCGGGCTTGGAAACGGGCGCACTTTCAATCACCTGCGGGAACTGTTTCCGAACCGCCGTATCATCGCTTTCGACAGGGCCATGGGCGCGCATGCCTCTTCCGTTCCGGCGGCAGAGGATCTCGTGATCGGTGAAATCTCGCAAACCGCTCCGGCCTTCATCGGAACGGATGCGGCGATGATACATGCCGATATCGGCACGGGTTATCCGGAAAAGGATGCGGTTACTTTGACGTGGCTGCCCGATCTTGCCGCGGGCATGCTGGCGAAAGGCGGCATCGCCATCAGTGGCCTGCCACTCGATCATGCCATGCTGAAACCGCTGCCGGTGCCGGAAAGCGTGCCGACGGATCGATATTTTCTTTATCGCAAGATTTGACGGTGGACCGCCCTGCGACGGAAGCGCCGTGGTTGCCTTACAGATAACGCTCGCTCTCTTCTCTTGAGAGCAGATACACCTTCATCTGCGAGTTTCGTCCGCGAATGGCGATTTCTTCGCTTCTGAGATCGTCAATTTCCTGCCCAGCCTGAATGATGGCCGGTTCGGAAACGACGATGGCGGCGCCGAATTCCTTGGCCTTGGATTCGAGCCGGCTTGCCACATTCACGGTATCGCCTATGGCTGTCAGGGTTTTTGCCGCGCCATATCCCATCACGCCGACGATGCTCGGACCGGAGTGAATGCCGACCACCACTTCGAGGCGGACGGCGAATTGTTTTTCCAGCCCCTCGTTCAGGATTGCGATATCCCGCAATATGGTTGCGGCTGCCTTCATGGCGTTGCGACAGGCCCTGTCCGTATCCTCGCCAAGTCCAAAAAGGGCCATGGCGCCGTCACCGATGAATTTGTCGAGATGGCCACCGGCCTGTTCGACGGCCTGGCCGACGATGGTGAAATAGCGGTTGAGAAGGAAGACCACATCATAGGGCAGCCTCGCTTCGGACAGCGTGGTGAAATTGCGCAGATCGCAGAAGAGGATGGCGATTTCCTCTTCTCGACCGGGGCGGGCCTGCTGCGCATCCGCGGGCAGATCGCTCTCTCGGGGTGGTGAAACGAGAAGCGCGATGTCGAGATCGCTGGTGGGGCGCAGCTGACAGCCGAGCCGCACATCCGAATCGGCATGGATGCGCCTTAGCGTCGTCTGCTCGATGTCTCCGGGCGGCGGAAGGGGCCCTTTGCTGTTCAGAACCTTGACGCGACAGGTTGAGCAGCGCCCCTTGCCGCCGCAGACGGAGTAATGGGGAATGCCCGCAAGCCTGCTGGCTTCGAGAATGCTGAACCCGGCCGGGATCCGCGCCTGTGCGCCCTGTTCATAGTGGATTTCAATCGCGGTCAGCCGTTGCCGGAAGCTTCGCACACCGCGCAACACGAAGACCAGCATCACCGCGCCGGCAAAAATCGCCTCGGTTGCGCCGGTGATGAACCGGATTTGCGTTTCCATCTCCCTTTGCAGCGGGAGTTCGTCTCTCTGAATGGCGCTATCCGTCAGCCCCGGAGGAAGCGCATATTTCCGATCCACCTCTTCCAGCCAGCGGCCTGCATCGCTGAAGCCCAGCAACGCCAGGAGCGGCAGCATGACAGCCACCGTCATGAAGAGCCCGGCGATTTTCGGATACCACTCGCGATACCGCAGCCAGAAATAGAGGCCGATGCATCCATGGGTCCAGATGACAATCAATGCGAGGCTTTGCCACGCGCCTCCGACGGGATTGTTGATCCAGAGCCGTCGGATGACCGAATAATAACCGACGTCGATGCCATAAAGCATATGCGAGACTCGGATATTGACGGCGTGGCCGATGATCAGAAACGGGATCGACAGGCCGAATATGACCTGAAGCGCCTCACGCAGCGGCATGCGGAGCGTCCTGCGCAGATAAAGCGAACGCAGGACGAGGCAGACATGCACCACGACCGAACCGTAAAAAAGCAGGCTGCTGACGGGATTGAGCCAGATCAGGCTGAACCATTTTCGCGCCCGTTCAGCCGTGTCGATGGAAATGAGTGCAAGGGAATGATTGGAGAGATGGAAAAAAACGAAAGCAAATATGATGAGGCCGGATGAAATCCGGGCACGTCTTAAATTGGTCTCCGAAAAGAAACGGATCATGCAAATCCCATCAAATGGCCGTTCGGCATAGAATCATCATGCAATATGTGGTGGCGATCTCTTAGACCGCTTTGTCGCATTTCCCGACGGAAAACCGGGGTTCGCTTTTCCTGGAAATACCCTAAATGCAGGCGGCCTCGTGGCAATATCGTGGAGCAATTGTTCGGAAGTGGTCAATTGTGCGTGTTCGAAAATGCACGCATCGTGAAGGGTGTTCCATGAGGATGTCGAAAAACGGTTGAACGTCGAATCCTGGCGGAAGCCGGATTGCGATCAAAGTTCGATGATCTGTCCGTCCATCGCCGCAAATGCGCCGTTGAACTCGGCTTTCGCCTGTTTTTCGATATTATCCAGCTCCTCGTCGCTGCGGCTTGGGGCGTGGTGGATGAAGCCCACACTTTTCGCGTCGGCAAGCTTGGCAAGGCGGATTGCCTGTTGCCAGGAGGAATGGCCATAACCGCGGTAAAGGCCCATTTCCTCATCGGTGAACATGGCGTCATAGAGGAAAAGATCGACATCCCTGATGAGATCAAGAACGGTTTCGTCGATACTGCCGGGCTCATGTTCGGTATCGGTGATGATGGCCAGCGACTTTCCTTCCCAGTCCAGGCGATATCCGATGGCATTGCCGGGATGGTTGAGCATTCCGGTTCTGATCGATAGGCCGGGATGCACGTCCAGCATGTCGCCTGCCTTGAAATCCCGGGTGGCGATCTTTGCGCAGCAAATCTCCAGTGGCACGGGGAACCAGGGAGGGCTCATGAAATCCTTGAGCATTTCCCGGGTGGTCATGCTTCCGGCGAGGTGGCCTGACCAGATGGCGACATCGTTGGAGCTGTTATAAAAGGGCTTGAAATAGGGAAAGCCGACAATGTGGTCGTAGTGACAGTGCGAGAAGAACAGGTTGACGTCGGTAATGCCTTCCGCCCGCAGCGCAAGACCAGCGGGATGCAGGCCGGAACCGGCATCGAACAAAAGGACGTGATCACCGCATCTTACCTCGATGCAGATGGTATTTCCGCCGTATTTTCGGAAGTTTTCACCTGAAACGGGAAGCGTTCCCCGCGCACCCCAGATCTTTACCCGAAAATTTCTATTACTTTCCCGACTTCTTGTGTCGGAACCGAACGCCATGGCACACCCCAATAACAACGGAATCTTGCACGCTTTCCTCCCATGAAAGCCCGTTGTTTCTATCGATTCTTATATCCGCACATTTCTGGCGGGCCCCTTTACCCCTTATTCAGTCAGCATTTCATTTATATTGCAATAGTACGACATTTATTTTTCCAATATCGCCATTCAAGGTAGCAAGGAATTGTCGTTTATGTCTTGGCGCCTGCGCGTGCTTTGCTCAGCTCAGCCGTCGTCTGGGTAAGGCGTTCGGCGAGAACGCGCATGACCTTGATGGTGATGTCGGGGAAATCGGACATGAGCTTGAAGAACTGTTCCTTGCCGATGCGCAGGGCTTCCACATTGGTGGAGGCGCGGATGGTCGCGGTTCTGACACTGTCACAGAGAATGGCGATTTCACCGACGATGGCGTTGCCGGTCATTTCCGCCACTTTCAGCGTTCCCGATGGGGAATCGACCAGAACATCCACTTTTCCGGTCAGGAGAACATAGGCTGCATCGCCGACATCTCCCTGCCGGAACAGTATATCCCCGGCGTGATAGGACACCCGGTCGGATGCGAATGCGAGCAGCTTAAGTTTGGACGGTTCCATTTCCGAGAAAAACGGAACCCTTTTCAACATCTGAATTTCGTCTTTAAACAGCATTGCCTTACCCTGTTCCTGTTCCACCTCGGTCACATTCTTGGATTTATGTCGCGACCATGTCCTTGAATGTACCGTTTTCCTCGGCGAGAGTCTCGTAACTTCCGTCAGCCGTGATCAGGCCCTGATGAACGACGATCACCCGCTCGAACATACGTGATAGGTGTGCATTCGACAGAACCCAGACGATCGAGGGGTTATTGTTGTTCTGTTTCAGGAGTGTGATGACCCGTTCGACAATTTCCTCCTGCTGTCGGGGGTCGAGACCGGGAAGGGGGCGGTTGAAGACGTAATAATCGGATTTGCGGATCAGCGCCCGCGCGAGATTGAGTTTCTGGCGCTGAAGCGGGCCAAGCCGCTTGCCGCCGGCACCCAGGTTGAAATCCAGCCCCACCGCCAGCACGCGCTCATAGACGCCCTGCTTGCGCATGACATCCGCGACGATGCGGGTGATACGCCGCGAGGCGTCGGTATAGCGATGGCTCACCTTGCCGAAGAGAATATTGTCCAGAAGGCTGGTGGCGCTCATATATTTGGTGGGATCGTAGATTTCGATCACGTTTTTCAGACTATCGGGCAGGTTTTCGTGGAACATGTGCCGGACTTCGACGATCCGGTTCATGATTTCCGGCGACAACAGACCGAAACGCTGGCGAGGTTCGATGTAGAAGAAGCTCAGCCGCAGCATCGCGCGTTTTTCGCTTTCATTGGCCTCGTCGAAACTCTTTCCCTGAAGCCGCTGCAGCATCTGCTGGTAGACCGGAATGTCATCGGGCGTCATGAAGGTGAGCTGTTGGAAGAAAGGATGGTCTCCCGGCAGGTCGGCGAAGATTTCCACGATGTTTTCGGCAATCGTGTAGCCCATTTCGAACAGGGTTTTGACGAGGCCGGTTTCGCGCATCAGCGACCGGAAATAGTCGCTTTCGATGATGGTCCTGATCGTCTGTGTAGAGTCCCGCATGGTGCCGAACAACAGGTTTTCGCCAACCGTCGCCTCGCTATTGTAGCTCTCCAGCTCGAAAGGCGCGATGAGGCCGCTCAGATTTTCCTTTTCCAGCTCGGCGCGCAGCACATGACGCAGTTCCACGATGCGGGCGGCAAGATGCAGGTCGGTCAGAGGATCGATCGACGAGCGCAGGGCAAACTCCAGAATATCCTGTGACAACTCCACGCTATCGAGCACGGCCAGAATGGCCCGAATCAGATTTTCCGGCTTGCCGTCGCCGGCCGGGCTTGAGGCGTAATCGATCCACTCGCTGTTGATGTCGATCAGCGGATTGCCTGCCATCTTGGCTTCGCGGATTTCCCACTTGCGATGCTCCAGCGCAGCACCCTCGTAGTTCTTGTCTGCGAGTGGTGCGTGCTTGAGGCCGTAAAGCAGATTGTCCTTCAGGCTGGCGTGGAAAAAATAACTGTCCGAGGAAACATAGGAAATGCGCCGCCCGGTCAGCGATTCCGGCAGTTCCAATATGTCGATATCGTTGATGCTGACCTTGCCCGAGGTTGGCCAGATCGTGCGGCCGATCGCATCCGCCAGCGCCTCGGCTCCCGAGCCGCCGACGACGGCGATCACCTCGCCCGGCTCGATCTTCAGCGATGCCTGCTCCAGAAGCCGGCTGCCGCTATCATCCTCAAGCGTCAGATTGGCGATGACGAGCGGCGTGGTGATCGCCGCGACGGTTCCCGGGGACAGCTTCTGCACCTTGTCGTCTATCATGTTCGGCGTATTGAACTGTTCGAAGACCTGCTCGTATTTTACCTGGACATCCTGTCGTGCCTGATCCCAGTCGATCAGTTCCTTCAGCGGTCCAGGCAGTTCCTTATAGGCGTTGATGACGGCGACCAGCTGGCCGACATCGAGGCTGCCTTTCAAGGTGAGATAACCGCCGAGCGCATAAAAGAAGAAGGGTGTGAGCTGTGCCAGGAAGTTATTGATGAATTTGACGAGAAACTTCCACTGGTAGAGATCGTAACGGATCTTGAAGATATCGCCGAGCCGGTGCGAGGCGTCGGCACGCTCATAATTGGACGTGTCATAGGCATGGATCGTGCCGATGCCATCGACCATTTCGCCGATGCGTCCAGCCAGCTGGCGCGCGCTCAGCTGCCGCTGGCGGCCGAGTTCGATGAGGCGGCGGCGCATTTTGGGGATGATGCCGACCTGTATGGCGGCCATGAAAGCCGCGATCAGACCGAGCCATAAATTCTGCACGAGAATGAAGAAGAGCGCGGAGAGCGCCTGGCCGCCGAGAAGCGCCGGCTGCACGAAGGCATCGCCGGTAAATCCACCGAGCGGTTCCACCTCGTCCTTCACCATGCTGGAGATTTCAGCGCCTTTGACCCGCTTGAAATGCGAAGGCGGGAACCGCAGGATTTTGTCGATCAGTTCGAAACGGATACGCCGCAGAAGCCGCTCGCCGAGGCGGCCCTTGTAGGTATTGATGTAATATTTGAAGAGCCCGTTGATGATGACGAGCGCAAGGAACGTCAGGCTGAGCCCCATCAGCATCGACATGCGATTGAGTTCGAGCCCGGGGAACAACGTCACGGTGCCCCAATAGGGAATATCGACCGTGAGATGCATGAAGAGCTGCGTCGCGTTCGCCCCTTCGAAGCCATCCCCCTGAATAGGCCCGTTGACGATCTGTTTGGGCAGATCGAAAGCAAGGAAATAGGGAATCATGGACAGGGCCACGATCAGCAGAATGAAAAGCTGCTGCCGCCTCGTGTGCGACCAGATATAACGCGTAAGGCTTTGTTCCATATAAAACTTCTATGACCTGGCGGGCGAGGCCCGGCGTGTTGGTTTGCGCGGTGTCTAGACGATCCGGTGGGCGGGTGGCGCAACCTCCTCCTGCAGATAGGTGTGGGACTCGCTATTTATCAGTATATTCAAGCGGTTTCGAGCAAAATAGCGGGCCTGTCGAGACTTGTCCGTCACCCCGGCGATTGTTTTTGCAACGTGCAGGTGGCGAGCGATATAAATAGGACTATATTTTTAGACTTCTCTAATATTGTTGTTTTTATTGTAGAACAGGCGTTAAGACGCTTCGATATAATGATCCCGTAATGGTTGAGCCAGACACTGGCGCAATGATGGCAAGGTCGATGGCGATAGATATTTCAGAGCGTACAGGCAGCGATCCGTGTCTTGATGCATTGTCGCTTTCCGGCATTGGCCTGGATGGGGCGGTTGCACATCCGGTTTCTTTCGACGGGCTGACGGGGATTTTCCATCCGGCACGCAAGGATGTGAGGCAGGCCCACGCCGTTCTTTTCGTCAGCCCCTGGGGCATGGAGGAGCTGTGCAGCCGCAAGTTTCAGCGGGTTCTGGCAGAGAGGCTGGCGGCTCGTGGCGTTGCGAGCCTGCGATTTGACTATCTTGGCGCTGGTGATGCCTTCGACCCTGAGGATGCGGGCCGTGCGGCGGATTGGCTTTCCGACACGCGTGCGGCTTTCGCTTATCTGAAGCGTCTTTCCGGATGCGCGGACGTGGTGGTCGTCGGGCAGGGGCTTGGTTGCCTGATCTCGACGCAGGCGCTTGCCGATGTGGCGGGCGCTGGTTCCATGGCGTTTCTGGCACCTGTCGTTTCCGGCCGCGCCTATCTGCGCGAGCTGGCGATGTGGTCATCCATGATCGATGACGGCCTTGGTCTTCGGCCCGGTCAACGCCTCGGGGAAGCGGGCGCGATTGCGGGCATGACCATGCCTGAAGGTGTTGCGGATGCGATCAAGAAGACCAATCTTGCTAATCTCGCTGCCCCTCCGGCGCGCACCATTCTGGTTCTGTCGCGACCCGGCCGTGTGACCGATGCCGATTTCGCCAAACATCTTGCTGCAATCGGCGGTGAGGTGGAGGAGGCGGAGTTTTCCGGCTATGACGATCTCGTGTCCAGCCCCACGCTCTCGAAGATTTCAGGTGATGTGGTGAACCGGCTGATGGATTGGGTTCTCTCTCGGACCCATGCCGAGAGCTCTGCCAATAGCGGGGAGGATATCATCCTCAATGCTCCGCAGTGCGGCCGTGGTTTCATCGAGCAGCCGGTGCAGTTTGGCGAAGGCGGGCGGCTCTTCGGTGTGTTTTGCGGGCCGGATGACCGGGAGGCGGTGTCTTCCGTCCTCCTGCTTGGCGCCGCTTACGACCGGCATGCGGGCTGGGGCAGGCTTTCCGTGCAGATGGCCCGCGCCCTGGCGCGCGAAGGCGTTATGTCGCTGCGCTTTGACGCGGCCAATATTGCCGATAGTCCACCCGTCAAAAATGTGCCCGATCAGGTTCTTTACGATGCCGCGCAGAATGACGACGTGGCCGCTGCGCTCGATTTTCTCGGCACGCGCGGAAAGGGGCCTTTCATTGCGGCGGGCCGGTGCAGCGGCGCCTATCTCGCCTTTAACGGCGCGCTTGCCGATGATCGGATCGGTGCCGTGGTTGCGGTCAATCCAGTTGTTTTCCATTGGCGCAAGGGTCGCTCGGTGGACGAGGCGCTGCATAAACGGCCACGTTCCTTCGGGGAATACAGCCAGCGTTTCCGCCAGGGTGCGACGTTCAAGCGCCTCATCAGCGGTGATGTCGACGTAGCAAGCGCTGGGCTGAACATCCTCAAGGCGACGATGAAGCGGCTTTCGACAAAAACGGCAAAGCTGTTTCGCAGGGGTAGCGAGGAAGGGCGGGCCATCTTCGGCGCTTTCGACAGGCTGAAGGCAAAGAATACCACCGTCCATCTGCTTTATAGCGACAATGACGATGGCCTGCAGCATTTCCAGTATTATTTCGATGCCGACGGCGACGGGCTGGCGGCCTATCGCAACGTGTCGCTGACCATCATTCCCGACGCCGATCACAATCTCTCAACGCCGGAAGCGAAGACAATCTATATCGAAACGGTGAAACGGCTGGCTTTAGAAGGAAAACCGCCGGCTGGAGCCCAGTGACACGACCTCTCCGGAGGGAGGGGCTTCGGTTGTGGCGGTCTCCGCTAGAAGGCTGATTTTTCTGGTTTCGCCGGGGCCGAGATGGAACCAGCTTTCTGAGGCGCGGTAGCCCTCCGCCGCGATGTGGACCGATTGCGCCAGCCGGTCCGTGCCGATTTCGAGGGACCAGTTGCCGTTTGTTTCGCTGATTGCGACCTGAAGGTTTGCGACATGCAGCGCCTTTTTCCGGCCGAGCGGAAAATGGAAGGCGTCGGCGATGACATGTCCGGTCGTAACATTCCGAAGACGGGCGATCGTCACATCGTGGGATGGCGGGCCGAAGCGGTAGGCATAGGTCGTATCGAAAAAAGCGCCGAACAGGTCCGTTGCGGCAATCGTCTGGCTTTGCCGGGGCAACAGCGTGAGTGGCCGTTTGGCATGAACAACGGGCTGCACACCTTCGCGCAGGCAAGTCAGCTCCAGCATGGCGTCCAGGCTGTCGCCGGTCTCGTTGAGGATGTGAATGTCGAGCCCGTTAGTGCCTTCGTCGGAAAGGCTGACCTGAACGGGGCGGAACGCTCTTTTCAGCGCATGCCAGACGGATTTGGGCCTGCCGGCGGCATCGATGATACCCCAGCCCGCGCCGGGAACGAGGTCCTGCAGCGTCCAGACCAAAGCGCCCTGACGGGAGGAGCCACTGCGCCGCCATTCCGCGAAAGTCGCCTCCATCACCTCGGCCGTCGCGGCACGCGACATGTCGAGATAAAGGGCGCCATCTTCCCGCCGCAGCACATCCGGTTCGATCTCGTAAAGCAGCTTCAGATAATGATCGCGGACATCCTCGAAATCCCAGGAGGCGCCGCGGTCACGCGGTGTTCTGGCTTTCCAGCGTGGATCGTGAACGGCCACGCCGGGAAGATATCTGTCCAGCGTCTCCTGTTCGGGAATATTGGCAAAGGCGAGACATTCGGCGGCAAAGCGCAGATCGGCGCGGCGGGCATCTTCCAGCGGCCGGCAATAGGCGCCCACGCCGTAATAATGGCCGATGCCGGCGTTGGGGAAGAAGGGCAAAGCACCGCCGGAAGGGGAATTGGCGACATAGGCCGCATCCGGTCGTTTTTCGGCGACCAGTTCCGGCAGGACCTCCTCGGTCAGCGTTCCCTTCCATATCTGTTCTGGCAGGCCGAGCATTGCGCCCTGCTGGTACATTTCACTGCCGCCGCAGAAGACGACGAGCGATGGAGAAAGCGCGGTGGCTTCGAAGAACTGCGAGATTTCCGTGACGATATGCTGGCGCAGGCCGTCATCTTTCGCCGGGTAATCGAAATTGGCGAGCATGGCATCCTGCCAGACCATGATGCCGAGTTCGTCGCAAAGCGCGAAGAATTCCGGCGTCTCATAAGCCATGGTGCCGCCGACGCGGATCATGTTCATGCCGGCTTCCGCGGCTTTTCGCAGCCAGGGCTCATAATCCGGCCTTGTTCCCGGCAGGCGCAAAATGTCGGCTGTCGTCCAGACCGCACCGCGGCAAAAGACCGGATGACCGTTCACTTTGAGGCCGAAACCGTTTCCGTCGTCGCCACGGTCGATCTCGATCTGCCGGAAGCCGGTGCACCCAAGGTGATGTCGGGTACTGTCCAGTTCGAGAACGACCTCGTGCAGAGCCGGCCTGCCATGTGTGTGCGGCCACCACTGCTCGACATCGGATATGCGCAGTTCACCGGACAGCTTGCCGTTTTCGCCCGGAGACCGATCGACGTTGTAACCGGCGCAGCCAAGCCTTGCCGATTTTATGGGCCGGCTGGTTTCCAGCACGATGTTGACAGTTCCCGTTCCATCCTCGTCCAGCGAAGACCGGAGCGTGCAGAGCACCCCGTCCTGTCTGATGAGGCTGATGGGTCGCCATGGGCCGGCGGCGTGGATTTCCGGGCACCAGCCGGGCATGTAACCCAGCGCCGTGGTGCGGATCAGCCGCAGCCCCTGCGTATTCATCATCTGCGGCCGCCAGCGTGCGCGGGGACCGGGTTTTTCAAGCCGGGGCGCCAGCGCCCGGAAGCAGATCGAAAGCTCATCCGCGCCCGTCAGTTTGACGGGCACTTCGAGCCTTTCGAACATGCTCTGGCTCGCGGCAATCAGCTCGCCGTTGAAGAATATTTCGGCAATGGTGGAAAGACCATCGAAGCGCAGGGTGGCCCGTTCACGGGCGTCTGAAATCATCGTCAGGCGATACCAGGCATCCCTGTCATTGAGGGCGACGGGAGCAAGGCGATCGAATTTTCCGGCCGCTTCCAGAGCCTGCGCCACGGTGCCGGGAACGGAGACATGAAGGCTTTCAAGCGATGCGGGAATATCAGACGGGGTCTCAAAGGCATCGGCGGGCGTCAGTGTCAGCGTCCAGCCTTCACTCAGCAACTCCTCGCTTTCTCCCGGAAGGTAAGTCCTCACGCGGCCTCGCTGGCATCAGACAGTTTTTCGCCAAGGCTTTCCATCAAACCATCCCATGCATCCGCGGCCGGATCGAGAACGGTCGCCAGCGCATCGAATTTACGGCGGGTGACGGCGCGGGCAAGCTGGAACTGCACGGTCTTGGCAACCTCGGAGATTTTGAGCGCGTGGTCTCTTGCTTTCGAAAAACCGTCCGCATCCAGCCATTCGAGGTGGCTTGCCGCCAGTTCGAAATTGGCGCCGAGCTGGCGCAGCGTGTTGAAGGCGTATTTGTGGAAGAAGCCGAAGGGCCTGTCGGCGACCTTTTCGACCTGCGCCGGAAATACGTTTGCAAAAGCCCGGACCGGGTTGGCGGAGGGGCGTCTGGAAAAATGAAACTTCAAGAGCCGTTCGGCCGTTTTGCGACTATGCGCCGGTGAAGGATTGCCGTCCGCGAATTTCGCAAATTCGGTATAGGGCAGGAAAGGCGGGTCGGTCTCGGTGAGATGATGCTGGAACAGCCCGTCAAAGTCCTCGCCGGAGAGATGGAAGAAGCCGGCATTGTGGAAATAGTCCAGTTCCCGCTTTTCGAGATCGAGCCGGTTGATGGCGACGGTGGTCTTGCCGTGTTCCTTCCGGTAGCCCACCCCATGGGTGTCGGGCATATAGAAGCTGTCCATCTCGATCAGGCAGATGCGGCCGCGCTCCAGCTGCGCCCCGATATGGTCTTCCACCTTGTCGAAGATCGCAAGTTCGGTGGCGCGAACGCCATAAAGTGCTTCGAGGTCTTCCAGCGGCACCTTGAAAAAGGTGAACTGGTCACCTTCGAAATCCTGCGTCAGGGTGAAACCGAACATGGCTTCCGGGGCTAAGCCTTTCGAGGCCAGTACCTCAATCCATAAATCGATGTAGCAATTGGTTTCCGGCCACATTCTTTCGGAGGAATGAAGCGGATGCTGCATATAGTTTTTGGGATCGAGACCGGGAAAAATCTGCCGCATGAAGGATCAGCCCCAGAGTGTTTCCACGACCTTTGCAGGCCATTTCTTCACGTCGAGACCGTGATGCGCAAACAGCGCCAGCGCGATGCGCTCAAGGCCGAAACCGACGCAGGCGGTGTGGGCGACATCGCCATTCTCGAGGTTCAGACCCCATTTCTGACCGAAGGCATCCTGGTGGTAATTGAAGCTCATGCAGGCCGTCGGGCTGGTCGCTGACGTGACCGGAATCAAGAGCTCGAATTTCAGGTTCTGGTCGCGCTGGTTGTTGGCCAGCATCTTGCCGGCGCGGCCGAAGAAGGGATCGTTGGCGATATCGATGGTGACGTCGAGCCCGACTGCTTTCATCATCTCCACGCCGCGATCCATCCAGGTCTGGCGGAATTCGGTGACGTCGGACTCGGTGCCCATGCAAACATATTCGCGCATGCGGAAAAGCTGCTGGCGGGCGGGATCCTTGGAGGGTTCATGACGGAAGCAATAGGACTGGATGTCATAGAGACCGCCGCCGGCAGGCAGCGCGCCGCGCTTGGCGATGGTCGGGTAAAGCGGGTAACAGGCTGCCGGCGTCAGCACGATGTCGGTGGCTTTCTGGTCTTTCGTCCAGTCGCCGCCCTCATCCATGGTTTTCAGCAGGCTGACATGGTCGAGCTCGCAGCCGCAGAAGGAATGGACCGTGCCGGCCAACTGCGGGAAGCTCTTCATGTAGCCGCTTTTTTCAAAATGGGCGCGGTTGATGCCGGGCGGAAAACGGATCGCTTCGGCGTCATCGGCGGCGCCCGTGCGGTCGATCAGCCGCTCGAATGCGGCAATCACGTCCTCGAATTGGCCACTGCGGCCATAAAGACCGTCCACACCCGTTTCAATCAGCAGGCCTTCTTCGAACAGTCGATCGAGGAACGATGTTTGCATGTCCATGGTCTTATCCCAAGAGGCTGGTGTCCTGCTTGTGAACCAGCAGGAGATTGGCGGAATTGCCGAGAATGCGGTCGTTGGAAATCATCAGCCGGGCAGAGTGCGCGTCGCGCAGGTGCCGGCCAAGACTATAGGGCGTGCCGTTCTTGTAGCCCATGATGCCGCAGACCAGCATGGCATGGTCGATGATCTCAAGAATGGTTTCCGAAGAGCAGATTTTTACATTGTTCATGGCCACCGCAAACGCCATCGACATCAGCTTTTCGGGATCGCTCTTGGTGTCCTCGTAAGCCTTGATGCCGGCGATGATGTTGGATTTGACCACCTGTAGCTTGGTGGAAACCTCTGCAAGGCGGATAGCGCCCGGAGGGGCGGTGCCGGGCGATTTGCGCGCCGCGGCTCTGATGAAGGATTGGGCGCGCAGCACTGCGTCGGAGGCGATGCCATACCAGACGGCGCTCCACAGGAGATGCGAGCTTGCAAGCATGGATTGTGCAGCGATTTCCGCGAAAGGCTTCGGGAAAATCTGCGCCGCCGGCGCTTCGCCGCGGAACAGGAAGCCATCCGAACAGGTGCCACGCATGCCGAGCGTATCCCAGACATGGGTCTTTTCGAGCGTGTACTGATTTTTCAGGAATACGGTCATCACCTGATCGGCGGGCGCGGCATCCTTGTGGGCGCGCGAGGTGATGAGGATCGCATCGGCATTGCTACCATAAGAAATGACGGTGGCATCCTTTTCCAGCCGGCAGCTATCGCCTTCGACTTCGATCGCGCAGATGGAGTTGCGCAGATTGCCGCCAATGCCGCCTTCCGTGGTGGCGGAGCCAAGCAGAAGCTGTTCGCCGGCAACGCGGCGCATGAAGCCCGGATGCCAGGTGCTCTCCACGCCGTGTTCCACAAGGCTGGAGAGCTTGATGTGGTGCATGGCGAAAATCATCGCGGTTGCCGAACAGGCCTGGCCAAGCCGGGCGCAGATATCGGCGATCTCCTGAACGGACGCGCCTTCGCCGCCGAGCGAGGAGGGCACCTGAATGCCCAGCAGGCGTTCCTGCCGCAAGGCATCGACGGCTTCCTGCGGGAAGCGGCCGGTGACATCCACCTCGTCCGCATGCTTTGCGGCAATGGTCGCGACACGGCCCGCGCGCGCGGACAGAGTTTCATCCTGCGGCGCTACGGTCACGTTCATCAGGCAGCCTCTTTACCATCCAGAATGATCTTAACGGTGTCTTCAATGGCCTTGATGCTGGCGAAGGACTTGCGGTTCAGCAGGTTGTCAGGGAATTCGATGTCGAAAGCTTCTTCAATTCCCAGCATCAGTTGTACCGACGCAAAGGAAGAAAGGCCTGCCGCATAAAGATCGGCTTCATCTGCAATCGTATCGATGGGGGTAGGAAGCTGGCCGAATTTTGCCAGTATTTCACGAATAGTCGCATTCATTCCGACGTATCTCCAATGAAATCAACATTAGGAAGGTTTGTGCTTATCGTTATGCCGCAAACGATAATATTCACCTAAACCGTTAGGTTAATTACAACTAACGGCAGCATGCGCCATTCCCGCACCTTTGCCAAGCGTTGATGAGCGGCCTTGACAAAAGCCGGGCGGTGTCTTTTTCTGTGGCCATTCACCAGGGGTGTCCCGTCAAGGGGCTGAGATTCTGCTTTCATGCGCAGTGACCCGTTGAACCTGATCCAGTTCATACTGGCGTAGGGACGGTGCAAAGACCTTGATGTCGGCTGGCGTGTGCATTGCGCTGTCGGCGCTGCGGTATTTTCCATCATTCCGGCTCGAACTGGGTCTCCACTGTCAAACTTTGGAGCCTCAAGATGAATATCGCTGCCAAGAATATCCCGCTGTCGGTCACCACCGGGCCGCATGCCGCCTCCACGAAAATCCACAAGCCAGGAATTTTACATCCGCATATCCGCGTGCCGATGCGCGAGATCGCCGTCCATCCGACGGCGGGCGAACCGCCGGTGACGGTTTATGATTCCTCCGGCCCCTATACCGATCCCACACATCCCGTTCTGATCGAAAAGGGTTTGCCGCGACTGCGTCACGACTGGGTTGTGGCACGTGGTGATGTCGAGACTTACGAGGGTCGGCACGTCAAACCGGAGGATAACGGCTTTGCCACCGGCGAACGGCTGACGCCGGAATTTTCCGTGCGCCACCAGCCGTTGAAAGCGACGGCGGGCACGGCGGTGACGCAGCTTGCCTATGCGCGTGCCGGCATCATCACGCCGGAAATGGAATTCATCGCCATCCGCGAAAATCTCGGGCGCGAGGCCGCGAAGGAAAAGCTTGCACGCGACGGCGAGAGTTTCGGCGCGCATATTCCTGATTATGTCACGGCGGAATTCGTGCGTCAGGAAGTGGCATCGGGTCGCGCTATCATTCCCGCCAACATCAACCACCCGGAACTTGAGCCGATGATCATCGGCCGCAATTTTCTGGTGAAGATCAACGCCAATATCGGCAATTCCGCCGTCACCTCCTCCATGGCGGAAGAGGTGGAAAAGACGGTCTGGGCCATCCGCTGGGGTGCGGATACCGTCATGGACCTTTCGACCGGGCGCAACATCCACAATATCCGCGAATGGATCATCCGCAATTCGCCGGTGCCGATCGGCACGGTGCCGCTTTATCAGGCGCTGGAGAAGGTCAACGGCATTGCCGAGGACCTCAACTGGGACGTGTTCCGCGATACGCTGATCGAGCAAGCGGAGCAGGGCGTCGACTACTTCACCATCCATGCCGGGGTGCGGTTGCATTACATCCCGCTCACCGTCAATCGTGTCACCGGCATCGTCTCGCGCGGCGGGTCGATCATGGCCAAGTGGTGTCTGCATCATCATCGCGAAAGCTTCCTCTATGAGCATTTCGAGGAGATTTGCGACATCTGCCGCGCTTATGACGTCTCCTTCTCGCTGGGCGATGGTTTGCGTCCCGGCTCAATTGCGGACGCCAATGATGCGGCGCAGTTCGCCGAGCTGGAGACGCTGGGCGAGTTGACGCAAATCGCCTGGGCAAAAGATTGCCAGGTGATGATCGAAGGCCCCGGCCATGTGCCGATGCACAAGATCAAGGAAAATATGGACAAGCAGCTGAAGACCTGCGGCGAGGCGCCCTTCTACACGCTTGGGCCGCTCACGACAGATATCGCGCCCGGTTACGACCACATCACCTCAGGCATCGGGGCGGCGATGATCGGCTGGTTCGGTACGGCCATGCTCTGCTACGTCACGCCAAAGGAACATCTCGGTTTGCCTGACCGGAACGACGTAAAGGTCGGTGTTATCACCTACAAGATCGCCGCCCACGCCGCCGATCTTGCCAAGGGCCATCCGGCCGCGCAGGTGCGGGACGATGCGCTGTCGCGCGCAAGGTTCGAGTTCCGCTGGGAAGACCAGTTCAACCTGTCGCTCGACCCGGATACCGCGCGCTCCTTCCATGATGAGACGCTTCCGAAGGAGGCGCACAAGGTCGCGCATTTCTGCTCCATGTGCGGGCCGAAATTCTGCTCGATGCGGATTTCCCACGATATCCGCGCCGAGGCCCAGAAGGAGGGGCTGGAGGCCATGGCTGCGCGCTTCAAGGAGGGTGGCGAGCTTTACATGCCGCTGCCGACGCCAGCGAGCGCCGAATAAAATGCGTGTTCTCGTCAAGGGAACGGGGGTCGCCGGACTGACGGCGGCCTTCGAGCTGGCACGTAGTGGCGTCACCGTGGAGGTTTGCGAGCGCAATGCCGAACCGTCGCGCGGCGCATCCTTTTATGCGGGCGGCATGCTGGCGCCCTGGTGTGAGCGTGAAAGCGGGGAAGAGGCGGTTCTGACGCTCGGCCAGGCCGCGCTTGACTGGTGGGATGAAGCGACACCCGGCCTTGTGGTCCGCAACGGCACGCTGGTGGTCGCGCCCGCCCGTGACAAGGCGGAGCTGTCGCGTTTCGCATCGCTGACCAGCGGCTATCGCTGGGTGGACGAGGCCGAAATCGCCGATCTGGAGCCCGATCTTGCCGGGCGCTTCCGGTCCGGGCTCTATTTCGCCAACGAAGGGCATCTCGATCCGCGCCTCGCACTTGCATCGCTGTATCGGCGGCTTTGCAGCATGGGTGTGCGGTTTCACATGGGCGTCCCGGTGAATGAGCGGCCGTTCGACCGGGTGGTGGATTGCACCGGGCGTGCGGCGGTGGGCAAGATTTCCCGCCTTCGCGGTGTGCGGGGAGAGATGCTCTATCTCGCCACGCGGGAGGTTTCTCTCTCCCGTCCCGTCCGGCTGCTGCATCCGCGCATTCCGCTCTACATCGTGCCGCGAGAGCCCGGCCGCTTCATGGTGGGCGCGACGATGATCGAGACGGAGGATGCCGGCGCCATTTCCGCCCGTTCGATGATGGAATTCCTGAATGCCGCCTATGCCGTGCACCCGGCCTTTGCGGAAGCGGAAATCATCGAGACCGGCACGGGTGTGCGTCCGGCCTATCCCGACAATCTGCCAAAAGTCACCGAGGATGGCCGAACCATCTTCATCAACGGCGCGTACCGGCACGGCTTTCTGCTCTCGCCGGCAATGGCGCGGCAGGCGGCCCGGATCGTGTGTGAAACTCTTATTCAAAAGGAACAGGATCATGAAACTCTTGGTGAATGGTGACGAGCTTGATCTCGCTGCCGAGACGCTGGGCGGTCTGCTCGCCAGCCTCGACTATGAAGGCGAGTGGCTGGCGACGGCGGTCAATGGCGATCTGGTGCATTCGGAGGAACGCGCCGGTTACGTGCTGAAGGCTTTCGATCGTGTCGAAATCCTCTCACCAATGCAGGGAGGTTGAGGCCATGCTGACGCTTTATGGCCGCGAGGTCTCTTCCCGTCTTCTGCTCGGCACGGCGCGTTATCCGTCCCCCGCCGTGCTCGCGGATGCGGTGCGGGCCAGCAATACGGATATTCTGACGATTTCGCTGCGACGGGAAATGGCGGGGGCCAAGAAGGGCGGTCAGTTTTTCGAGCTGATCCGCGAACTGGACCGCCATATCCTACCCAATACGGCCGGTTGCCACACCGCCAAGGAAGCGGTGCTGACGGCGAAGATGGCCCGCGAGGTGTTCCGTACGGACTGGATCAAGCTGGAGGTCATTGGCCATCACGATACGTTGCAGCCCGATGTCTTCGCGCTCGTCGAAGCGGCAAAAATCCTCTGCGATGAGGGTTTCGAAGTCTTTCCCTATACGACGGACGATTTGGTCGTGGCCGAGAAACTGCTGGAGGCCGGCTGCAGGTTACTGATGCCCTGGTGCGCGCCGATCGGCAGCGCCATGGGGCCGCTCAACCTGACGGCACTGAAATCGATGCGGGCGCGGTTTCCCGACGTGCCGTTGATCGTTGACGCAGGGATCGGCCGGCCCTCCCATGCGGTGACCGTGATGGAGCTTGGTTACGATGCCGTCCTCCTTAACACGGCGGTTGCCGGTGCGTGTGATCCTGTCGGCATGGCGGAGGCTTTTGCCCGCGCCATAGAGGCTGGCCATCGGGCGTATCTTTCGGGACCACTGGAGCCACGGGATATGGCCGTTCCTTCGACACCCGTGATCGGGACGGCGGTTTTCTCCTGATCGAGGCTTTCCGCCAAGGTCTGGCACGCCACCTTTTGCGTTGACAGTGCCCCGCGGCGGCGGGATACCGGGAGGAAAGGGGAACGGCATGGCGGCACGCAACAATCTTCTCACGGATATCGACGGTGTTCTGGTCGGCAACGTCACCGATCTCTCCCTCGGCTCCGGTGTCACAGCGATTGTTTTCGAAAAGCCCGCCATCGCCTCCGGCTCGGTTCTCGGCGGTGCGCCCGGTGGGCGTGATACCGGTCTGCTGGACCCCGCGATGACGGTGGAAACGGTGGATGCGCTGGTGCTTTCCGGCGGTTCGGCCTTCGGGCTGGATGCGGCGGGCGGGGTTCAGGCCGGGCTGCGGGAGATCGGCCGTGGCTTGCAGGTGGGCTCCACCCGCGTGCCCATCGTCCCGCAGGCGATCCTCATGGATCTGTTGAATGGCGGGAATAAGGACTGGAGGCTGCATTCGCCCTATCGCGAGATGGGATATGCGGCTTTCAAGGCGGCAGGCCGCGACCCTTTCGAACTTGGAACGGCGGGTGCAGGAACGGGTGCGACGACCGCGACCTTCAAGGGCGGGCTCGGTTCGGCAAGCGCCATCAGTTCTGGCGGATACAAGGTTGCGGCCATCGTTGCCGTCAATGCGCTTGGTTCCGCAACCGTCGGCATGAGCCGCCATTTCTGGTCAGCACCTTTTGAAGTGCATGGCGAATTCGGCGATCGCGGTTTTCCTGCGCGCTTTACAGCTGACGATACGGCGCTTCGCCTCAAGGGCGTCAATCTTACCGCGACGACCATCGGCGCGGTGGTGACCGACGCTGCATTGACCAAGGCGCAGGTCCATCGGCTCTCCATCATGGCGCATGACGGGCTGGTGCGTGCGGTTCTGCCCGCTCATCTGCCGAGCGACGGCGATACCATGTTCGCGGCTGCGACCGGCGACAAACCGCTTGAGGGCGGCGTTCATTTTGCCGAGCTTTGTTATCTCGCGACAATAGTGATGGCGCGGGCGGTGGCGCGGGGCGTCTATGAGGCGACGGTGCTGCCGGTGGATGGGGCGCAGAGGGCCTATCGTGACATTCATGGCCGGGGTGTTTGAACTCATGAGCGAGACACGCCCGCTGCTGAAATCCGTTCTCCGCATCGATTTTCCGCCGGGGGAGCGTCTGGGCCACGGCAAGGTCGAGTTGATGGAATTGATTGCCGAGACCGGATCGATCTCCGCCGCCGGTCGGGCGATGGATATGTCCTATCGCCGCGCATGGCTGCTGGTGGATGCGCTGAACCACATGTTCAGGCACCCGGTAATCGAATCACAGCGCGGCGGCAAGCAGGGGGGAGGCGCTGCGCTCACCGCTTTTGGCGCCGAATTGCTGGAGCGTTATCGTGGCATGGAGGAGCGGATGAACGAGGCTCTGCGCGGGGATATCGACTGGCTGGAGGCCAACCGTAACCCTGATGATGCGCTCAATAGGGATCGAGAGCCGCCGACTTTATGATCGCATGCACCGGTTTTCCGGGCTCCAGATGCAGCCGTTCGCGCGACAGGTCGGTGATGCGCGACTGGATGATATCGCCGCTGCAATCCACCAGGATCGTCACCATTCCGTCCTCGCTCTCCGAGACATTGGCGACATGGCCTTCGAGAATGTTGAGCGCGCTGAGGCCCTCGGGTTTTACCAGAGCCAGCATGACATCGCGGGCCGGTATCAGCACCCGCGCGGGGCTGTCCGGCGTTGCCTTCTTTGCTGGAACCTGCAGTAACGCCGTGCTGAGCCGGACGGCGGCAAGGCCATGCCGTTCATCGAAGCTTTCGATGTTTCCTGAAAGGATGCTGCCCGCTTCCCGCCACTCGAGATGGGTGCTGAAATCGGGTCTCGACAGCACCTCGGCCGCTTTTCCTTCCGCCTCCACCTTGCCGTCTTTCATCACCACGATGCGGTCTGCAAGGCGGGCGACTTCCTGGATGGAATGGCTGACATAAACGATCGGAATTTTCGTCTCGTCGCGCAGCCGCTCGAGATAGGGAATGATCTCGGCCTTCCGCTGCTCATCCAGCGAGGCGAGCGGTTCGTCCATCAGCAGCAGTCTTGGGGAGGAAAGCAGCGCGCGGCCAATGGCGACACGCTGTTTTTCCCCGCCCGACAGCCTGTTCGGGTGGCGCTGCAGAAGATGGCCGATGCCGAGCATGTCGATGATGCGGTCGTCATTCGTATTTGTGCCTTTGCCTGCGGCGAACCATCTGCCGTATCGCAGGTTCTGCGCGACGCTGAGATGCGGGAAGAGCCGTGCCTCCTGAAAGACATAACCGAAGCGACGCTTATGGGCCGGCAGAAACAGGCGCTTCCCACTATCGGCCAGCAATTCGCCATCGAGTGAAACCTGTCCTTCATCCGGCCGCAGCAGGCCGGCAATGATGCGGATCATCGATGTCTTGCCGGAGCCGGAACGTCCGAACAGCGCAGTGACGCCGCCTTCGGAGGTGAAGGATGCGTCGAGTTCGAAGGTGCCGAGGCGGTGACGGGTGGAGACTGAAAGTGTCATTCCATGCTCACCCTTTTCCCGATGATGCGGGCCAGAAACTCCGAGACGAGCAGGGCAAGCATGGAAATCACGACCGAAACGATGGTGAGGCGCAATGCGCCGGCATCACCGCCCGGGACCTGTGTGAAGGTGTAGATGGCGGCGGACAGCGTCTGGGTCTCGCCCGGAATGTTTGAAACGAAGGTGATGGTCGCGCCGAATTCGCCCATGGCCTTGGCGAAAGCGAGGATCATGCCGGCGATGATGCCGGGCAGGGTCAGGGGCAGGGTGACGGTGAGGAACACCCAGAGCGGGCTTGCCCCCAATGTCCCCGCCGCCTCTTCCAGCTTACGGTCCACCGCTTCGATGGAGAGACGAATGGAGCGGACCATCAGCGGAAAGGCCATGACGGCGCAGGCAAGTGCCGCCCCTGTCCAGCGAAAGGAAAAGACGATGCCGAACCAACTATCGAGAAATTGACCGATCGCACCTCTGCGGCCGAAGAGAACGAGTAGCAGAAAGCCGGTGACGACTGGTGGCAGAATGAGGGGCAGGTGGACAATGTCGTTGAGCAGCGATTTGCCCCAGAAGCGGCCGCGCGCCAGCGCCACGGCCACCGCTATGCCGAAGGGCAGGCTGGCAAACATGGCGATGGAGGACACCCACAGGCTGAGCCTGATTGCCGTCCATTCTTCAGCGCTGAGTGTCCACCAATGCAATGCCATATCCTGCAATCATCATGTTTCATGCCCCGCCGGGAAGCGGGCCTGGAGCAAGCTTATTTCAAAACGGTAAAGCCTTGCTTTTCGAAGAAAGGCGTCGCTTTCGCGGACTTCAGGAAATCCAGATAGGACTTCGCTGCCGGCGATTTTGCTTCCGAGAGAATGGCGACCGGATAGATGATCGGCGGGTGGCTGTCTTCCGGGAAGGCGCCGACGATCTTCACGCCGGGATCAGCGGCGGCGTCGGTCTGGTAAACTATGCCGTAGGGCGCTTCGCCGCGCGAGACGAGCAGCAGGGCGGCGCGAACGCTTTCCGCGCCGGCGACTTTCTTTTCGACCGAAGACCAGACGCCGAGCTTTTCCAGTGCGGCCTTGCCGTATTTGCCTGCGGGAACGGAATCGACCGCGCCCATGGCGAGGCGGCCATCGCCCACGAGAGCCGCAAGATCGAAGCCCTGCTTGATCTCGACCGGCTTTGCCTTGTCGGCAGGCGCCACGAGAACGATGCGGTTGCCGAGAAGGTTGGAGCGGCTGTCGGCATTGATCAGCTTCTTGTCGGCGACATAGTCCATCCATGCGAGGTCGGCAGAGATGAAAATATCCGCCGGTGCGCCCTGCTCGATCTGCTTGGCGAGCGCCGAGCTTGCGGCATAAGAAGCCGTCGCCTCGTTGCCGCTTTCCTTCGCCCATTCGGCATTGATGGCGTCGAGCGCGTTTTTCATGCTCGCGGCGGCAAAAACTGTAACCTTTTCGGCGGCATGGGCCGGAGCAGCCATGAAGGAGGCCACCACCCAGAAGGATGTGGCGGCGGCAATGGTTTTGAAGAAGCTGCGGCGCATAAGTCTCATGGTTTGTCCCCGGTTAGATATATTCTGATGAATATAACGATAGGCCTATAGGGCAATCATTATATTTTCAAGGATATATCGATGAGGTGGGGAAAGCGCGGCTGCGGATGTCTTTGTGAGGAGATGGTTAAGCTGAAAATTCTGGCTTCGTCATGCTCGGGCTTGTCCCGAGCATCTGTGACGTGTCATTTTAATGCGACGTGATTGGATCCTTGGGACAAGCCCAAGGATGTCGTCGAGTCGGCAGCTTGAGTCAAAATCGCTCGCCGGCGAAATGGGCGATCTGCGCGCCCGCCTCGTAATAGGCTTCCTTCACCGCGCGAAAAGCCTGTGCTTTCGGCTCCGTTACCGGCAAGGGCAGATCGGCTTCGGCGATTTCGCCGAGAATATGCTGCGCAATCACTTTGCCGAAGGCCGTGCCCGGCGCGATGCCGCGGCCGTTGTAACCCGAGAAGCCGACGACATTATCCGCAAATTTGTGGAAGCGCGGCACGGCATTGTCCGTCATGCCGATCTGGCCGTACCACTCACATTCGAATTCCGCATCGCCCAGCTGCGGGAAAAGCCGCTTCAGCGAGCGTTTCGCCCAGGCACGATGGATGGCGGCGCCGGTGCCACGCAGCGCACCGACACTGCCGAAGACGAGCCGACCGGCCTTGTCCATGCGGAAGGATGAAAGGATTTCCTTCGTATCCCAGCAGCCTTGCCGGCCGGGCAGGATGCTTTTCTGCAGATTGTCGCTGAGCGGCCTTGTCGCGAAATTGAAATAGGGCAGGTAAACCTGTTCCTCGCGGATGATCCGCCAGGGGCCGGTGCTGTAGGCCTCGGTTGCGACGACAATCCATTTTGCCGTCACCGATCCTTCAGCGGTTTTCACCACCCATTTTGCGCCGTTGCGGCCGGTGTCGATGACCGGGCTTGCCGTATGCAGCCGGACGCCGGCCTTCTGTGCCGCGCCAGCAAGGCCACGAACATAGGCCAGCGGCTGGATCGTGCCGGCGCGGCTGTCGAGAAGCGCACCGGAATAGGCGTTGCTGCCGATATGCCTCGCCGTTTCCTCGGCGTCGAGAACACGAACGGGCGCGCCCCTTGCCGACCATTGCGCGCAGCGCTCGCGGATTTCGGCGAGCCCTTTTTCGCCGACGGCGCAATGCAGCGTACCGTTTTTCTCGATCTCGCAGGGGATGCCGTGTTTTTCCACCAGCTCACGCACCAGAAGCGGGGCATCGCCCAGAAGATCGAGAAGCCGTTCGCCGTAAGTTTCACCCAGCACATCGGGAAGCTCTTTGGGCATGACCCACATGCCGCCATTGATGAGGCCGACATTGCGCCCCGCGCCGCCGAAACCGATCTCTTTCGCTTCCAGCAGAACGACGTCCAGACCGCGTTCGGCAAGATGCAGCGCGGCGGATTGTCCGGTGAAACCACCGCCGACAACCACGACGTCGGCAACCGCATCCCCTTGCAGTGCAGGCGTCACGGGCGGCTGCGGCGCGGTCTTTTCCCAGAGGCCATGCGAGCGGGGGTCGTTGTACATCGTTCCACCATATTGCGGGCGAGTTCATTTGATTTGCGTATGAGTGACAAGCCCTTGTTTATGAGACTTTACAAACCACTCCGTCTGTTGAATATCGACATATCGTCAAGAGTTCATTCCGTGAGGGAATATGGTCCTGCCGCCGCGCCGTTTTCTGCCGTCGCTTTCGCTGCTGGCAGCCTTCGAGGCCGCCTCGCGCACCGGTAGCGTTACGGCTGCGGCAAGGGAGCTGGGCCTGACACAGGGTGCGGTCAGCCGGCAGATTCTGGCGCTTGAAGAGCAGCTTGGCGTGGCGCTGTTTCTGCGTGAACGGCAGACCATCCGGTTGACCCGGGCGGGGGAAGGTTATGCGCGGGAAATCCGCGAGGCTTTGCGGCGTATTTCGACGGCGTCGCTCAACCTGCGCGCCAATCCGGATGGCGGCACGCTCAATCTCGGTGTCCTGCCCAGCTTCGGCACGCGCTGGCTGGTGCCGCGCCTTCCGGATTTCATCGCCCGGCATCCCGGCGTTTCCGTTAATCTTCTGACGCGGTCGTCGCTGTTCGACTTCCGCACCGATACCGTCGATGCGGCGATCCATTTCGGATTGCCGCATTGGCCGGGCACCGAGCTGGTTTTCCTGATGCATGAAAAAGTCATTCCGGTGTGCAGCCCGGCTTTCAAGGAACGTCACGGGCTTTCTCGGCCGGATGATCTGCTGCATGTGCCGCTGCTGCACATGACAACCCGGCCGGACGCCTGGGAACAATGGTTTCGCAGCCATGATGTGCGTTTCGACAATGTGCATGGCATGCTGTTCGATCAGTTCACGACGATTGCCGAGGCGGCGAGCGCTGGCGTCGGGGCTTCGCTTGTGCCTTCCTTCATGATCGAGGAGGAATTGCGAAGCGGCCGTCTGGTCGCGGCCGTTCCGGGGGAAGTGGAAAGCGACGAGGCCTATTATCTTGCCTGCATGCCGGATCGCGCCAGCTATCCGCCACTCGAAAGTTTCCGACGCTGGATCGTTTCTCAGGCTGCAATCGGCAGAGATGGCGGCGGCGAAGACTTTTCGGCGTAAACCGGGGCTCGGTCTTGCAAGAGCGGCGCGGCTAAGCCAATAGTGCGCCATGACGTGTGGCGGACGGCGCCACGCACCGCAAGTTCCAATACGGGAGATGTCCGTGAAGCCCATTTTTGTTCAGCTTCAATGCGTGCCCGGCAAGACCTATGATGTCGCCGACGCCATTTATAAAACCGAACTGGTTTCGGAGCTTTATTCCACCAGCGGCGAATATGATCTGATGCTGAAAATCTATCTTCCGCAGGAAGAGGATATCGGCAAATTCATCAACGAGAACATCGTCAATATTCCAGGTATCGTCCGCTCGCTGACGACGCTGACCTTCACCGCGTTCTGACTGTATGTCCGGCCTTCGACCGTGCATCCGTGCGGAGAGAAGGTCTTTTCAGTTCAAGGACTTGGCGGCGAGCAGCAGCCTTAAGGCTTGCTGCGGGCAAAAGGAATGAGGGAAGAGTTTGCAGCGCCAGGAAGGCCGTATACGAATCCTGATTAGAGGCCAATCGCGATTCGGAGGCGCTTTTTTAAGCTCACTGCATCAGAACTTTTAATACGCCCTGAATGGCTTACGGCCAGCTAGGCGGACGAATTGATATACTAAAAGCGCGCCATCGACCCGGTGTTCGGGATACGATATTGGGCGCGCTTTGGTTTTGACGGGGACGAGGCAGCGATCGAGTGACGGGTTTCCCGCATCAGGCCGCGGCCAGATTCCGGTTGCGCACGAGATCGCGGATGGCGATCCGCACGTCATCGGCGCTGTCGAAATTCTGTTCGTCCAGGTCGTGAACGTGGAACTTCACCGCGATGAACTTCAGCCGGTCGTTGTCCGGTATGACGATGCCGACGGGTTCGCCAGCGAATTCAATAACTTGCTTTTGCATAAATATACTCCCGCTGTGGCTCATTAACACAGCATGTTGTCGAACTGATTTTCAGGAAATTGAGACCGTCAGGTCACATTCGACAGCAGCGGGAACACGTGGATTTAAATCCAGCATTCCAGGACTCAAGACCAAGGATTGCGTTAATGTTGATATGTTTTGACATGATACACTCCCTGTATTGGTGTTGGCCCGGAATCAGGAGACTCGCTCTCCAGTTCCACACTGATAATCCAGACCAGCACTAAAATCAATGCTGATTGTTATAGGTAGAATATTTTTCTTTATGATGACAGGAGAGGGGCGGAAATGTGAAATTTTTGTTTTTGTGGGAAGCCGCCGCGAAAAGCCCGGCGTGGCGGGCTTTTTATGCTTTTTTTAATCGCTGCCGGATGCCGCCGGCGGGTAAATATGATCGTTTCCGTTGAAGTCTGAGACAGAGTAACAGCCGTCGCGCGTTTTTTCGGCCGCATTTCGGCCGATCGTTGCCTTGCCGTGACCGCCGGGAATGTCGAGGACGTAGGTCGGCTGACAAAGACCGGAGACATGCCCCCGCAAGGCGGAAACGATTCGCTGACCCTCTTCGATCGTCAGCCGGAAATGGCTTGTGCCTGGAGCAAGATCGGGGTGGTGCAGATAATAGGGCTTGATGCGGTTTTCGACGAAGCTGCGCATCAATTCGGTGAGAACCGCCGGATCATCGTTGATGCCCTTCAAAAGCACGGTCTGGCTGACCATGGCGATGCCGGCATCGATCAACCGTGCGCAGGCGCCTCTGGCCGCGTCGCCGAGTTCGCGAGCGTGATTGGCGTGCAGGGCGACATAGGTGGTCTTGCCGCTTGCCTTCAGTGCCTCGATCAGTGGCGCGTCGATGCGATCGGGATCGACAACCGGCACGCGGGTATGGAAACGGACGATCTTGACGTGCGGGATGTCCCGCAGGCGTTTCATCAGGTCCGACAATCGTCGCGGTGAGAGAACCAGAGGATCGCCGCCGGTGAGGATGACCTCCCAGATGGCCGGGTTGGCCTTTATGTAGGCGAATGCGGCATCCAGCTCTTCCGGGCTCATCATGCCGTTGCCCTGCGGGCCGACCATTTCGCGGCGGAAACAGAAACGGCAATAGACCGGGCAGACATGCACTGCCTTTAAAAGCACGCGGTCGGGATAACGGTGAACGATGCCGTGGACAGGGCTATGGGCGTCATCGCCGATCGGGTCGTCGCGTTCTTCGGGAAGATGAACGAGTTCGGCCAGATCAGGCACGAATTGCCGGGCGATCGGATCCTGCGGATCGCGACTGTCCATCAGCCCGGCAACCGTTGGTGTGATGGCGAGCGCATAACGCTGCGTCACCGCGCGCAGGCCCTCGAGCGCTTCGGCTTCGATCAGCCCCGCTTCGAGAAGCGCTTCCGGTGTCTTGATGGTTTCAAGCCTTGTCATCGTCCATATTCCGCGACGGGCGCCCACATGACGAGATCGATACGGGGCGCACCGGTTGCCAGCATTACCAGCCGGTCGAAACCGAGTGCTATGCCGCTTGCCGGCGGCATGATTGCAAGTGCCGCCAGGAAATCCTCATCCAGCGGATAGGTTTCGCCATAGACCCTCTGTTTCTCGGCCATCTCCATCTCGAAACGCCGCCGTTGCTCGGCAGCATCGGTCAATTCGCCGAAGGCATTGGCAAGTTCCACGCCGCAGGCATAAAGCTCGAACCGTTCCGCCACCCGCGCATCCCCAGGAGACTTACGGGCAAGGGCCGCTTCGCTGGTGGGATATTCATCAAGAATGGTGGCGCGGCCGAAACCGAGTTCGGGCTCCACGCGCTCGACGATGACGCGGCTGAACATATCTGCCCAGGTATCGTCATCGGCCACGCGGATGCCGGCATTGGTGAGGCTCGCGGCCAGGTGGCGCTCATCCGTTTCACCATTGCGGCTGATGGTTGCCAGCAGATCAATTCCGGCATAACGCTCGAAGGCCTCGGCAACGCTCAGACGTTCCGGTTCGAGGAAGGGATCGACGCTGCGGCCGCGATAGGTGAAATGTTTTGTCCTGGTGGTTTCGGCCGCCAGCGCCAGAAGATGGGCGCTGTCCTTCATCAGGCTCTCATAGGTTTCGCCGACCCTATACCATTCCAGCATGGTAAATTCAGGGTGGTGCAGCGGGCCCCTTTCCCGGTTCCGATAGACATGGGCGAAACAGGAAATACGTTTTTCACCAGCGGCGAGCAGTTTCTTGCAGGCAAATTCCGGCGAGGTGTGGAGATAAAGCGGCACGGCCTCGCCGCCCGGCGTCAGGCCCTCGGTGGCAAAGGCGTGCAGATGCGCTTCATTGCCGGGGGAAACCTGCAGGGTGGCGGTGTCGACTTCGAGAAAATCGGCACGGGCGAAATAGCCGCGAAATGCTGACTGGATCGCGTTGCGGCCAAGGAGAAAAGCGCGGCGGTCGGCGTGGACATCCGGTGTCCACCATGGCGACATTGTCTCGTTGCTTGCGCGCATCGTCTCTTCTTTTCCGTCTTCTCTGCGGCGCCCGACTGCGGGAAACGCCTCGCAAAACGCCTGATCGCATCATTTAAAGCAATTCCGGGCGGAAAACCGCTAGGCACTCTTCCGCGAATTGCTGTAGAAGGCTGGCAATTCGCGCGGATTTAAGGTAGTTGCGCCCCAGAAAAAAGACAAAACGTCTGCCGGGGCCTGTGCTGCCGCGCAGTCCTTTACGACGCATTTCATCGAGTTACAAGGAAGTCATATGGTCAAGGTTATCGCCTCATCCGTCCGCAAGGGCAATGTTCTCGACGTGGACGGCAAGCTTTACGTCGTTCTTACCGCGCAGAACTTCCACCCCGGCAAGGGCACGCCGGTCACGCAGGTGGATATGCGCCGCATCGTTGACGGCACGAAGGTATCCGAGCGCTGGCGCACCACCGAGCAGGTCGAGCGGGCATTCGTTGAAGACCTGAACTTCCAGTTTCTTTATGAAGACGGCGAAGGCTTCCACTTCATGAACCCGGAAAATTACGACCAGGTGGTTGTCGATGTCGATACGATGGGCGATCAGAAGGCCTATCTTCAGGAAGGCATGACCTGCGTTCTTTCCATCCACGAAGGCAACCCGCTGGCGGTCGAACTGCCGCGCCACGTCACGCTGGAAATCGTGGAGACCGAACCGGTTGTGAAAGGCCAGACGGCGTCTTCTTCCTACAAGCCGGCAATTCTCTCCAACGGCATCCGCACCATGGTGCCGCCGCATATCGATGCCGGTATCCGCGTGGTCATCGCCACGGAAGACAATTCCTACGTCGAGCGCGCCAAGAACTGAGCCTGACGGCAGGTTAAACAAAAAGCACCGGGCGACCGGTGCTTTTTTTATTTTATGCCCTGAATAACAAAAAAGCCCGCGTCGAGACGCGGGCTTTTTTGTTTGTCTTTTTGGGCCGCTGTTACATGCCCTTGGCGGCGGCAACGGTAGGGCCTGCCGGCTTCTTCGGCGCGGCGGTCTGGCCAACGGCATAACCGCCGCCGAGCGCCACGTTCAGCGACACATAGTCCTGCGCCGTCTGCTGCACGGCCTGGGCAAGATTTGCCTGTGCCGTGGAAACCTGACGCTGCGCATCGAGAACGTCGAGCAGCGAAGACGCGCCGTCGCGGTAGCTGGCGGTCGAGAGCTGCAGCGCTTCCTGGTAGGAAGCCACCGTCCTGCGCAGCGCATCGGCCGTACGCTGGTCGCGGTTAACGGCGGCCAGAGCGTTTTCGACTTCTTCCACGGCAGTCAGAACCGTCTGCTTCCAGACAAGGTATTCTTCACGCGCCTGCGAATTGGCCAGATCGATATTGGCGCGGATGCTGCCGCCATCCAGGATCGGAAGAACAAGGCTGGGGCCGAAGGACCAGCCGTTTGCCGAGCCCCTGCTGCCGCCGCTGACGAAGTTGTAGCTTGGCGTGATGGCGCCACCGAGTTCGATGCTCGGATAAAGCTGGGATTCAGCAACGCCGATCTTTGCCACTGCTGCCGCAAGTTCACGCTCGGCAACACGGATGTCCGGACGGTTGCGAATGAGGTCGGCCGGAATGCCGGTGCGCGGAATGCTACGGGCAACAGGCTGGCGTGCGCCCTTCTGCAGTTCGTCAATGAGCGACGAAGCCGGCATACCAAGCAGCGTGGCGATGCGATGCGCCGCCTTGCGGAAGTTGGTTTCAAGGCCCGGTAGTTCGGATAGCGTCGAATTGACCAGACCTTCGGACTGAACAACATCGAGACGCGAGGCCGCACCTGCTTCAAGCTGCAGCTTGGTCAGGTCAAGCGTTTCGCGACGGGAAGAAAGGTTCTGTCGGGCAATCGCCAGACGTTCCTGATAATAGCGCACGTCGATATAGGCGGCGGCGACCGAGGAAATCAGCGTCAGGCGCTGAACGTCAACGGTGGAGTAAGCGGCATCAAGCGATGCATTGGCGCTTTCCGTGGCGCGGCGGTAACGGCCGAAGAGGTCGAGCAGCCAGGAAACGCTGAGGCTGCCGGAAGATGCATTGGTGACGGGGACGTCACGATAGCTGCCCTTGGTCTGGCTGGTCGTATGCTGTCCCTGCGCCGTCAGGCTGGGCAGACCGCCCGCACCGGCCGAGATCACCTGGGCTTCCGCCTGGTTGATGCGTTCGATGGCCTGCATCACCGTCAGGTTCTGGCTGAGGCCGGTGGAAACATAACCGTTCAGGCGGCTGTCGTTGAAGGCTGTCCACCAAGCAACGGTGCTAATGTCGCCATTACTGGTTTTTCCGGCTTCCGCAAACTTTCCCGGCAATTGAATTTCCGGCGTCTTGTGGTCGGGTCCGACAACGCAGCCTGAAAGCAGCAGCATTGTCAGGGGAAGGGTAGCGCGAATAGACAGCATGTAATTTTCCCAATTCTCTGGTTGGCTTACCGAGCGCGGCTTGCTGACAAATGGGCTGCGCGGTCGATATGCCGTAGAAACGTGCATTTGCCAAATCGGCAATATTTCTAGCAGCGTATTAACGGTTGGCACAGCCCATTTTTGTTTTGTTAACGCCTTGAAAGGCGACGAATGATGACGAAAAAGGACGGAACGAAGAAAATTCCGAGCAGTGTTGCAGAAAGCATACCACCCAGCACCCCGATTCCGATTGCGTTTTGCGCGGCGGAACCCGCTCCGGTTGCGATTGCGAGAGGCACGACGCCGAGGATGAAGGCGAGCGATGTCATGATAATCGGACGCAGGCGCAGCTTCGCCGCCTCCAGCGCCGCTTCCACCAGACCTAACCCGTGCTCCTGCCTCTCCTTGGCGAACTCAACGATCAGGATCGCGTTTTTCGCGGCAAGGCCAATGGTCGTCAACAGGCCCACCTTGAAGTAGACGTCGTTCGTCTGGCCGAAGAAATGGGCCGCCGTCAAGGCACCGAGGACCCCGACCGGCACGGCCAGGATGACCGAGAACGGGATCGACCAGCTTTCATAAAGGGCAGCAAGGCAAAGGAACACGATCAGAACCGACAGCGCGTAAAGCATCGGCGCCTGTGAGCCGGAAAGGCGTTCCTGATAGGAAATGCCCTGCCATGCCACGGTGTAACCGCCAGGCATGCTTGCCGTCAGGCGTTCCATCTCGTCCATGGCTTCACCGGAGGCCACGCCTGCGCCGGCGGTGCCTTCAAGCGAGATCGCGCCTGTACCGTTGAAGCGGGCAAGAGACGGCGGCGCGTTGATCCACTTCACCTCGCTGAAGGAGGAGAATGGCACCATCTCGCCAGTGGTATTGCGGGCATACCAATATTTCAGGTCGTCCGGCTGCATGCGATAGGGCGCATCACCCTGCACATAGACAGGCTTGAGTTCACCGTTCAGGGTGAAGTCATTGACATCACGGCCAGCAAAGATCGTCGACAGCATGAGGTTCACGGAGGACAGATCGACCCCCATGGCTCCCATCTTTTCCTGATCGAGAACGATCTTCATCTGGGTTTCATTGTCCTGACTGTCGCTTCTGAGCGAGCTGATCTTAGGATTGCCCGTCGCAAGCGCTATCAGTTCCTTCGATGAGGCGGTCAAAGCATCGGTGCCATTGCGGCCGCTATCCACGAGATACATCGAGAAACCGCTCGATGTGCCCATGCCCTGAATTGCCGGCGGCAAAAGCGGGAACACCTGCGCATCACGGAAACCGAAGAAGGTGCCCATGGCACGCTGCACGATGGCGCCGGCGTGTTGATCGGGTGCGGTTCGTTCGGCGAAATCCTTGAGCTTGGTGAAGACGATGGCGTTGTTCTGGCCCGAACCGCTGAAGCTGAAGCCCAGCACGCCGAAAACCGATTCGACATTGGCAGCTTCTTTTTCGCGGAAGTAGCTTTCGACCTGCTTGACCACCTCGTTGGTGCGCTCGATGTTCGAACCGGTCGGTGTCTGAATGATCGTCAGCAGCACGCCCTGGTCTTCCTGCGGCAGGAACGAGCTTGGCAGTTTTGAAAAGAACCAGGCGCAGCCGCCGACGACGATCAGGAACAGGATCGTGACACGCATGGGCCGCTTCAACAGGTAACCGATGGAGGAAACATAGCCGTTCGTCGTCTTGCCGAAACCGCGGTTGAACCACGCACCCGGACCACGCTGCTTTTTGTTATGGTCGATCGGCTTCAGCATCGTAGCGCAAAGCGCCGGCGTCAGAACGATGGCGACCACTGCTGAAAGCAGCATGGCCGAAACGATGGTGATCGAGAACTGGCGATAGATGATGCCGGTCGATCCACCGAAGAAGGCCATCGGGATGAACACGGCGGTCAGGACAAGCGCGATACCGATGATTGCACCGGTGATCTCGCCCATCGACTTCTCGGTGGCTTCAACCGGTGAAAGGCCTTCTTCCGACATGATACGCTCGACGTTTTCGACAACGACAATGGCATCGTCGACGAGAAGGCCGATGGCCAGAACCATGGCGAACATGGTGAGTGTATTGATGGAATAGCCCGTAAGCGCCAGGATGCCGAAGGTGCCGAGAAGCACGACCGGCACGGCGATCATCGGAATGAATGTGGCCCTGAGGTTTTGCAGGAACACCAGAAGCACGACGAAGACGAGGATGATCGCCTCGATCAGCGTATGCACCACTTTCTCGATCGACAGCTTTACGAAGGGCGTCGTGTCATAGGGATATTCGATCGAAACGCCCTCAGGCAGCGAGCCCTCGACATTGGTCAGGGCGGCTTTCACGCGTGCCGCCGTGTCGAGCGCGTTTGCACCCGTGGCGAGGTTGACCGCGAAACCGGCCGAAGGGCGGCCGTTGGAACGCGAATCGCCGCCATAGGTTTCCTGGCCGATCTCGATGCGGGCGACGTCGCTGAGACGGACGGTTGCGCCGTCCTTTTCGACTTTCAGGATGACCGATTCGAAATCGGCGACGGTGGTGAGCTGGCTCTGCGCCGTCACCGTCACGTTCAGCTGCTGGCCCTTGACGGCCGGTACTGCGCCGAGCGAGCCGACCGAAACCTGGGTATTCTGGCTTTCGATGGCGCCGGTAACGTCGGCCGTGGTCAGCTGGTATTTATTGAGCTTGAATGGATCCAGCCAGATGCGCATCGCATATTCGGAACCGAAGACATTGATGCTGCCCACGCCTTCGAGGCGCTTGATCTGGTCTTCGACACGCGAAGAGAACACGTCGCCAAGGTCGGCCGAATTGCGTTTGCCGTCGGTGGAGATCAACGCGCCCACCATCAGAATGCTCGATGTGGAGCGGCTGACCTGGATACCGCGCTGCTGCACGGTGTCGGGCAATTGCGACTGGACGAGCTGCAGCTTGTTCTGAACCTGGACCTGCGCGATGTCAGGCAGAATGCTGTTGCCGAAGGTCAGCGTCACTTCGGCGCTGCCCGTAGAGGATGACGAGGTCATATAGGTGAGGTCGTCGAGACCGGTCATGCCGTCCTCGATGATGGTTGTCACCGATTTTTCGACGGTCTCCGCGCTCGCGCCGTTATAGGTTGCGCTGACACGCACCGTCGTCGGCGCAATATCGGGATATTGCGAGATGGAGAGCGTCGCGATTGCCAATGCGCCGCCTAGCATGATGACGATGGCGATAACCCATGCAAAAACGGGGCGCCGGATGAAGAAATGGGCCATGGCAGTCCTGCCTTACCTTTTACGAGCTTCGACCGAGGGTTTCGTGCTCATGCTTATTTCGTGGGGGCGGCGGCAGGCGGAGCTTGCTGCGGCAGAACGACGATACCGCGATCATCGATGGTCACTTCAACCGGTGCGACCGTCGCACCTTCGGCAATCCACTGGAAGCCGTCGACGATGAGCTTGTCGCCATCCTTGACGTTTTCCGTCACCAGCCAGGCGTTTCCTGACTGCTGGCTGGATGGGAAGGTGCGGGTTTCCACCTTGTTTTCCGCCGAGACGAACTTTGCGGTCAGCTCGCCATTGGCGTTCCGGCTTGCCGCGCGCTGCGGAATGCGGAAGCCCTTTTCCTTGCCGATGGTCAGCGTGGCGCGGACATAGGTGCCGGGAAGCAGAAGATCGTCCGGATTGTCGAAGAGGGCGCGGATGGAGAAGGTGCCGGTGGTTTCGCTCACCGCCATGTCTGACATGTCGATCTTGCCGTCGTGCTTGTATTCGGTTCCGTCTTCCAGCGTCAGGTGAATGCCGGTTTCCTTCGTGTCGCCACCGAGCTGACCGGAGGAGATCGCCTTCTTCAGACGCAGAAGATTGATGCTGGATTCCATCAGGTCGATATAGATCGGATCGATGCGGCGCAGCGTCGTCAAGGCCGTGGTCTGGTTCGCCGTCACCACGTTGCCGATGCTGAAAGCGGTTGCGCTGGTAATGCCGTCGAAAGGCGCGCGGACCTTGGTGAGATCGAGGTTGATTTCCGCCGTTTCCAGCGCCGCCTTGGTCTGGGCCACATCAGCTTCGGCCTGAAGCAGCGTCACCTTGGCGTTTTCATATTCGATCTGCGTCGCGCCGCTGTTGACCAGCCGCTCGTAGCGGGCAAGGTTCGCCTGGGCGCTCGGAACGCTGGCTTCCGCCTTCGCGACGCTTGCCTTGGCCTGTGCCACTTCCGCCAGATAGGTGTTGTCCTCGATCTGGTAGAGAACGTCGCCCTGCTTGACTTCGCTGCCTTCCTTGAAGGGAATTTCGCGGATGATGCCGGTCACCCGCGGGCGGATTTCCGCCGTCTGGAACGCGCTGGCGCGGCCAGGAAGAAGCGTGGTCAGGGGATATTCGCTGTTCTTCATAACGATGATGCTGACCGGAGACGGCGGACGCTCGGCACCCTGGCCGGCGGTCTTGCTGCTTTCGCCGCCATCGCTGCATCCCGCCAGAGCTGCGGTCACACACAGAGAAGCAAATAGGGTTAAAATACGTCGGCTCATCGTTCTTCCCTGCGTATTGATCGCATTCAACTATAAGCGCAATGTCGCTCGGCGGATGCGCGTCCGGAAACAGACACGACAGGCGAAGGCCGTTGGAAGGGACCCGATTCGCTCATTCTGT